>CAZYKZ010000295.1:0-3028 GCA_964648175.1 uncultured Anderseniella sp.
GCGGTCTTGCCGGTCTGGCGGTCGCCGATGACCAGCTCGCGCTGGCCGCGGCCCACCGGGATCAGCGCGTCAACGGCCTTCAGGCCGGTCGACATCGGCTCGTGCACCGACTTGCGCGGGATGATGCCCGGCGCCTTGACGTCCACGCGGCGGCGCTCCTTGGCCTTGATCGGGCCCTTGCCGTCGATCGGGTTGCCGAGCGGGTCGACCACGCGGCCCAGCAGTTCGGGGCCAACCGGCACTTCCACGATGGCGCCCGTACGCTTGACGGTGTCGCCTTCCTTGATGTCGCGGTCGGAACCGAAGATCACGATACCGACATTGTCGACTTCCAGGTTCAGGGCCATGCCCATGATGCCGCCGGGAAATTCGACCATCTCGCCGGCCTGGACGTTGTCGAGACCATAGACGCGGGCGATGCCGTCACCGACGGACAGCACCTGGCCGATCTCGGAGACCTGGGCTTCCTTGCCGAAGTCCTTGATCTGCTTCTTGAGTATTGAGGAAATCTCGGCAGCGCGGATATCCATCAGCTGACCCCTTTCATGGCAACCTTGAGGTTCTGCAGTTTCGTGCGAAGTGAATTGTCGACCATGCGCGAGCCGACCTTGACAATGAGCCCGCCGAGGATCGACGGATCAACCACCTGGGCAAGCTCGACGTCCGAGCCCACCGACGCCTTCAATTCGGCCTTCAGCCTGTCGACCTGCGCGGACGACAGCTTTTCAGCCGAGACGACCTCTGCGGCCACCTGGCCGCGGGCCTGCGCGGCAAGCGCGCGGAAGGCATTGATCATGTCGCGAACGGCAAAAAGCCGGCGGTTCTTGGCCGCCAGCTTGATGAAGTTCGCTGCAATCGACTTGATGCCGGCCTGCGCGAAAATCGCCTCCAGCGCGGCGATCTGATCGCCGGCGCCGAATACCGGGCTGCGCACCAGCCGGGTGAGATCTTCCGATGCATCGAGCATCGCGGCGAAGCTGTCCAGGTCAGCCGACACGGCGGCGACCGAGTTGCTCTCCTGGGCCAATTCGAACAGGGCGGTGGCGTAACGCCCCGGCATGCCCGTCGCTGTATGTTCCTGAGCCGTCACGTGACAATCAACTCGCTGTGGCTGTTTTGCGGGTTTCCAGACCTCCGGGCTGACCGGATAAGCGCCTGAAAAATATGGAATTTATTGGCGGCCTCCGTGCCCCTGCAAACAAGGCCTTCCCAACCGCGGGCTCGATCTAGCACACAGGCTGAAAGGGCGCAACTCATACAGGGCGGCGGATTGCCGCAATCAATGCCACATTCGCGCCCGCAAACGGTCTTTTGAGGCTCAAACTGCTGCCCTCATGCGACGATAGTTCAACTGCCGCACACGCTGCGCGGGCAAGCGCGGCCGCACGTTTGCCCGATGCCGGCAATGCGGCCGCAACAGTGACCACGCAGCCAATCCAGACCGCGGGCGCCGGGGGACATTCCGGAACATGCGCCCGCCAGCAACCGGAGACGATTCTCATATGACATTGAAAGCATTTGGCAGCGCAATTGCGCTGACGGCAGCGCTTTGCCTGGGCGCCATTGCCCCGTCAGCCGCAGCCAGCAAAGACCAGCCGGCCATCGAGCAGGTCACCAACTTCAACAAGACTTCAGCGAAACAGACCAGCCGGGCCAGCCATGCGAACAGCGGCAAGTCCGGCACCGCAAATCGCAAGGCTTCGCGCAACAAGCAGGCCAGGACCGGACGGGGCAAGAACCCCGCCATCGTAGCCAAGGTCAAAGCGCATGCCCGCGCTGCCGGCGTGCCGGTATCAACCGCGCTCGCCATCGTTCATCAAGAATCAGGCTTCCGCCCGCACGTTACCGGCGGGGCCGGCGAGATCGGCCTGATGCAGCTGAAATGTCAGACCGCCCGAGGCATGGGCTTTTCCGGCTCATGCAAGGCGCTCTATGACCCGGACACCAACCTCCGCTTTGGCATGAAGTACCTCAAGGCGGCGCTCAAGCGCGGCTCGGTCGGCTACTACAATGCCGGCATTCACGCGAAGTCGCTGCCGAAAGCGGCCCGCAAGTACGCCGCTTCGGTGGCCTCCAGGACAGCCAACGACGGCTGAACCATCTGCGAGCCGGTGGACCCTTGCTCGCCTCACAGGAATGAGTAGGGGTCCACGTCGATATTGAGACGCAGGGACCCGCGTGTCTTCACGCCTGCCAGCCACTGGCGCAGGTAGGCCTGGATATCCACCTCCCGCGCGCACATCACCAGCAGCCTGAACCGGTGCCGCCCGCGCACCATGGCCAGCGGTGCCGGCGCCGGTCCCAGCACCTGCACGTCCGAGGCCTCCGGTTGCGACCGCGCCAGCGCCTGCGCAAACCGCGATGCCTGCTCCCGGTCCTCTCCTGAAATGATGATACCGGCCATGCGCCCGAACGGCGGCAGCATGGCGCGCTGCCGGATTTCGCTTTCATGCGCCAGAAAACTGTCGCGGTCCTGCGCCGCCAGCGCCCGCATCAGCGGATGGTCCGGCATGTAGGTCTGCACGATTGCCCTGCCCGGCTTGCCGCCGCGCCCGGCCCGGCCCGACACCTGCGCCAGCATCTGCCAGGTGCGCTCGCCGGCGCGTGGATCGGTGGTTTCGAGCGCCAGGTCGGCATCGACTACCCCGGCCAGCGTCAGCCCGGGGAAGTGATGCCCCTTGGCCACCAGCTGCGTGCCGATGATCAGGTTGTACTCGCCCTTGGCGATGTCGCGCAGCATGTCGGCCAGCAGTGTGCCGCGCGACAGGTCGGATGACAGGATGGCGATCCGCGCATCCGGGTACCGGCTTGCCGCCTCCTCCGCCAGCCGCTCCACGCCGGGACCGCAGGCAACCAGCGAATCCTCCGCGCCGCATTCCGGACACGCCTTCGGCACGGGCTCCTCGTGGCCGCAGTGATGGCACACCAGCCGTCCGCGAAAACGGTGTTCCACCAGCCAGCTGGCGCAATCGGGGCAGGCGAGCCGGTGGCCGCAGGTCCGGCACAGGGTGAGCGGCGCATAGCCCCT
>CAZYKZ010000296.1:0-3023 GCA_964648175.1 uncultured Anderseniella sp.
GAGAACGAGAAGGCGACCGACGACCAGGTGGCCCGCACCTCTCTTCGGGCTCCCGTTCGCGGCGTCATCAACAAGATTTCGGTAACATCAATCGGCTCGGTCGTGCAGCCAGGCGTCGACATCGTCTCAATCGTGCCGGTGGAAGACAACCTGCAGATCGAGGCGAGGGTGCGTCCCAAGGACGTCGCGTTCATTCGCCCGGGCCTCAGTGCCAGCATCAAGCTGACCGCCTACGATTATACCGTCTATGGCGCGCTGAAAGGCGAGATCGAGCGCATAAGCGCCGACACCATCACAGACAGCAACGGCGAGGCCTTCTACCGGGTCATGGTGAGCACGCGCCAGACCCACCTCAACCACGATGGCAAGGAACTGCCGGTCATTCCGGGCATGCAGGCAACGGTAGATATCCAGACCGGCGAAAAGACGGTGCTTAGTTACCTTCTCAAGCCTGTCTCGAAGCTGCGCAACGAGGCCATGCGCGAAAACTGATCGCTACACCTTCCGCGCTACGCAGCGCTTTCGCTGGACTGCGCGCCTGACACGAACCTGGCGCTGTAGGCCTGCTCGCCCAGCCGCTTGATGAGGCTGATCTGCTGTTCAAGCCAGCTCTTGTGGCCTTCTTCGTCCAGCACGATCTGCTCGAACAGTGTCCGCGAGCCGATGTCGCCCACCTCGCTGGCCTGCTGTGCGGCGCTTGTATAGAACCGGATTGCCTCTTCCTCGTCGGCAAGGTCAGCCTTGAACATGTCCTCCAGCGAGCTTGCTGCTACCGGCTGCTTGGCGAACGCCATTTCGGGCTTGCCGTTCAAAAACATGATCCGTTCGATGAATTTGTCGGAGTGGCCGATCTCTTCCTGCATCTCGCCGCGCATCTGGCCGGCCAGCAGGTCAAGCCCCCAGTCATCCAGCACATGGGCGTGCAACTGATACTGGTGAGCCGCGGTCATCTCCATCTGCAGGGCTTTCTGCAGGTTCTTCAACGTGGCGTCGTTGTTCATGAGCCTCTCCCTTCTCTGTGGCCATAAGTGAATGGCCTGCACTGGTGAGAGGTGGGGGCGTTGCGGGGATGATACAACCGCATCGCGCCGGGAAAGATTGTCACATAAGGCCCAGTGCCCGGAAGCTGGCATGCCCCTTGCGGCCAATGACCAGGTGGTCGTGCACGGCGATGTTGAGCTTGCCGGCTACGTCCACGATCTCGCGCGTCATGGTTATGTCGGCCTGGCTGGGGGTAGGGTCACCTGAGGGATGGTTGTGCACCAGGATGATTGCAGTGGCCGACAGCTCCAGCGCCCGCTTCATCACCTCGCGCGGATAGACGGGCGTGTGGTCAACGGTGCCTCGGCCCTGCACCTCGTCGGCAATCAGCACGTTCTTGCGGTCGAGAAACAGCACGCGGAACTGTTCCCTGTCGTCGTAGGCCATGGCGGCGGTGCAGTAGTCGATCAGCGCCTGCCAGCTGGTCAGCGCCGGCCGGTCGAGCACGGACTTGCGCGACAGCCTGACGGCTGCGGCATTGATGAGCTTGAGCTCGAACACCACCTTGTCGCCGACGCCCTTGACCTCCTTCAACCGTTCAGGAGCAGCCGCCAGCACGTCGCCGAAGGTGCCGAAGCGCGCCAGCAGCGCCTTGGCAATGGGTTTGGTGTCCTGCCTTGGAATGGCGCGGAACAGCATCAGTTCCAGCATTTCATAGTCGGGCAGGGCATCTGCCCCGCCTTCCAGAAAGCGCTCGCGCAGCCGGTCCCTGTGCCCGTGATAATGGGGAGTTTCTGCCTGTGAGGTTTGCGAGCCAACCGCTACGTCCGGTTGGGCGGGCTTCGACGTGGCGGGAACCTTGAACCCCTGTGCGTCCTTGAAGCCCATGTGCGTGCAGCCCCCCTTGCCGCCCGATCTGATCTCAGGTCCGCCACGGCGGGCAATGGTAGCCTGCCGGTGACAGCGTGAAGATCTCGCACCCGTCCGCCGTCACGCCGATGGTGTGCTCGAACTGTGCCGACAGCGAACGGTCGCGCGTCACCGCCGTCCAGCCGTCGGACAGCACCTTCACGTGCGGACGGCCGAGATTGATCATAGGTTCGACGGTGAAGAACATGCCCTCGCGCAGTTCGACGCCTTCGCCGGGCCGGCCATAATGCAGGATATTCGGCATGTCATGGAACAGCCGGCCAAGCCCGTGGCCGCAGAAGTCGCGCACCACAGAGCAGCGCTCACCTTCCGCAAAGGTCTGGATGGCGTGGCCGATATCGCCCGTGAAGGCGCCGGGCCGGATCACCTCCAGTCCGCGCATCAGGCATTCATAGGTCACCTCGATCAGCCGCTCGGCCCGCCGGTTGATCTCGCCCACCGGGTACATCCGGCTTGAATCTCCGTGCCAGCCGTCCACGATAAGTGTCACGTCTATATTGACGATTTCGCCTTCCTTGAGCGGCTTGGGGCCGGGAATGCCGTGGCACACCACGTGGTTGATCGAGGTGCAAATGGCCTTCGGGAAACCGCGATAGTTGAGCGGTGCGGGGATGGCGTCATGCTCGCGCGCGAACGCCAGCACCGCATCGTCCAGTTCTTCCGTGGTCACGCCCGGCTGTACCATCGGCACCAGCATGTCGAGCGCTTCCGCCGCAAGCCGTCCGGCCTTGCGCATGGCGGCAAAGTCTGCCGCGCCATGCAGCTTGACCTGGCCATTGTTGACCAGGGGAGCCGTGGCTGCGTCTACATAAGTGGTCTGCATGTTGTCCAATACCGCAAATTGGCTACGTTACGTCAAGGTCAATCAGCCTGTCGGCAACAATCTCGTCATCTCCCATTTGGCACGCCAGCGCGATGCTTTCAACGCCCGCGTCGCGCGCCGCTTTCCAGGCGTCCATGTATGCGGGGTCGATGTCGTGCGCGAGCCGGAACCGCGCTGCATCCGAACGCTGCGCCAGGTAGACCATCACCGCCCGGTGACCTTCACGCACCATGTCGGCCAGTTCCATCAGGTGCTTGGCCCCGCGCTCGGTCACCGCGTCGGGAAACTC
>CAZYKZ010000297.1:0-3014 GCA_964648175.1 uncultured Anderseniella sp.
TTGCCGATGCCATAGAGCGCCACGAACGAGCCGAAGCGCGGGCCCTGCGGCTCGCCGAGCAGGATCTCGTACAGCGTGTTGAACCAGGCCAGTGACACGCCGATGGAGCCATCCTTGTTTTCCTTGGTGTAGGGCTCGCGGCGGCCGACGTCATAGACAACGTTCTGGATCTCTTCCGGAGACGTGCCGTCTTCCAGGTCGCCGAGCCGGGTGGCCAGTTCGCGCAAGGCTTCCGCCTCGTCTGCCGTGGCCTCGCGGTACTGCTTGGACGGCTTCACGAAGTCGTCGAAGTACTTCAGCGCATAGCCGACCAGGTGATCGAGTTCGGGATGGTTTTCGGGCGAGCAGTCCGGACGGTAGCGGCGGATGAACGCCCACAGGCCATCCTTGGTCTCGGCATTGGCCACCGCCGCAAGATTGAGCAGCAGCGCGAACGACACCGGCATGTCCACCTTCGGCGGGTTGCCGTTGTGGATGTGCCAGACCGGGTTGTTGAGCCGGTCCTTCGGGTCTTCCTGGCGCTCGTATGCGGACAGGTACTGGAAGTACTCGTCCACCGCGCGGGGGATGACGTCGAAATAGAGCCGCTTCGCCGTGCGGGGCTTGTTGTACATGAACAGCGAGAGGCTTTCGGTCGGCGCGTAGGTGAGCCACTCGTCGATGGTCAGGCCGTTGCCCTTGGACTTGGAAATCTTCTCGCCGTTCTGGTCGAGGAACAGCTCGTAGATGTAATGCTCTGGGGCCACGCCGCCGAGCGCGTTGCAGATCTTGTCGTACAGCGGCGCATTGGGGCCGTGGTCCTTGCCGAACATTTCAAAGTCCACGCCGAGTGCTGCCCAGCGGGCGCCGAAGTCGGGCTTCCACTGCAGCTTCACGTTGCCGCCGGTGACCGGCAGCGTCACGTCGGTGCCGTCCTCGTCTTCAAAGGTGATGGTGCCGTTCTTGCCATCGACATTCTTCATCGGCACATAGAGCACGCGACCGCTCGTGGGCGAAATCGGCAGGAAGCAGGAATAGGTCGCCTGACGTTCCTCGCCGAGCGTGGGCAGCATGATCTCCATGATCTTGTTGTAGCGCTCGGCGCAGCGCAGCAGGATCTCGTCGAACTTGCCCGACTTGTAATAGTCGGTGGCGGAGGCGAATTCGTACTCGAAGCCGAACGTGTCGAGGAAGCGGCGCAGCATGGCGTTGTTGTGATGGCCGAAGCTCTCGAACTCCTCGAACGGGTCAGGCACCACGGTGAGCGGCTTGTGCAGGTTGGCCTTGAGCAGTTCCTGGTTGGGCACGTTCTCCGGCACCTTGCGCATGCCGTCCATGTCGTCGGAAAAGCACAGCAGGCGGGTCGGAATGTCGGAGATGATCTCGAAGGCGCGGCGGATCATGGTGGTGCGCGCCACCTCGCCGAAGGTGCCGATGTGCGGCAGGCCGGAGGGGCCGTAACCGGTCTCGAAGAGGATATAGTCGTGCCGGGTCTTCTTCTGCTCCATGCGCTTCAGGAGCTTGCGGGCTTCCTCGAAGGGCCAGGCCTTGCTTTCAAGGCCGGCGGCGCGAAGGGCGGGATCAACGGGTGGTCTGGACATGGCGGCTCGGCAATCGGTTCGAAACTGGGTTACTTGAAGCCGCTAGCATGTGCCAGATTGTGGCCGGAACTTAAAGGGCAGAATCAATTTCAGGATGAACGAACCGCCCGGCCATAACGCCACAGCGCAGGCTGACACCGCCGCCGGACTGCCGCCGGTGATGGTGCTCGACGGGGTGTCGGCGCGCCGTGACGCAGGCGAACTGGTTGCCGCAGACAGGGCGCTGAAGGCGCTGGCTGGAACGCCTCACCTGGTATGTCACGCTGGCTACCTGGTGGGCCGGCTGGCGCTGGTGGCGCAGGTGCCGCAGCCGGTCGTGCGCGAGGCGCGCGAGCAGGCGCATCTCGACATCTGCGAACTGTTCGCCTTCGCCGCGCCCGCCGTGATGGCCGTGCCGACGCCTTCAGGCCTTGCCCGGGCACTCGGGCTTTCGCCCGAGCCCGACGATGCGGCCACGGTGAAGCTGGTGGCGGCGGAGCTGCTGCGGCGGCTGGCATCGCGCAACTATCCCCACTCGCGCGAGACCCTGCAGGTGGCGCACTTCCTCGACCGCGGCAAGTGGCCGTGGGCGGGCCGGGTGATCGCCGCACTTGGCGATGCGCGCGGCGGCGATGCGACATCGGTGTTCGCCACGGGGCTCAATGTATGGGACCGGCTGGAGGAGTGGGAGGACGAAGGTCCTCGCCCGCCCGGCAGCCATGAGCCGGTGAAGCCGGACGAGGCGCAACGGTTCCTTGCAGGCCTGCTGAAGGGTAGTGCCGAGGCGCGGCCTGCGCAGGTGGATTATGCCGGTGCGGTGACCGCCGCGTTCGAGCCACGCGAAAGCCCAGCGCGCAACCAGATCGTGCTCGCCGAAGCTGGTACGGGCCTTGGCAAGACGCTGGGATACCTTGCGCCCTCATGGCTGTGGGCAACGCGCAACAAGCAGGCGGTGTGGATATCGACCTATACCAAGAACCTGCAGCGGCAGCTGGAACAGGAAAGCCAGCGGCTGGTCCCAGACCCGGAAGAACGCCGCAACCGCATCGTGATCCGAAAGGGGCGGGAGAACTATGTCTGCCTGCTCAACATGCAGGAAGCGTTCGGCCGGATGACCGCATCGAACCCGCGCTCGGCGCTGATGGCGGGGCTGATTGCACGGTGGGCGCGGCACTCGAAGGACGGCGACATGGTGGGCGGCGATTTCCCCGCCTGGCTGATGGGCCTGTTCTACGATGCGGCCACGGGCGAGCGCGCCATGACGCCGATGGGCCTCGGACTGACCGACCGGCGCGGCGAATGCATCTATTCGGCGTGCACACACTATCGCAAATGCTTCATCGAGAAGGCAGTGCGGGCCGGCCGCAAGGCAGACCTCGTCATCGCCAACCACGCGCTGGTGCTGCACCAGATCGCCGTCGACCAGGCGCTCGGCGAAGCGAAGATGGACGAGGA
>CAZYKZ010000298.1:0-3001 GCA_964648175.1 uncultured Anderseniella sp.
GGCCTCATCGTGCTGGTGTCGTTCATCTCGCCGTTCCGCTCCGAACGCCGCATGGCGCGCGAGATGCTGGAGGCGGGCGAGTTCGTCGAAATCCATGTCGACACCCCGCTGGAAGTCTGCGAGGCGCGTGACGTAAAGGGCCTCTACGCCAAGGCGCGGGCCGGGCAGATCAAGAACTTCACCGGCATCGACTCGGACTATGAAGCACCCGAGAAGGCCGAGATCCGCATCGACACCAGCGAGAAGACGCCCGACGTTACCGCCGGCGAAATCATCGAGTATCTAGAGAATGCAGGAAGGTTGAAGCCCTGATGAGCGCGCCCCACGACCCCGTCATGCTGACCTGGCTCAACGGCCCCGACGTCGATGCGCTGGACATGACCAATGACGAGATACTGGCGGCGGTCGAGCAAGGTCTGAAGGCGCAAGGTACGCCGGGCGGAGCCGTCATCGAGCCGCGCATGCACCTGACGCCGGACCCCGCCTTCAACGGTCACTTCAACGTGTTGCGCGGCTATGTGGCGCCGATGGGGTTCGCGGGCGTGAAGATCGTCGGTGACTATGTCGACAACTACAAGCGCGGCCTGCCGTCGGAAATGGCGCTGCTCAACCTGTTCGATCCGCAAACCGGCATGCCGAAGGCGATCCTTGACGCCACCTTCATCACTGATGCCCGCACCGGCGCCCTGACCGCGCTGGGCGCACGTCACCTCGCCCGCAAGAACTCGAAGGTGCTCGGCCATGTGGGTGCCCGCGGCACCGCCTACTGGAACGTGCGCCTGCTCGATCACCTGTTCGACTTCGACGAGATCAGGGTGCACTCGCGCCGGCCTGAAAGCCGCGACGCGTTTGCGGCAAAGCTCGAAGCCGACCTCGGCAAGAAGATCACCGTGACGGACAACTGGCGCGACTGCCTGGAGGGCGCCGACATCATGGTCGAGGCCTCCCGCCTCAATGAACGCCAGGAACTGTTCAACGCAGACTGGGTGACGCCAGGCACCTGCGTCATCCCCTATGGCACCGTGTCGGCGCTCGACATCCGCATGACCGGCATCATGGACAAGATCGTCATCGACGACTTCAGCCAGTTCCGCGCCGGCAAGCTGGGCGCGCTCCGCCCCCATATCGATGCCGGCCTCGTCAGCGAGGAAACCGTGCACGGCGAACTGTGCGAGATTGTTACGGGGGCGAAACAGGGCCGCGAGCGCGATGACGAGACCATCCTGTTCTGGCACCGCGGCCTGTCGCTGTCCGACATTGCACTGGGCGCGGCCATGCTCGACAAGGCGTCGCGCCTGGGCATCGGTCAGCAGCTGCGCTACCGGTAAACCTCGTCAAGGCCGCCCATCAGCACCAGCTCGCAGGCAATCGCCTCGACCTCGCGCCCGATGGGCCGGTCTTCAGCCATGAAAGCGCAATGCTGCCTGACAAGCCGGTGAGCCTTCGCCAGCCGTGACGCAACCCTGTCCGGTTTGGCCAGGTCGACCGCCTGCGCGGCGGCAACAAGCTCGTAGGCCACCAGATAGCTCATTGTCTCGCAAAGCCGGTCCAGCTTGTTCGCGGCAAGCGGGCTCAAGGTGGCGGCATCTTCGACACCATTCGCGTTGAAGCTCGAAACCACCGGCACCGGGTTGGAGAGGTGGATCACCTCGGCCCTCAATGCCTCAAGCGGCTTGAGCAATGGCCCGAACCCGGCCCTGTTGGTCGACGCGGAAGATAGCAGCGGCGGCAGGCCCGACATGTCCGGCGAGCACAGCCGCTGGATGCGTGAGACAAGATCGTTGCCTGCCTGCGCGATTGCGCGCGCAGCCGTATCGAGCGCCTGGGTAAGCCAGGGCGTGTGGTAGTTGCCAGCCGAGATCACCCGATCCTCGCCAACCACCACCAATGGATTGTCGGGACAGGCATTGAGTTCCACTGTCACCGCTTGGTCCAGCACCTGCAGCGCCGCCAGCGCCGAACCGTGGATCTGCGCAACCGAGCGAATCGAGATCGGGTCCTGCAACCGCCGCGCCGCGCCCGGCTCGTGCAAGCCGCTGCCCTCCAGCAACCGCATCAGCAGGGCTGCCGTTTCCATCTGACCCGGTTGCGGCCGTGCCCTGTTTGCAGCAGGCGCCAGCGGCGACAGGTTGGCCCTGAACCCTTCCATGCTCAGCGCCGCCGCCGCGTTGGCCGCATCCAGCACGCGGCGCGCCTTGGCCAGCGCCAAAGCCGCCGAGGCCACCGAGTGCGAGGGATTGTTGCACAGCGCCAGCCCGTCCTTCGGCCCCAGTTCAAGCGGTTTCAACCCCGCCTTTTTGAGTGCCTCGGCAGCAGGCAGCCGTTCGCCATCAACAAACGCCTCGCCTTCGCCAATCAGCGCGTGCGCCATGCCCGCCATGACCACCAGATCGCCCGCCCCGATGGACCCAGTGCGCGGCATCACCGGCGTGAACCCGGCGTTGAGCGCATCCGCCAGAGCCTGCGCCACGTGAGGGCTTACGCCTGCCTCTCCGGTCAGCATGGTATTCAGTCGAACCAACATCGCTGCTCGAACCTCTGCCACGCTCAACGGTTCGCCCACCGCCTGAGCCCGGCCTCTCACCGTCTGGTAAGAGAAAGCCGCCGCCTCATCACGCGACAGCAACTCGGTTGCCCGCATGCCAAGGCCCGTGGTCAACCCGTAGGCCGGCAGGCCTTCGTCGAAGTAGCGCTCTACGACGGCCCTGCCCCGCTGCATGGCGGCAGCAGCTTCCGGCGCCACCTGCACCTTGCGCCCCTGCGCGACCGTCGCAACGTCCGCCGGCGTCAGTGCGTGGCCCGTCAGCAACAGCGGACCATCCAGTGGCTGGCCAGACTTAGCCCCGGCGAGCAGCCGTTCGAGATTGATCACGGCGCGCTGGTGCTGGCCCGACATGATCACCTTGCCGCCCTGCCGCGCCTCGACGTCGAAAGTCAGCCGGATACCGTCCACCGCAACCAGTTCCGAGGCAACATCGACAGGCTTCTCCGGCGTGGCGGC
>CAZYKZ010000299.1:0-2959 GCA_964648175.1 uncultured Anderseniella sp.
CCACGGCGGCCTGCTCGACCGCCGCGCCGGCACCATCAACCCGATGGGATATGCCCGCGGCCTCGCCCGCGCCGCGGTCAGCGCAGGCGCCAGGCTTCACACCGGCACCCGCGTCACGAAACTCGACCGCGTTGACGGCAAGTGGCGGCTTACAACCCCCACCGGCATCGTGACAGCCGATTACGTGGTGCTCGGCACCAATGCCTATACCGACGAACTCTGGCCCGGTCTCAATCGGGCCTTCACGCCTATCCACTATTTCCAGTTCGCCTCGGAACCGCTGACCGGCGACGACGACCGCATTCTCAAGGAACGCCAGGGCCTGTGGGACACCGGCACAGTGATGATGTCGGCCCGCCGCGATGCGCATGGCCGCCTGATCATCGGCTCAATGGGCCAGCTCATGGGCGGCGAAACCGGCCTGTCGCGGCGCTGGGCCTACAAGGCGGTGAAACACTACTTCCCCGAGCTCGGGCCGGTGAAATGGGAAAAGGCGTGGCATGGCCGCATTGCCTTCACCAAGGATCACGTCCCGCGCGTGCACAAGCTGGCCGAGAACCTCTACACGGCGATCGCCTACAACGGCCGTGGCATTTCGCCGGGCACCGTGTTTGGCGCCTCCATCGCCGACGCCATCGCAGGCAAGGACGATTCAAGGCTCGCCATGCCGCTCAGCGAACTGTCGCCGGAAGCCTTCCGCGCCCTGCGCGAGGCGGGGTATGAACTGAGCTTCAAGGCCTGGCGGCTGCTCAAGTCCATCTGACAAAAGAATGCCGCCGGCGCACAACCGGCGGCATTTTGCGGGAAGTCGACGAGATTGTATCAGGCGGCCGCACGCTCGTGCTTGCCCTCTTCCACTTCCTCGATGATCTTTGCCACAAAGGCGTCGAGATCGCCCGGGTTGCGGCTGGTGATGATGCCGTTGCTGACCACGACCTTGTCGTCGATCCAGTTGGCGCCGGCATTGATCAGGTCGGTCTTGATCGACTTGTACGAGGTCATGTCGCGGCCCTTGACGATGCCCGCCTCGATCAGCAGCCACGGCGCATGACAGATGGCGGCGACAGTCTTGCCGGCCTTCACGAATTGCTTGATCCGGCTGATCACGTCTTCTTCGACGCGAAGCAGGTCAGGATTGATCTGCCCGCCGGGGAGCACCAGTGCGTCATAGTCGGCCGGGTCGGCATCCTTGATGGCCAGGTCGGCCTTGATCCTGCCGCCCCAGTCCTTCTCGTCCCAGCCCTTGATTGCTTCGCCGTCGAGCGTGGCGACGTGCACCTTCGCTCCGGCTTCGCGCAATTTGTGTAGCGGTACTTCGAGTTCGGACTGTTCAAAGCCGTTGGTGGCCATGATGAGAATTTTCGCTTCGCTGATGTTTGGCATGGGTCATGTCTCCTGTCAGTTGAAGTGGCGCGTCGGCACTGCTGGCCGTTCATCGTGCGCCGGAATGTGTTGAATCAACTGCTGCTGCCGGAAACCGTTCCATCCATTCCCAGCCGCCGGACACCTCAAAATGCCGTAGCGTCGCGCGCACTCGAAACTTCCCGGCTTGTCAATGGTTTCTATATTTGAAGCTACAAATGTCTTATTTATTGAATTAAAATTTTATATAAAACGAACGATTCTGTTTATTGTTCGTTTCACCTGTTTATTTATCAAAAAATAAACCAACAATTTGCGCTCTCAAAAACTTGTTTAATATTTGGTTTCAGCGATGCCGTGCGGAATGCAGACCCGCCAGCGCCGCTGAGACCAAACAAGGGAGAGAGCAAGATGGTACTCAGTACACTGATTCAGAAGGCCTGGCCCGGAAGGCTTCAGCGCTTCCTGAAGGACACCTCCGGCAACATGGCGATCGTTGTGGCCATTTCGGCCCTGCCGCTGATGATGGCAGGCGGGGCGGCCGTGGACTACGGCAACTGGGTTTCGGTTGAAGCCCGCCTCCAGGCCGCCGTCGATGCAGCAGCGCTGGCCGTGGGCCGCGAGATCAACAAGACAGACGCCGAGCTCGAGACCATCGCGCTGAACTATTTCCGCGCCAATTTCGGCGAGCCGCGCAACACCGGCACGCCAGAGGTCACCCTGTCGCTGGACAGCGGCAAGGCTCGCGTCGACGCCAAGGTCGATGTCGAAAACTACCTGATGAAGGCGGTCGGCAAGGAGAGCCAGACGGTCGCTACCTATGCCGAGGTCAGCAAGGAAGCCACCAATCTCGACGTGGTGCTGGTATTCGACAACACCGGGTCCATGGCCCAGGAAAGCCGCTTGTCCACATTGAAGGTCGCGGCGCACGACTTCGTGCAGATCCTGTTCGGCCCCAACGAGACTGCGTCGACGCTCAAGGTAGGCGTTGTGCCGTTCTCGCAATTCGTGAACGTGGGACCGGACAAGGCGGGTGCCTCATGGCTCGATACCGGAGGGCTGAACCCCTATTCCAACGACAATTTCGACGCCACCAGCTCAGGCTACCACAACTGGTTGGCCTGGCAGGATCTGCGTAACAGGTCATGGACGGGCTGCGTCGAGGCACGCACAGGTGATCTGGCAGTGAACGATACAGAGCCCGACACTTCCAATGGCGAAACCCTGTTCCCGCCTGCCTTTGCCCCTGACGAGCCCGACAGCGGAAGCTATCGCAACAACTACCTCAGCGACCGCAGCACTTCAGGCTACGTATTGCAGCAGGAAAACTATCGCAAGTACCGCAATGCCAGCGTCTCGTCATCGTCGCGCGGGCCGGACAAGGGCTGCAACATCCAGCCGATCCAGGCCCTGACCGACCACAAGTCGCCCGTGCTGGCCACCATCAACAACATGCGCGCCGATGGATACACCCACGTGGCTGAGGGTGTCGCCTGGGGCCTGCGTGTGCTGTCGCCGGGAGAGCCGTTTACCGAGGGCCGCCCCTACAGCGAGGAAACCACCAAGGCCATGGTGCTGCTGACCGACGGCGAGAACA
>CAZYKZ010000300.1:0-2941 GCA_964648175.1 uncultured Anderseniella sp.
GGCACATCATCAAACTGGATTGAGACCGGCTTGGGGAAACAATGGCGGAGAGGATGGGATTCGAACCCACGATACGCTTTTGACGTATACTCCCTTAGCAGGGGAGCGCCTTCGACCACTCGGCCACCTCTCCTCACGCCAATGTTCGCTGTATGCATGGGAATGCAGGCAGTTTCAACCCCGCGTATGGGCGGCCCGGTGTTTTCCGGAAGATTTCGTATCTGCTTGCATAGCCGCACTGGCCATATATGCGGTACACTACCGCAAAACGCCTCATTTTCTCCAAACTGGCGGCGTCATTCTGCATTTGTTAAGTGTACCTCGGCACAAATGCGTGTATTGATTTGTTCAAGACGGACGTTTGGGCTGCTGCAGCGGCCCGCCCCAAGAGGCAAGGATAATGAGACAGACCTTCAAGGCCGCTTTGATGGCCGCAGCCATTACCATCGTTCCGGCGGTCCAGGCCCATGCCCAGGCCATCGATACGATCGGTTCGCGCTACATCCCGAAAGGTCACAGCTACGACAGCTCCAACTCGCAGCTGCCAACGCTGAATTCCTACCAGGACCAGACCAATAGCCGCGCCGACGTGTTCGAGACGGAAATCTACAAGGCGCGCCGCGACAGGGCCTATTGGGACACGTGGATGAACTCGACCCACGGCACCTACCTGGGTGGCGAACCGCGGCTTGCGCCCGACTACTGACCGGCGCAGCGCTTCAGACATGCCAGGGGCGGCCAAGCAGCCGCCCTTTTGCTTGCCCGGAACTGAACCTCACACGGCTACGCGCATCGTGGAGCGGATATAGAGATCCAGCGCCTTCTGGGCGGCAGCGACTTCATTGCTGCTCATCTGCTGCGAAAGCTTTACCCTCTCGACGCGGGCACGCGCACTGCCCCTCAGCGCAGCAAGGGAAAGCCACTTGTGTGCCTCTACAAGTCCGCCAAGATCGATCATGTGCAGTGCCCGCAAGACGAACCCGTCTTCAGGCAAGCGAATCTCGTCTTCGCGCGGGGTCACATCTCGGTAATCGGCAAGGTCGATAACAATACTCATGGGGCCATGGCTCCGGTACGCAGACTTACTCACTAACTTGTCCGTAACCATGCCACACTGGTTATCAAACGCAGTTAAGCAGCGTGGTTACCAGACCGTTTATACGACTCAGCGCCACCCATATGGCCTGACTGAACAAACCTTCATAAGCCGCCGTCTTTCTTGACAAATTACAGCTTTACGCCGAATCGGCGGGCCTGCCGTCCTTAATCGCCGGTTAACCATGACCGGCAAAACCGAGCGGTGCAGTCCTTACCTGACCTGCCCCTTGCCGAACAGGATCGAATGGGCGCTGTCGTTTGTCTTCAGGTCTTCCGGGCGGCCGCGGCGTTCCTCGCCCACAGCCATGCCCCGGATGACGGCGGGCCTTGCCATCACGGCCTCGAACCAGCGCTTGAGGTTGGGAAAATCGTCCAGGTTCTGGCCCTGGCGCTTGTGAGGCCTGATCCAGCCAATGCACGCCATGTCTGCAATGGAATAGTCGCCGGCAAGGTATTCATGGCGTTCCAGTTGCCGGTTCATCACGCCATAAAGCCGCGCCACCTCGTTGGTATAGCGCTCGATGGCATAGGGGATTTCCTCGCGCGCATAGAAGCGGAAATGGTGTGCCTGCCCGCACATCGGGCCAAGGCCCCCCATCTGCCAGAACAGCCACTCATCTACCTTCACCCGTGCGCGTTCGTCCTGCGGATAGAACTTTCCCGTCTTGCGGCCGAGATACTGCAGAATGGCGCCGGACTCGAATACCGAAATGGCCTCGGCGCCCGGACCATCCGGATCGACGATGGCAGGCATGCGGTTGTTCGGGGCGATCTCCAGGAAGTCCGCCTCGAACTGTTCACCCTTCAGGATGTCGACATAGCGGATCTCGTACGGCAGGCCGCACTCCTCCAGCATGATGGTGATCTTCCAGCCGTTCGGCGTTGGCCAGTAATGCAGTTCGATCGGCTTGCTGGCGGGCATAGGTGTTCACTCCTGCTGCAAGGCTGCCGCCCGGCCCGGAACCGGCACGAGCACACGCGCCACGATGGGCAAATGGTCGGAACCGGCCATTTCACCGGCCTGGACTCCATCAGGAAACAGCAATTCCCTGTCCGCAAACATGTGGTCGATGGCCAGTTGAGGCAAGCGCCAGTTGCTGGCTGGCCATGTCGGAATGGATGTACGTCTCTTGAGCCCGGATCGCGCGGCGAACGTGCGGACCATGCGCGAGTATGGCGTCGCATTGAAATCTCCCACGACCAGCCGCGGTGCGGGTATTGTCTGGACGTAGTCGGCCAATGTGGTGACTTGAACCCATTGGGCATTGACCTGAGGGGCTCGGATCGTGTGGGTGCCAAGGATGGTGAGATTTCCCCATTGCGGCCCGAGGGAAACGCGTGCGAACACGGGGCCCTTCCAGGGCCCGCGCACCGTTACGTCGCTTAGCGGATAGCGCGACATGATCCGAAGGTGAAACCCGTAACTAAGCATCGTCGGATACTGATACGGAAATGTATCCAGCATCGAGTCAGCCATTTCGCGCGTGTACCTGTTGACCTCGGCAAAGAACACGATGTCCGGGTCCTGTAACTCGATCTGGTTTCTGATGGCATCCTGGTCACGGTTCCATAACCAGACATTGAACGACATCACCCTGAGTTCGCGATAGCCGTCAGGAACTTCTGCCACGCCACGCGGCGCCAGCACGCGCGGGTGGAAACTCGGCCACAGCCCGATGACCAGCATGCCGGCCATCATCAACGCCACGGCAGACACAAGCCGGTGCTTGGGCATCAGGTAGGCCCAGCCGCAGGCTATCGCCGCGATGACGAAATGCAGCGTCAGATGGCTGAACACGTCCAGATAGATGTTGTACTTGCTGAGGTGGCCCATGCCGATGCC
>CAZYKZ010000301.1:0-2932 GCA_964648175.1 uncultured Anderseniella sp.
GAGCACCAGCGCATGTCGCTGCCCGCACGCATCGGGGCGCGGCATCCCAAGCTCGTCGGCATCATCGAGCAGATGGAGAAGAACCTGGAAGAACCGCTGTCGCCCAGCGTGCTGGCCCATCAGGCAGGCCTGTCGACCCGTCAGCTCGAACGGCTGTTCAGGCGCTACCTGGACCGGTCGCCCAAGCGGTACTATCTGGAACTGCGGCTGAAGAAAGCGCGTTCGCTGCTGCTGCAGACCAACATGTCGGTGATCAACGTGGCGCTGGCCTGCGGGTTCTCCTCGCCGTCACACTTCTCCAAGTGCTATCGCGCCTACTATGCGCGAACGCCCTATCGGGAGCGTGGATTGCCCAATCCGTCTGCCGCCGAGGAAGAAGCAAGCTGATCAGCCGGCGCTGCCGACCGCAGGCAGTGTCAGCACGGCTTGAAGGCCGCCGAGTTCGCTCCTGCCCAGCGACAGCCGGCCGCCATACATGCTGGCGGTTTCGAACACGATGTTGAGGCCGAGACCAGACCCGGGCTTGGTTTCATCGAGGCGCTTGCCCCGCTGCATGGCAATCTCCGCACCACCGTCCGGCAGTCCGGGACCATTGTCCTCCACGACGATCTCGAGCCACGAAATGCGGTTGTCGATGGGCGCGCGGGCGGGGCGTACCGTCGCCGAGATCTTGCCCGCGTTCCACTTGAAGGCGTTGTCGAGAAGGTTGCCCACCATTTCCTCCAGGTCCTGGCGTTCGCCCCGAAACCTGACCTGTGCAGCGTAGCTGGCATCGACCTTGATGCCCTGCTCGATGTGAATGCGCTCAAGCGTGCGCACCAGCGCCTTGACCACGTCGTTGGGGTCGCTGACCGAACCGATAGTATGGGCGCGCGCCGCCCGTCTTGCACGGTCGAGATACATCGAAACCTGGTCGCGCATGATGCCGGCCTGTTCCGTAACCTTGCGGCCCAGCGCCCCGCCGTGAATGCCGGCCTCGTTGGTCAGCACGCTCAGTGGCGTCTTCAGTGCGTGAGCGAGATTGCCAACCTGCGTGCGGGCGCGCTCGATGATTTCCGTGTTCGATTCCAGTAGCAGGTTGAGCTCGTCCGTAACGGTCTGGATTTCCACCGGATAGGTGCCGGAAATGCGATCCTGCTTGCCTTCGCGGATCTGCGTGAGTTCTCCCTGCAGCGCAGACAATGGACGCAAGCCAAAGCGGACCTGGAAGAAGATCGCCGCCACAACGCCGACGCCAAGCAGACTGAGTACCGCGATCAGCGCATTGTTGAACGCCGAAACCTCTGCCTCCAGTTCGTCGAAGTTGCCGGTCACCAGAAACGAGTAGAGCTGCTTGCTGCCGAACAGGGAGAAGCGCTGCTCGATGGCACGCAGATTGTTGCCGGACTTGTCGCGCATGTAACCTGCCATGCGGGCCCCGTCGGCGCGGTCTGGAACGTCGAACTGGCCAAGTGGCAAACGCTCGTCGAGAAGCGACGTGGAGGCGAGCTGCTTGTCCTTAGCGTCCCCTAGCGGGGTGATCTGCCAGTACCAGCCGTTCAGTGGTATCTCGAAGCGGGTGTCGGCCAGCGCCTTGTCCATCTTCGGCTTGCCGCCGTCCAGTTCGACCGAAGCAAGCAACCCGTCCATCACCGCCTGCAGGCGTGCGTCCAGGCTTCGCTCCACAGCCGCGGTAAACAGCGAGGACAACAGCAAGCCCGCCGCCAGCAACAGTACGATGCTGACGACTGCCGCCGCCGCGATCAGGCGGAAGGCAAGCGAGTTACGCCTGTTCATCCGGTTCCGACAGGCAATAGCCGAGGCCGCGCACAGTCTTCAGCACGTCGATGCCCAGCTTCTTGCGCACGCGGCCGACAAACACCTCGATGGTGTTGGAGTCGCGATCGAAATCCTGGTCATACAGGTGCTCGACCAGTTCGGTGCGCGAGATCACCTTGCCCTTGTGGTGCATCATGTAGCTGAGCAGCCGGAACTCGAGCGAGGTGAGCTTGATGGCGTTGCCGGCGACGGTTACGCGGGCACTGGAGGTATCGACCACCAGGTCGCCGCAACTCAGCTCGGACGACGCATTGCCGCTTGCACGGCGCAGCAGGGCGCGTACCCGGGCCAGCACTTCCTCCATGTGAAAGGGCTTTGCCACATAGTCATCGGCGCCAGCATCAAAACCGGCCACCTTGTCGCTCCAGCGATCCCGGGCAGTGAGGATCAGGACCGGCATGGTGCGGCCTTCGCGGCGCCACGCCTCAAGCACGCTGACGCCATCCATGACCGGCAGACCGAGATCCAGTATGACGGCGTCATAAGGTTCGGTGTCGCCGAGAAAGTGGCCTTCCTCGCCATCGGACGCGGAGTCGACCGCGTATCCGGCATCGCCAAGCGCCGTTACCAGCTGCCGGTTCAGGTCCGGATCATCTTCAACAACCAGCAGCCGCACGCCTCGCCCCTCCCGCTTTGTTTGAACTCAGCAGCTGACGCCACCGGATCCGCTAACGCTGCACCACTTGACCTGTCCACCAACGCGGACCTTTACGCGATATCCACCGCCGGCAGGCTGGACTGCGAGCACCTGTCCACCAGTGGCGCTGGCAACAGCGGCCGCCGCGGCTGAACTGCTCAGCGCGAATGCCGGGGCTGGCATGGCAGCCAGAAGCGCCAGGACAATCGCGGCAGGCATCAATTTCTTCATAACGTTCATAATCACACAAGTCCCCGGTTTAGTTGCCTGCACCATGAACCAATGCACATGAACCAGCGATGAACGTTCTGCCAGCAACCACCTAGAACCCCGAAAATCTGACAAACTCTGCGACTTCGGCCCTGTCTGTCCGCAAGGAATTTATCGATGCGTCAGGGTCTTCATACCCCACCGCGACGCCACAGAACAGCATCCAGTCGTCCGGCGGATTGGTATGGCGGGCCACCGCAGAATGCC
>CAZYKZ010000302.1:0-2922 GCA_964648175.1 uncultured Anderseniella sp.
AACGTCAACGCCCACCAGGTAGAGCTGAGCGTGAAGCCGTCCATGCAGGATACGGTCACGCTGCGCTATGCGCATATCCGCGCCAACGAACTGAACAGCCCGATCCAGTTCGGCCAGGCCACGCGGTTTGACATCGCCAATGGAGACAACATCATCACCGGCGTCACTGATCCGCACCTGGCCGACGATGTGTTCCTGGAATACAGCCGCATCATCAACCGCAATACCTTCCTGACCGCAGGCGTAAGCGCGTCGTTCCCCGGCGCGGGGCTGGAACTCGCCGCCAAACAGGATCTGCCGGTCTGGTTGGGCGGGTTCGTCAACGTGGTGATCAACTACTGACCTCAATAAGCATGAAGCAGGGAGCAGCCTCCGTGAAGTTTGAAGCCTTGAAAATGTTGCGGATCAATGTGATGGCCGCCCTGGTTCTGACGGCAATGGCGAACGGCTCGATGGCGGCAGGCGACTTCCCTGACGCGGCTGCCTCGGACCCCAACACGCTGGGTTTGATGCAGGGCTTCCCGCCGCCGCCCGACAAGCGCGTCATGCAGCCGGACTCGAACTTCTTCAGCTTTCCCAAGCTGCGCTGGACGGTGTGCCACATCCGCGAACTGATGCCCACCAAGCAGGTCAGCCGGGGCCTCGGTGCGCCGGTGCCGCTCGACTATGCGCTGGATGACGGTATCGACGCCGTGACCTTCACGCCCATTGGCGGCGACAAGCCGATGACCTGGAAGGAGTCGCTGGGCGCCAACTACACCGACGGCTTGCTGATCATGCACAAGGGCAAGGTGGTGTACGAGTACTACACCGGCTGCCTGAACGAGGCGGGCAAGCACGCTGCCATGTCGATGACGAAGTCGATGACCGGCCTTCTGGCGGAGATTCTGGTGGCGGAAGGCAAGCTGGATGACAAGGCGCCGGTTTCCTCGATCGTGCCGGAACTGAAGGACAGTGCGTTCGGCGATGCAACCGTTCGCCAGGTCATGGACATGACCACGGGGCTTGCCTACAGCGAGGACTATGCCGACCCCAAGGCCGACATCTGGGTCTACAGCGCTGCGGCCAACCCGCTGCCCAAGCCGGCGGACTACAAGGGTCCCGTCGGCTACTACGAATATCTCCAGACGGTGAAGAAGGAAGGCGAGCACGGCGACGCCTTCGGTTACAAGACCATCAACTCCGATGCGCTGGGCTGGATCATCTCGCGTGTGTCAGGCAAGTCCGTCACCGACCTGTTTTCCGAACGCATCTGGAGCCGCATGGGCGCCGAGCAGGATGGCTACTTCACGGTTGACGGGATTGGCACGCCGTTCGCGGGCGGCGGCCTGAGCGCCGGATTGCGCGATCTGGGCCGCATCGGCCAGTTGATGCTGAACAAGGGCGAGATCAACGGCGAGCGACTGTTCCCCGCCGCGGTCGCGGACAACATTGCAGCAGGCGGTGACAAGGCCGCGTTCGAGAAGGCTGGGTACAAGACCCTGCCGGGCGGCAGCTATCGCGGCATGTGGTGGGTGTTCCACAACGATCATGGCGCCTATGCCGCGCGCGGCGTGCACGGCCAGACCATCTATGTGGACCCCAAGGCCGACATGGTGCTGGTGCGGTTCTCGTCGCATCCGGTCGCCAAGAACGGAGTGATCGACCCGACTTCGCTGCCAGCCTACCAGGCGGTGGCTGAGTATCTGCTCGGCAAGTGACTGCGCAGCAACTGTCTGCCTGTCATGCGGAGCGGTTCGGGAAGCTTTCCGCCGCGATGATGCCGTGCGGCCCGTATGTCACGAAGCTTATGGCAGCGAAACGGCCATCGTGCTGCTGGTCCAGTTCGCCCTTGCTCCAGAACGAGGCGCTGGCCATTTCAGCCTCGCGGAACTCGAAGCCGCGATGTGGCCGGATCGCAATGTGGTGGGCCTCTCCAGTGACCGGATTGCGGATTGGTCCTACGTCGGCCTCCAGGATGTTCTTCACCGAAAACTTGCCCATTCGCTTGTCCAGGTCGAACTCGAAGTCGATGTCTGCAAATACCGGGTCAGGCTCGTTGGCGATGGTCGAAGCGTAGATGGCGAAGCCGGTCGTCGGCTCCTGATCCTGTCCGCCCAGGATGGTGAACAGGGCGTCGACCTGTTCCTTGCTGGCCCGGCGGTCGATGACCGACCACCAGGTGCCGTTGCCCTCGTGAACCGGACCCGGCCAGCGGTAGGCGCCGGCAACGCGCAGGCCATCGAGTTTCACGTCGCCATAGTGTCCTTCCGTGATTTCCATCGCCATCACGCCCTCACAGGGCAGCCGGGTAGGGGGTGCATTGAACTCGCAAGGGCAGCCATAATCGCAGCTGCACGCGCCGATCTGCTTCGTGCGGATCATCCAGTCGGTGTAGGCCATGGATTGGGTCTCCTCGTGTTGCAGGTTTCAAAGTCAGAAGGCTGTGGCGAGAAACCACGCGCCCCATGCAGCGAGGCCAAGGCCCAGCAGCTTGCCGAACTGCAACCCGGCTGGCGCCAGCTTTTCGATAAGAACGATCAGGGCGAGCCCGATGATCCAGTAGAGGTTCATGATGCCGCCGAAGAACAGGATCGCCATAAGGCCCCAGCAGCAGCCAAGGCAGTAGGCGCCATGATGCAGCCCCATGGCGAAAGCGCCGCCTATGCCCGGCCGCCAGGTCTGCGAGAGAAACTGGATGGGACCCCTGCAGTGCCTCAGGCAGGCTTCCTTCAGTGGCGTGAACTGGTAGAGGCCGGCCAGCAGCAGGATGCTTCCCGCCATGATCCTGCTGGTGGTGTTGAGCATCATGGGCGAGAGCAGGCCGGTGCGCTCGAACGTCCATTGCAGGGTGACCGCAAGAATGCTGAAGCCCGCCCATGCCGCCAGATAGCCTGAGGTGAACGCCGCAGCCGACCATGGCTGGCGCGGAGCCTGATCCCG
>CAZYKZ010000303.1:0-2908 GCA_964648175.1 uncultured Anderseniella sp.
GCAGCCACGCCGAAAGCGGGGCGAAAACGTGTTAACAATGGGATTTGGTTAATGGGGAGCAGCTTAAGCAGCGTTCAGCGGCTTGATCTTTGAAACATCGACCGCCTTCTCGGCAATTGCCATATCGTAATTGGTCTGAAGATTCATCCAGTATGCCGGCGTCGTGTTGAAGACGCGCGCCAGGCGAATGGCGGTATCCGGCGTCATGCCAGTGGTGCCCTTGATCAACCGCTCGATGCGGGTACGCGGCACGCCCAGCCGCCGGGCAAGCGCGATTGCGCCCATGTCCAATGGGTCGAGGTAGAGTTCCTTGAGGACCTCGCCCGGGTGCATCGGGTCTTTCAGAATGCTCATCCGTCAGGCTCCTTCCTAATGGTAGTCGACGATTTCGACTTCGGCAGGCCCATTGGGCGTCCAAACGAAGCAGATGCGCCACTTGCCGTTGATCCGGACCGAGTGCTGCCCAGCGCGATCGCCACTCAGCTCTTCAAGGTGATTGCCAGGCGGAAAACGCAAGTCTTCCAATGCAACAGCCGCATCAAGTGCCGAAAGCATGGCCCTCGTCCGCTTCACCAGATCACCCGGAAAGCCCTTGCCATACCTGCCTTGAATAGCGCTTGCGGCGAGCTTTCCCCTGGTGCTCTGTATCATGGACAGAATGCATCATCTTCTGATACATGTGTCAAGGCTTGATACACAGCAAGCACCGTTACCCCGCCTCGAACACCACTCCACCCGATACCGGCTCACTGACGCCCGTCGTCGTGGGCCATGTCAGCGGCAGGCCGCGAAGGCTGCGCACCGCAAGATAGGCCCAGGCTTCCGCCTCGATGGCGTCACCATCCACACCGATGGCTTCTGCCGGCACAACGGGTGCATCCACCAGTGAGGCCAGGCATTCCATCAGGAAGCGGTTCTTGCGCCCGCCGCCGCAGATCACCCAGTATTTCGGCGGCTCGTGCGCCCAGGTGGCGGCATCGGCAATGGTGTGTGCGGTGAACCAGGCGAGCGTGGCCGCGCCATCCGCCGCCTTCAAACCCTGAACCTCGTCCAGCGTGAAGCTGCCCCGGTCGAGTGACTTGGGTGGCTGTTCAAGGAAGAATGGATGCGCGCGCAGCCGCGCCAGCGCGTGATCGTCAACGGTCCCATTGCGCGCCAGCGCGCCGTCGATGTCCACCGGGTGGCCGGTGTGGCCGAAGCACCAGTCATCCATCAGCGCGTTGCCGGGGCCGGTATCAAAGGCCAGCAGGCGGCCATCGCCCTCCACGAAGGTGACATTCGCTACCCCGCCAATGTTCACGAACGCGACCGGCTGTTCCGGCACCTTGTGCGCCAGCGCTGCGTGATACGCCGGGGCAAGCGGTGCGCCCTGCCCGCCGTTTGCCATGTCATTGGCCCGCATATCGGCGACCACGCGCATGCCGGTAAGGCTTGCCAGCAGTTGCCCGTCGCCCAGCTGAATGGTGAGGCCCGCTTCCGGACGGTGCAGGACTGTCTGCCCATGAAAGCCGATTACCGAGTCCGCTGAGTCGGATACGCGGTGTTTTTCAAGAAAGGTCTGAACGGCCTCGGCGTGCCAGCGGGTCAGGTCGCGCTCGATGTCCGCCAGCTTGCCCGGCCGGGCCGCGCGGTGCGTCAACCCGGAAGCCAGCTTCATCGCTTCGGCCAGCATTTCGCGTTGCGCGGGGGTGTAAGCGAAGCTCTCGAAGGCATGCACCTCCGCGTGACGCTCGCCGTCGGTGACCATCCATGCCACGTCGATGCCATCCATCGACGTGCCGCTCATCAGCCCTATCGCGTTGACGGGATTTGCCATTCGCCCTCTTCGTGTTATGAGGCGCCAACCTTACCACAAGAGCTTTAAGATGGCGTTCAAATCCGACTTCCTGCGCGTTCTCGACGAGCGCGGCTTCATTCACCAGATCTCCGACCCCGAGGGGCTCGACAAGCGCGTGCTCGAAGGCCCGATCACGGCATACATCGGTTTCGACTGCACGGCCCGGTCGCTGCACGTGGGCTCCATGCTGCCGATCATGATGCTCTACTGGCTGCAGCAGACCGGCAACAAGCCGATCACGCTGATGGGCGGCGGCACCACCAAGGTGGGCGATCCGTCCGGCAAGGATGAAGCGCGCAGGCTGCTGACGGATGCCGACATTGCCGACAACATGGCCGGCATCAAGCAGGTGTTCGCCAAGTTCCTGAAGTTCGGCGACGGCAAGACCGATGCCGTCATGGTGGACAATGCCGAGTGGCTGGACGAACTGAAGTACATCGCCTTCCTGCGAGATTACGGCCCGCACTTCACCATCAATCGGATGCTCACTTTCGACTCGGTCAAGCTGCGGCTCGAGCGCGAGCAGCCGCTCACCTTCCTCGAGTTCAACTACATGATCCTGCAGGCCTACGACTTCGTGGAGCTGTCGCGCCGCTATGGCTGCGAGCTGCAGATGGGCGGCTCGGACCAGTGGGGCAACATCATCAACGGCATGGAGCTTGGCCGCCGGGTCGGCGAAAGGCAGCTTTATGCGCTGACCTCTCCGCTGCTGACCACGTCGTCCGGCGCCAAGATGGGCAAGACCGCCGCCGGGGCGGTGTGGCTCAATGCCGACATGCTCTCGCCCTACGACTACTGGCAGTACTGGCGCAACGCCGAGGATGCCGACGTGGAGCGGTTCCTCAAGCTCTACACCACGCTGCCGATGGACGAGATCCGCCGGCTGGCAGCACTTCAGGGTGCGGAGATCAACGAGGCCAAGAAGGTGCTTGCCAACGAGGCGACCACGCTGCTGCATGGGGCGGAAGCGGCCCGGGCGGCGGCGGAAACGGCGCAGAAAACCTTCGAACAAGGCGGCGTAGGCGAAGACCTTCCCACCATTGACGGCAAGCCGGGCGACGGGTTGCTGGC
>CAZYKZ010000304.1:0-2899 GCA_964648175.1 uncultured Anderseniella sp.
AGCGCACCGAACTCATGAGGCGCCTTCGCCAGATGCGTCAGCAGGCTGCGAGCCTTTTCAAGGGCAGCAGTTCGCGCCGCACGGTCGTCCTGGCGAACCGCCAGCAAGATATGCCTTGCCTCGCTGATGGCCGGCGAAGAGACACGCTCCGGATTGGCGTGATAAAACCGCCGGCACTCATCGTCGCCGGCTCGCGGCACCCGGACCTGTTTGTCGATCAAGCTTCGGATCAGGGCATCAGCCTTGGTCTCAGCGCGGGAAGCGCCGTCAACATCCGGTATCGGGGTGATGCCCAGCCGCCGTGCTTCCTGAAGCAACAGCTGCCTCACCACCAGCGCCCGGGCAGCGAGGTGCAGCGCCTCACCAGGCGTGTCTGCCGGGTGGTTCTGCGCCTCCGCGAGGATTTCTGACTCCGGTATCAACTCGCCATTGACCGTCACGTCGCCAATGATGCCTGCAGGCTTCGGTGGAACATTGGTCTCCGGTTCAAGGTAGCCCGAATAGCTTTCGCCGGTGTGCGCACGCCCTGGCGCTTGCTGACGGCTGCGGTCGAGCGTGGGATTGGAGTAAACAGAGGTCATGGCTGTTTACTCCGCCGGCAGCCGCGGCGCAGGCCGCGCGTTGCGCTGGCGAACCACCTGATAGCCGGGCCGCCACATGTAGCGCACCGGCACCGACAGCATGTGCACCAGCCGCGAGAACGGGAAGATCAGGAAGATCGTCAGGCCCAGCAGGATGTGAACCTGGTACGGCCACGACTGCGCGCCAACCAGGTTGGCCGTGCCCTCAATCCGCAAGGTCAGGATGCGTTGCGCCCATTCGGAAAGAGCCAGCATCACGCCGGCGTCCTCGTGTGCCAGCGAGTACGGCACGGTGACGAGCCCTAGCACCAATTGCACAAACAGGATGACCAGGATCGCATTGTCCGCAAACGCCGACGTAGCACGCACGCGGGCATCGAAGAACCGCCGGTGCATGAGCAACACGAGTCCGGTCAGGCACACAAGGCCGGCTATGGAGCCCGCAATTATTGCCAGCAGCTGCTTGGCTTCGGCTGAAATGAAGTGCTCGTAAATCGCATGAGGCGTCAGCAGTCCGACGGTGTGCCCGAACAGCAGGAACAGGATGCCGGCATGGAACAGCACCGAGCCCCACATCAACTGCTTGCGGCGAAGCAGCTGTGATGATCCCGAGCGCCATGTGTATGGCTCCCGGTCGTAGCGCAGGATCGAACCAATGATCATGACGGCCAGCGCCACGTACGGGTAGACGGTGAACAGAAGAGTATTGATGTAGTCAGGCATGTCCGCCTCCCTTTAGATGGTTTGGCCGGTCGAAGGAGCAGCTGGCTTGCGTTGGTGGGCCCGCATCTGGCGTTGCAGGCGATCTGGCCCGCAGGCGTTCTCACCTGCATTGCCACCGAAGGTGACGGCTTCCTCCTCCCAGATCTCGTCAAGTGCTGCGAGATCGAGCGGATCATCCTCCGGCTGGGCCAGCAACTGCCTCAGCAGGCCCGCGTCAGGCTTTCCCTTTGCGATCGATTCCAGCGCCACGAATGCGTTGAGGTAGACCGACTTGCGTTTGCGCAGCCGCTCCTTGAGAGCGGTGATGATGTGAGCCGTCTGACCAAGCAGTTCCCGGGCTTCCGCCTCCGGTTTCATCGACAGGTATTCCAGGAACAGCGGCAGGTAGTCCGGCAGCTCCTTCGCGTCGAGCTCGAAGCCGTCAGCCTCGTACATCTGCATCAGGTCCACCATGGCCTGCCCGCGGTCACGGCTTTCGCCGTGTACGTGTTCGAACAGGTGCAATGACAGGGTGCGGGTCCGGTCGAACAGCAGGACGTAACGCTCCTGTGCATCATAAAGATCGGCGGACGCGATGTTGTCGGCCAGTTGTTCCAGGCGTTCGCGTTCACGCTCCGCCAGCCAGTTGTCTTCTGCCAGCGCCTGCTTCAGTTCCGGCATGCCGGCCTGCAGTTCGCTGTCGGGGTAACTCAGCAGCAGCGAGATGACTTTCAGCGTCTTGTGCATCACACCCTCTCCTTGAACACGTCTGTCGGGGTTTGAACCGTGCGCGTGCGCTTGGCGCCAAACAGGTTGGTTTCGTTCTCGCCACCCGAGCAGCCATTGCCGAACGAGAACCCGCAGGACCCGCGAACGTCATATGCGTCTTCGGAAATCTCGCGGTGCGACGTCGGGATGACGAAGCGGTCCTCGTAGTTGGCGATGGCCATCACGTGGTACATGTCCTCGATCATCTGGCCGGTCATGCCCACCTTGCGGGCGACTGCCTCGTCGATAACGCCATCGACGGTCTTGGCCCGCATGTAGGCGCGCATAGCGAGCATGCGTTCGAGCGCGGATATGACTGGTGCTTCCTTGCCGGCGGTCAGCAGGTTTGCGAGGTAGCGCACCGGGATGCGGAGGGAACGGACGTCCGGCATGGCGCCGTCCATGCCGATCTTTCCGGCCTCCGCCGCCGACTGCAGCGGTGACAGCGGCGGGATGTACCAGACCATGGGCAGCGTGCGGTACTCGGGGTGCAGCGGGAAGGCCACCTTCCAGTCCATCGCCATCTTGTAGACCGGCGACTTCTTGGCAGCTTCCAGCCAGGCATCCGGCACGCCGTCCTTGCGGGCCTGCTCGACCACCTTCGGGTCGTTCGGATCAAGGAAGACCTTGAGCTGCTCCTCGTAGAGGTTGCGCACGTCATTGGTGGATGCTGCATCTGCGATGCGGTCAGCATCGTAAAGCACCACGCCCAGATAGCGGATGCGGCCGACGCAGGTTTCGGAGCAAACGGTCGGATGACCGGCCTCGATGCGCGGATAGCAGAACACGCACTTCTCGGATTTGCCCGAAGACCAGTTGTAATAGATCTTCTTGTACGGGCAGCCCGA
>CAZYKZ010000305.1:0-1268 GCA_964648175.1 uncultured Anderseniella sp.
GCACATGGGGCGCAAGGACAAGGGCTATTGCGTGGTGGACGCCCATGCCGGCATCGGCGTCTATGACCTCGACGGTGTGGAGGCCGGCAAGACGCTGGAATGGCAGGGCGGCGTGGGCCGGTTGATCGACGGGGCGGGCAAGGCGCTGGCGCTGGATGACGCGGCTGCCGAGGCTTTGCTCGAGCCGTGGCGGCAGGCGGTGGCGGCGGTGAACGGCGGTGCCGGGCTGAAGCGGTATCCGGGCTCGCCGGAGGTGGCGGCGCAGCTGTCGCGGGCGCAGGACCGGCTGGTGTTCAACGAACTCCACCCGGTGGACTTCGAGACGCTGGCCGCGCTGTATGCAGGTGACCGGCGGGTGCGGGTGACGCGCGAGGAAGCGGGCGTGGCGGTGAAGGCCAATCTGCCGCCGCAGGAACGGCGCGGTGTGGTGCTGATCGACCCGCCCTATGAGCGCGCCGATGACGCCGAGCGGGCGCTTGGCATGTTGAAGCAGGGGTACAAGAGGTTCGCGACCGGCTGCTTCATGCTGTGGTACCCGGTGACGGGGGACGGGCTGTCCGACCGGCTGGTGGCGGCGGCGGCCGAGGCCGGCATGGCGCGGATGCTGGTGGTGGAGATGCTGGTCAGGCCGGTGACGATCAATGGCGGGCTGGCGGGGTCGGGCCTCATCATCGTCAACCCGCCGTGGCCGCTGGCGGAGGAATTGCCCGCCCTCGTGCCGGCGCTGGCGGAGCGGCTGCGGCAGGGTGAGCCCGCATGGCGGGTGGAATGGCTGACGGGCGAGTGAGGGGGCGTTGACGGCGCGCCGTTTCGGGCGCATGAGCGCTGGCGTTCAACCGCCCTTCCGGAGCGCTTCCCCATGCCTTATGTCTCGCCGGCCCACCTGTGGCCGATCGTGCTGCTCGTTGCGTCCAACGTGTTCATGACACTGGCGTGGTACGGGCATCTCAAGTTCAAGTCGACGCCGTTGCTGATCGTCATCGTGGCGAGCTGGGGGATCGCGTTCATCGAGTATTGCCTGGCGGTGCCGGCGAACCGCATCGGGCATGCGGTCTACTCGGCGGCGCAGCTCAAGACCATGCAGGAGGTGATCACGCTCATCGTGTTCTGCGTGTTCTCGGTGGTGTACCTCAAGGAGGCGATCACCTGGAACACGGTAGCGGGCTTTGCGCTGATCGCGGGCGGCGCGGCGCTGGTGTTCCGGGGGTAGGCAGTCGGCAGTAGGCATTAGGCAGTCGGCAATCGATGTGTCCCGGGCTTGTCCCGGG
>CAZYKZ010000305.1:1368-2875 GCA_964648175.1 uncultured Anderseniella sp.
AGCACCACGTCATAGGCCTCGCGGTAGGTGCCGCCCATCTCCATGCCCGGCGAGCCGGCCGGCATGCCCGGCGCGCTGAGGCCGACGGCATCGGGCTTTTCTTCCAGCAGGCGCACGATGTCCTCGACCGGCACGTGGCCCTCGATGACGTAACCGTCGACCGTGGCGGTGTGGCAGGAGGCGTATTGGGGGGTGATGCCGAGCTTCATCTTGTGCTGCGTCAGCGAACCCATGTCCATGTTGGAGGTTTCGACCTTGTGGCCGGCGGCCTTGATGTAGTCGACCCAGGCCTGGCAGCAGCCGCAGGTGGCGGTCTTCTTCACGTCGAAGGACAGTTCGCTGGCGAAGGCTGCAGGCGAAACGGCAATGAGCGCGGCAAGGGCAAAGGCAAAGCGATTCATGGGGACTTCCGGACTCCGGGTTGACTGATGGCGATAGTGCAACATGATCAAGGGCCGATGGCAATTCAATGGCTTGTGAGGAGGTAAGGATGGCAGGCGTGCAAGGCAGGGTGGCACTGGTAACGGGGGCGGGCAGCGCGGGCGGGATCGGATTCGCCTGCGCAAGGCTGCTCAAGGCAGCAGGCGCGAAGGTGGCGGTCACCTCGACCACGGACAGGATTCACGAGCGGGCGAAGGAACTGGGCGAGGGCGCGTTCGCCCACGTGGCGGACCTGGTGGAGACGGACCAGGTGGACGCGCTGGTGCAGGCCGTTGAGGCTGCGCTCGGGCCGATCGACATCGTGGTCAACAATGCCGGCATGGTGCAGACCGGGCACGACGAGCCATCACGGCTGATCCAGGACATTCCGGACGAGCAATGGCGGCGCGGCATGGACATCAATATCACCACGGTGTTCAAGGTGACGCGGGCCGTGGTGCCGGGCATGATGAAGCGGCGCTATGGGCGGATCGTCAACATGAGCTCGGTGACGGGGCCGCTGGTGTCGAACCCCAGGGGCACGATCTATTCCGCGGCCAAGGCGGGCATCATGGGCATGACGCGGGCGCAGGCCATCGAGCTGGCGGAATACAACATCACGGTGAACGGCATCGGGCCGGGCTGGATCGAGACGCCGTCTTCGAGCCCCGAGGAGATCTTCGCCGGCAAGCAGGCTCCCATCGGGCGGCCCGGCACGGCGGACGAGATCGGCCATGTGGCGGTGTTCCTGGCGAGCGAGGAGGCGAGCTTCGTGACCGGCCAACTGATCGTGGCCGACGGCGGCAACACGCTGATGGAGTACAAGGGCCCGGCGGAGGGGTATTACTAAGTTGGCGTACCCGCCCGAACGCATTGTCTGCCTGACCGAGGAGACGGTAGAGGCGCTGTACCTGATGGGGCGCGACAGCCTCATCGCGGGCGTGACCGGCTATGCGGTGCGGCCCGCCCGGGTGCGCAAGGAGAAGCCGCGGGTGGCGGCGTTCACCTCGGCCAACACTGACAAGATCCTGGCGTTGAAGCCGGACCTGGTTCTGGCGTTCTCAGACCTGCAGGCGGACATCGTGGC
>CAZYKZ010000306.1:0-2871 GCA_964648175.1 uncultured Anderseniella sp.
GCCAACAAGAAGTTCGTCTCCCAGTACCGCGAGAAGTTCGGACGCTATCCGAGTTTCTATGCCGCGCAGGCCTATGACGCGATCAACCTGATCAACTCTGCGATGGAAGCCACCGGCGGCAAGGTGGAAGACAAGGATGCATTCCGCGCAGCATTGAAGGCCGCCAACTACGATTCCGTGCGCGGCAAGTACACCTACGGCAACAACCACTTCCCGGTGCAGAACTACTACCTGCGCAAGGTGGTGGAAGGCGCTGACGGCAAGTGGACGTTCAAGACCGAAGCCACGGTCTATGAAATGACCGGCGACGATCACGCCAAGGACTGCCCGATGAACTAAACAAGGTGGTCGCGCTTCCGGACGGAAAACCGGTTTCCATCCCCGTTCAAGCCGGGAACAGGCTTTTCCTGGAAGCGCTCCATGTTCCACAATACGGCCCGTCTTCAAGACCCTTGGAGACGGGCATTTTTACAGGGAAGCAGAGACGTGAAAGCAATCATCGTGGGCGGCGGCATCGGCGGGCTGGCAACGGCGCTGATGCTGCATGACCGGGGCATCAAGGCCGAGGTTTACGAACGTTCAGCCGAGATCCGCGAGATGGGCGTGGGCATAAACACCTTGCCGCACGCCATCAAGGAACTCGCCAATATCGGCCTGCTCGATGAGCTGGACCGGGTGGCGATCCGGACCTACGAGCTGACCTACCAGAACCGGCACGGGCAAACGATCTGGCACGAGTTGCGGGGCACCCATGCAGGCCTCGACATGCCTCAGTTCTCGATCCACCGGGGGCGGCTACAGGGCGTGCTCAAGGATGCGGTGATCGCACGGCTGGGGCCAGACGCCATCAAGACCGGCCATGCCTGCACCGGCGTGGACAGCGATGCCGGGAGCGCTACCGCGGTGTTCGAGGTCCGCGGCTCGGGAGAGACCAAGCGGGTCAGCGGCGATTGCGTGATTGCAGCAGACGGCATTCATTCGGCTGTGCGCCAGCAATTCTATCCGGACCAGGGCGCGCCCAAGTGGAACGGCATCATGCTGTGGCGTGGCGCCACGCTCTGGCAGCCATTCCAGACGGGCAAGTCGATGGTGATTGCCGGCGGCATGGCCGCCAAGCTGGTGCTATACCCCATTGCCGATGACGGACGCGACGACGGCAGGGTGCTGATGAACTGGGCGGTGGCGGCAAAACTGGGCGATGCAGACACGCCGATGCCGCGGCGCGAGGACTGGAACCGGGAGGGCAAGCTCGCAGAACTGCTGCCGTTCGTGGAAAACACCTTCCACCTCGACGTGCTCGACCCGGTGGCGCTGATCAGGGCAACGGAGACGTTTTACGAGTACCCGATGTGCGACCGCGATCCGGTGAGCCACTGGACGTTCGGCCGGGTGACGCTGCTGGGCGATGCGGCGCACCCGATGTATCCGGTCGGCTCCAATGGCGCATCACAGGCCATCCTCGATGCGCGTTGCCTGGCCGACAAGCTGGCGGATGCCGGAAGTGTCGAAGAGGCGCTCAAGGCCTACGAGGCCGAACGTTTGCCGATGACCGCGACCATCGTGCAGCAGAACCGCGGCGGCGGGCCGGAGCGCGTCATCGACCTGGTGGAACAGCGCGCACCTGATGGCTTTGACCGGCTGGAGGATGTCGCAACGCGGGCGGAACTGGAAGCCGTGGTGCGCGGCTACCAGAAGACGGCCGGGTTTGACCGGGAAGCGGTGAACCGGTGAAGCTTGTGTCCCGGCCATGTGCCGGGACCCAGCATGGGCCCCGGAATGAATCCGGGGCACAGCACTATTGCGGCCTCAACCCTCAGCCGGCGGCGGCAGGAAGTGGATGTTGTGCTCGCTGGCCAGGCGGACCACCTCGACGGGATCGGGCACGTTGTGGATCTTGGTGAACAGGTTCCACAGCTGCTGGGTCGGCGCCACCCAGAAGATGCACTTGGTGTCGGCGCCGGACTTGTTGAAGATGCCGTGGGCGATGCCGCGCGGCAGGCGGATCAGGTCACCGGCCGTGGCAGTTGCATCGTTGCCGTCGAGGAACAGGTCGAAACGGCCTTCCAGCACGTAGATGAACTCGTCCTGGTCCGGGTGGATGTGCGGCGGCACGAAGGTGCCATCGGGAAAGGTCGCGTGCCAGGAAAACGAGGCGTCGCAGACCTGCATCGGCACGTAGGTCTGGCCGAGAATGTTCCAGACGATGCCGTCGACGCTATCTCCGGCCTTGGTTACTCCAGCGGTCATCTTGGTCATGTTGGACGTATTCCTCCTGCGGTTCCTTGCCCTGTTGGAAACGCCATTTCACACCCTGGCGCAGGCAGGCGCAAGCGGTGTTGACTGCAGGATAATTCCGCCCTGCAGCATTTGCGGTCTGCACTTTTTGGCTCTATCGTGCCGGTTTGAGGCAGTTGGCCCAGCGTTAAGTGCGGGAACTGCTCGACCAAACAAGGCAAAATGCCTGCAAGTACAGTCCCGGGAGGAGACCCACATGTTCAAGAAGACCGGATTGGCCGCCCTCGGCCTTGCCCTGATGGCGACGAGCGCGCTGGCTGCCGACATCAAGATCGGCTACGTGACGACACTGACCACACCCGCCGCTGTCATCGGCAACGACATGAAGGACGCCGTCGACCTGGCCATGGAACAGCTTGGCGGCCAGATGGCCGGCAAGAGCGTCGAGATCATCTTCGAGGACGACGGCTTCAAGCCGGAGACCGGCAAGCAGAAGACCGACAAGCTGGTGCAGCAGGACAATGTGCCGATCGTTGCCGGTTACATCTGGTCCAACGTGCTGCTGGCCTCCATGAAGACCGTGTTCGACGAGGGCCGCTTCCTGATCTCGTCCAATGCCGGCCCGTCACAGGTGGC
>CAZYKZ010000307.1:0-2860 GCA_964648175.1 uncultured Anderseniella sp.
AGGTTTGCGTGCAGTGGCTGGCTGTGTGCGAAGTCCCTGGCGAACGGGTCTCAGGCCTGATTTCCCTGATCTATGGGAATTTACAGGGAATTTTGGCGATATCGGCCTGATTTGCGAAAAGCTGACCTGTATAAGCCCAGCAATTACAGTGGCTTACGGAGCCAATTCCCTTAAATTTGGAACAGGGAAATTTTTCGAGGTAACAGGGAACTTCCCTGAGGTATCAGGGAAATTGCTGATCTTATCTGGGAAAGGTGCTTTGAGGCGCTCCCCTGGCCATTCTTGAAGCAAGTCGGCAGTGATTGTCGTTGCTGGAACTGCTTTTGGCGGTTCGTTCTTTGACCTCGCCGTAATGTCCGGATGCCTCTCTATAGCAGACCCTCTTCACGCTGGCGTAGACAGTCCGAAATGTGCCGATTTTGTTGATTTAGTCGGAAGTGGCGTCGGGTCTGGTGTCTGCTACTGACAGAAGCGGACACTGCGGCTCCGCCGTTCTGGACCTTTGCCCATTTGGCGGATTTGAATGACCGGGTTTCCGGACTGGCTAACCTACGCAGGCATGGCTTGTGGTGCTGGTTTGGGTCTCAATCTGGCAAGTTTTCTGAGATTTTGGACGGTGGCTGCGAGCAGGAACTCGTCGCGGGCACCTTTTGGTCCGCGCAGCCGTAGTCGATTGAGTTTCAGGATACGCTTGAGATGGGCGAACAACATTTCAACCTTCTTGCGATCCTTTCGCGATTGTTCATAGGCCGGGGTGTCCTGGATGGCTCTGGCCACATCGCGGGCATCCTCATCAATGTCTCGCGGGATTCTTCTGTGGGGTGCTTTCGGACAGCACCTGGCTTTTAACGCACAGGGATCGCAATCGGTCTTGCTGGAGCGATAATAGCGTGTGCGGCCATCGTGTATCCGGCCAGTTGTCCTGAGAACTTTACCGTTCGGACACAGGTAGAGATTGTGATCGGGCAGCCATTCAAAATCAGACCTTGATAAGGTGCCGTCCTCTCGCTGGGCCCGATCAAAAACGGGAATGTGGGGGGCAATGCTCTTCCTCTTGACCAGCCAGCCGAGCATCTCCGCGGTGCCATAGGCAGTGTCTGCAGCAAGCCGTTTGGGCTTGAGCGCGAAGCGGTCCCGGATGCGCTCGATCATCGTTCTTGCGGCTCCGACTTCGGCCTGGCGAATGGCGCGAGTGGCCTCCACGTCGACGATGATGGCGTTGTCTGTATCGATCAGATAGTTGGTCGCATAGGCGAAGAAGGCTGGACCTTTGTGCGCACCGGTCCACTGGGCGGCCGGATCCGACGGCGAGATGAACTTCGGTTTCGCCTGGCTGGCAGCACCGAAGGCAGCATCGTCCAGCGTGTCGAGATAGTCGCGCACCGCGCGTCCGGGATCGGCCGGCAAGTCAGCGATCTTCCACTCATCGCCAGGAAGCGAGCGCTGTTTGTTTGCATCGGCTGCAATCAGGCTGGCATCGACGGCAAAACCTTCGCCGCCGACGAGGCCTTCGTCCATGCATCGGCGCACCACCTTCTCAAACACATGGCGCAGAACGTCACTGTCCCGGAAACGGCCATTGCGGTTGAGCGAGAATGTCGAATGGTCCGGCACCTTGCCCTCCAGCCCCAGACGGCAGAACCACCGGTAGGCCAGGTTGAGGTGCACTTCCTCGCACAAACGCCGCTCCGAGCGGATGGCGAAGCAATAGCCAACCAGCAGCATCCGGATCATCAGCTCCGGATCAATCGAGGGTCGACCGATCGAACTGTAGAAAGGCTTGAGATGCTGACGCACATCGCCCAGGTCGAGAAAGCTGTCGATCCGGCGCAGAAGATGATCTGCAGGCACATGGTCATCAAGGCAGAAGTCGTAGAAAAGTCGCTCAGGCGCCGCCTGAAATCCCATCATTGATACCGTCTCCCGGAAACATCACCCAGTTCAACGGAATCACTGTTCGCCCACTCACTCAACCGACTAAATCAACAAAATCTGCCAACTCCGGTCATCCGATTCAGTTTCGCCAGTCAGCAACAAATGATCAGGCATGATTGCGGGCAATACACTGAACAGACATGATGATGGCATCTGATTGAACAGCAAAGGATGGCCCATGGATGTCTTGAGAACGCCGGACGACCGCTTTGCCAATCTGCCCGGATATACCTATTCGCCACATTATGTGGATGACCTCAAAGGCTATGAGGGCCTTCGGGTGCATTATGTCGACCAAGGTGCAAATGACGCACCTCGAACGTTCTTGTGCCTGCCCGGGGAGCCGACATGGGCTTATCTGTACCGGCGCATGATACCGGTCTTTGCAGGCTCTGGAGCGCGAGTTGTCGTGCCTGACTGGCTGGGGTTTGGGCGATCTGACAAGCCGGTCAATGATGACGTCTACTGCTTTGATTTTCATCGCAACATGATGCTTGCGTTCATCGAAAAGCTGGACCTGCGGAATGTCACGCTCGTAGTTCAGGACTGGGGTGGCATTCTCGGGCTGACCCTGCCAATGGATATGGCGGAGAGGTTTTCCCGACTAGTTGTCATGAACACGGCAATCCCGGTTGGCGAGAGCCTTGGTGCCGGTTTTCAGGGATGGAAAGACTACGTCGCAGGCCGGCCTGATATGGATTGTGCTGCCTTGATGAAACGCGCCTGTCCGCACTTGAGCGATGCAGAGGCGCAAGCATATGAGGCACCGTTTCCAGATCAGCGCTACAAGGCGGGGGTTCGCCGGTTTCCGCAGATGGTGATGATTGAGCCGGATATGGAAGGTATCGAAACGGCCAGGCGAGCACGGCGTTTCTGGCAGCATGAATGGCAGGGCGAAAGCTTCATGGCGATTGGCGCAAAGGAC
>CAZYKZ010000308.1:0-2848 GCA_964648175.1 uncultured Anderseniella sp.
TTATAGGTGTGCAACAAGATGGGCTGGCGCAATTGGTGATCCCATGGACGGAAGCTGCCAGGTCCAACTTTGTACATGTCGATTTCAAGGTCTGCGGCAATGAGCATTTCGCGAATGGCTTTTGGCTCGACGCTATGAGTAGCAATAGCTCCGCTCACGGCACTTTTCACCGCGACCCAAGCTGCCCAGTCCAACGGAGAGGGGTTGGCTTGTGTCAATTTGCGAATGCGTTGATTGAGCTGCGGGGCACCATTGCGTTCCCAGGTCCAGTGCCATGCGGAGGCCATCAATCCCTCGCTGCCGATGACCGGTCTTGGCAACATTGACCGGTACTCAAGGTAGCGGCCGAACTCTCCCTCGTTGTCTGCAACAAAAATGACGTCGAAATCGGCATCCGCGGTGAGCAGCCTTGCGTTGTTTAGTTCACGCTGGCGCGGATCGTTACTCGTGACGAACAGCCGGCGTCCAGCAATTTGAAGGCCAAATTTGCGCGCCGATTGTTCGAACTTGTCCGCCAATGTGCTGTCCGTCTCGCTTTCCGAAGCGAGCAACAGGACGTGTCGCCAATTCATGCCCACCAGGTATTGCGCCAGAGCATCTGTCAGCATCGACTGGCTTGGGATGGTGTGAAACATTGCAGCAGAACAGTCCTCTGCGCGCAGCCGGTCGGTGGCATGGCGAATGTTGAAAAGAACAATGTCACTTCTGTCCTTGAAGATGTGCGCCAGTTCGAACACGTCAGCTTCCGGCAAGTCCAGCAGAAAGACGCTGTTGCGATCGATCGCCAGACGGCTGTTTATCGCATCTGCCACATTGGCGGTTGGGTCGAGCTGGATTTCTGCCAGCTCAAAGGCTAGTCCTGCTGCCCGGCCCGGTATGCGGGCGTCCTTGATCCCGGCTCGCGCACCTTCGACTGGTGGCTTCACCTCCCGCAGCTTCAGCCCCGTGTAGGACTTCCTTTCGACATACGCAGGGTCATTCTCGCGCCCCAGGTATACGAAGGTGAGCAGTTCATCTGCAGCGACTGGTTTAACGAAGAGGAAAAACCCCGCCAGCACGAGAATGCATGCTGCAAGTCTACTGGTCATCAACAAGAATTCCGTAAGGGATGAGGCCAACTGGTACTGACTTGACCGCCTTGCTGGACGCGGTGTCGACAATTGTGAGGTCGTCAGACAGCCCATTGGCAACATACAGCGTCTGTTCATCGCTGCTGAGAGCCAGGCCCCATGGCCGCTTGCCCACCAGGATGTACTCCTTGATGGCGCGCGAGGGGACGTCCACAACAGCTACGTGGTTTGCCCTGCCAAGAGCTACATACGCAGTCTTGCCATCTCGCGTCATGATCACGTCAACCGGCGTGACCTGTTCTTTGCGAAAGCCGGTAGGCAGGAATTGTATGTCGCCCTTTACGGTCAGTGTCTCCATGTCGATGATATCCACCATCCCGGCAAGCTCAGCTGTTACCCACATCTCCTTGCCATCCGGCGTCAGCGCAAGCCGCCTTGGCCGCTGGTTGACCTGAATGTCCTTCAGGATCTCATTTTTCTCGATCTCGATGACATGGACCAGATTTGCAGCTTCGGATGTGACGAAGGCCAGTCTGCCATCGGCCGTGATCTTCACTCCTTCGGGTTCTTCTCCAGTGTCGTAAGCGTCCAAGCGCTCTCCAGTCTGAATATCATACACGCTGGCAGTCGAATCTTCTTCGTTAGAAACGAAGAGCCGACGACCATCCGGGTGCAGATCGAATGTTTCCGGTTCTTCTACATCCCTAATTCGGCGCAATAATTTGAGTGACTTGGTATCGTAAATGGCAATCTGGTTGTCATCAGCGCATGCAACATAGAATTCCTTGCGTTGCGGTCCAAACATAATGCCGCGCGGGCGAGCGCAGGTGGGCATAGAGCCAATTATATTACCTTCATCATCCAGTATAGTCAGCGTGCTGTCTTTTTCATTGCTAATGATCAGGCGCGTTTTAGAATGTACGATTGAAGGGAAGATTGTGATTGAAGACGCAATAAAATAAATCAGACATATTCTTGATAAATTCTCAAAAATAACTTTCATGTAGTACTCCGATGTTACAATTATCGATGCTGCCTTGAATATTGTGCGCTGCAGCGCGAATGCTATTATTTACTTTGGCGCGAGCTTCTCTTACTGTCAATGTGGCTGCGGCTGGTGGCGCAACAGACGGAAGTAAACGTGTCCAACCGCAAGCGCTGACCAACGACAACGATATCATCAAGCGGAGGAAGGTCGATGAGGGTCACAAGAATTTTGCTGGCAAGCGTTGCTGCCATGGCGGTTTGCGCCGTGCAGGCAGGGGTATCTCAGGCTGAGGAGGTGCAGCGCGGTACACTTTATGGCGACATGTCTATCGTTAGCCAGGACATGCTCAGCCGCGCGGCGAGTGATGGCAATAACTTCCTCCATGCCAATGGCAACTACGACCAGACCCGATTTTATCCAAACAAGCAGATCAACACGTCTAATGTCCGCAAACTTCGACCGGCGTGGATTTTCCAGACCGAAGTCGTTGAAACGATGGAAACCACACCCATCGTGGTCAACGGTGTGATGTATGTGACCACCGCGTTCAATCATGTATACGCACTGGATGCCGCCACAGGGCAACAGATCTGGCATTACAAGCACAAGATGGGCCCGGTCACGACCTATTGCTGCGGCCCCAACAATCGCGGCGTCGCGATCGCCGGCGATCGGGTGTTCATGGGAACGCTCGACGCCAAGCTGGTCGCTCTGGATTCCAAGACTGGCAAAGTGCTTTGGGAAACCCAGATCGCAGATCCGGAGCTCGGTTACAGCGAAACCATGGCGC
>CAZYKZ010000309.1:0-2847 GCA_964648175.1 uncultured Anderseniella sp.
CAGTTCCCGATCGCCGAGGCGTTCATCGAGATCGAGGCGGCAAGCCTGATGCGCTATCGGGCCTGCGAACTTTTCGATGCCGGGAAACCGTGCGGGGCGGAGGCCAACATGGCCAAGTACCTCGCCGCCAAGGCAAGCTGGGAGGCAGCAAATGCCTGCCTGCAGTTCCATGGCGGGTTCGGCTTTGCCTGCGAGTACGACGTGGAGCGCAAGTTCCGCGAGACGCGGCTGTACCAGGTGGCGCCCATCTCCACCAACCTCATCCTCTCCTATGTTGCCGAGCACGTGCTGGGCCTGCCGAGGTCGTTCTGATGCCGGGCCGGCTGCCGCTAGAGGGATTGACGGTCATTGCCATCGAGCAGGCGGTGGCGGCACCCTTTGCCACTGCCCGGCTGGCGGATGCGGGCGCGCGGGTCATCAAGGTCGAGCGTCCCGAAGGCGATTTCGCGCGCGGCTATGACGACGTGGCGAAGGGCCAGTCGAGCTATTTCGTGTGGCTCAACCGGGGCAAGGAAACCCACATTGCCGACCTAACGAAACCCGAGGACAAGGCCAGGATTGCCGGGCTGCTGGCGGATGCGGACGTACTGGTGCAGAACCTCAAGCCCGGCGCGCTGGCGCGGCTGGGCTTCGACGCCGAGCGGCTGGCGCGGGAGTTTCCGCGCCTTGTCGTCTGCTCAATCTCGGGCTATGGCGAGGAAGGGCCGCTCGCCAGCCGCAAGGCCTATGACCTGCTGATCCAGGCGGAGTCCGGGCTTTGCTCGATCACCGGCGGACCGGACGAGCCGTCCCGCGTTGGCGTGTCCATCGTCGACATTGCCACCGGGGCGACGGCCCATGCAGCCATCCTCGAAGCTTTGATCCAGCGCGGCGTGACGGGCAAGGGTTCGCACATCTCGATCTCGATGTTCGACGTGATGGCCGACTGGCTGACCGTGCCGCTGCTCAACCACGAAGGCGGCAAGACGCCGAAGCGCATTGGCCTCGCGCATCCGTCCATCTCGCCCTACGGCGTGTTCACGTGTGCCGACGGGACGCAAATCCTCATATCGATCCAGAGCGACCGGGAGTGGGTGAAACTGTGCGAGGTGTTCCTCGGCCAGCCGGAACTTGGCAGCGACCCCCGCTTTGCCACCAATGTGGCGCGGGTCAACAACCGGCCCGAGACCGATGCGCTGGTGGCGGCAGGCTTTGCCCGGCGCACGGCGGCAGATGCCATCGCGGCGTTGCTGAAAGCGGACGTGGCTCTGGCCACGGTGAACGACATGGAGGGGCTGTCGCACCACCCGCACCTCAGGCGGATAAGCGTTGAGACTCCGAACGGGCCGGTCAGCTACCCGGCCCCTGCCCCGGTGTTTTCCGATCATGAACGAGCATATGGGCCGGTACCGGGTTTGCCCGGGAACTAGAGCCTGACCCGGTTGTCGCGACGCCAGTTTTCGGCCGAGAGGGAAACGGCCCGAGATATCGTGGTGAGCTGGTTCGCCAGCGGGCTGGCGCGCCGCCAGACCATGCCGATGGTCCGCGCCGGTTGTGGCTCGGCGAAGCGGGCCAGCGAGACGGAGGCCGAGCGGGTTTCCACCGGCACGGCCATTTCCGGAATGAGCGTAATGCCAATGCCGGCGCCAACCATCTGCACCAGCGTCGACAAAGAGCTGCCGTCCAGCAGTTCGCGCGGCATGACCGAATTGAGATTGCAGAACGACAGCGCCTGGTCGCGGAAGCAGTGCCCCTCCTCCAGCAGCAGCAGGCGCATCTCGCGCAGGGAGTCACGATCGGGCACCGGCTTGCCCTCGTCCTCGGACGGGCGAACCAGCACGAAGTTCTCGTCGAACAGCGCGACTTCGGCGAGAGCCGGTTCAGACACCGGCAGGGCGACGATGGCGGCATCGAGCCGCCCCTCTTCCAGTTCGGCGATCAGTTTCGGGGTCACGGTCTCACGCACGTGGAGTTCAAGCGCCGGATGGCTTTGGCTCAGGCCGGAAATGATGGTGGGCAGCAGATAGGGCGCAACGGTTGGGATGACCCCTATGCGCAGGCGGCCCGAGAGCGTATTGCCGGAGGCGCGCGCGATATCTCCCAGTTCATCCACCGCTCGCAGGATGTCCCGCACGCGGCCCGCAAACTCCTCGCCGAACGCGGTCAGGCGGGCCTGCCTCGCGCCCCGCTCGAACAGCACCGCGCCAAGTTCTTGCTCCAGTTCCTTGATCTGAACCGACAGCGCGGGCTGGGAGATGCCGCACGCTTCCGCCGCCCTGCCAAAATGGCCGTGCCGCGCCAGCTGGTCGAAATAGCGGAACTGCTTGAGAGTGACATTTCTCATAATCTGAAGTTATGAGATCGATCAGAAGATTCAACTTAATTCTATCGCTGTGTTCTGCTACGACCTTCTCTCCGGTGGCGGAAAAATTCGTCCCGGCGACGTGCAAAAGGCAATATGGTGCGCTCGAAATTCCGCCCGAGAGTGCCTATATTCAGGCTTCGATTTGCACTGGATCACTGAATTTGCGGGCCTCGCTGCGGCGACGGCTCACTTTTTTCGTTTGAAACACCACAGGAGACGAACATGAACGTCATGGACGACATCTCGAAATGCCCCGTCATGCATGGCGGCCAGACCAGCGTTGGCAGCAATGTCATGAGCTGGTGGCCGAACGCGCTGAACCTGGACATTCTGCACCAGCACGACAGCAAGTCGAACCCGCTCAAGGGCTTCAACTACCGCAAGGAAGTGAAGAAGCTGGACTTCGAGGCCGTCAAGGCTGACGTCAAGGCGCTGCTGACCGACAGCAAGGACTGGTGGCCGGCCGACTATGGCCACTATGGCGGCCTGATGATCCGTCTCGC
>CAZYKZ010000310.1:0-2843 GCA_964648175.1 uncultured Anderseniella sp.
CCTTGCACTCGGCCTCTGCGTCCTCGAAGTGGCGCAACAGCTTTTCGGTGTTGGCGTATTCGAAATTGTGCCGGGAGTATTCCTGTTCGGCCTGCAGGAACACGTCGCCATAGGTGATGCGCTCCGCCCCGTCGCGGCCATTGAAATTGAGGTCATAGACGTTGTCGACGCCCTGGACGTACATGGCGAGGCGTTCGAGACCGTAGGTCAGTTCACCGGAAACGGGATGGCAGTCGATCCCGCCGACCTGCTGGAAGTAGGTGAACTGCGAGACTTCCATGCCGTCGCACCAGACTTCCCAACCGAGGCCCCAGGCGCCCAGCGTCGGGCTTTCCCAGTCGTCCTCGACGAAGCGGATGTCGTGGTTGTCCTTGTCGATGCCAATAGCGTAGAGCGAGCCGAGATAGAGGTCCTGAAGGTCGTTGGGCGACGGCTTCAGGATGACCTGGTACTGGTAATAGTGCTGCAGCCGGTTGGGGTTTTCGCCATAGCGGCCGTCCTTGGGCCGGCGCGAGGGCTGCACATAGGCTGCCTTCCAAGGGTTCGGGCCGACCGAACGCAGCGTGGTGGCCGGGTGAAAGGTGCCGGCGCCCACTTCCATGTCATAGGGTTGCAGGATGACGCAGCCGTGCCCCGCCCAGTACTGGTGCAGGGTGAGGATCAGGTCCTGGAACGATGCCTTCGGGTTGAGGCCGGACGGAGCGGTCATCGGCGGGTGCCACACTTCATGCATACGGGTTGGCGTGAATCGCGCGCGAACCTATTGCGCCTGCGAAGTGCGGTCAAGGCAACTATGAGCGGGTGGGCTGATCCCCTCGCGGACCGGTCAGTCTTCCGGGTAATACACGCCGGTCTCTGGGTCCTGGCGCAGCCGGCGACCCTTCATGGCGGTGCGGTCTTCGGTGCGGACCTTGACCCGCGCCTTGTCCTGCATTTCCGCCAGCTTCCTGGCCACCACGTAGGACACGGCGAGACCAACCCCGGCAATGAGAAGCTTGTAAATCATGTCAGCGGTGTTCCCTGAGATGGTGGTACAGACTGCCCCAGCGACTACAAACCGTAACGAGACCACAAAGCACGTTCTTCCGCAAGGGTCATCGCTCGTTCAACCGCCGCACCGGCTGCCGTTCCCGCAGCATGGTCAATGGAGCCTTGCACGCGACCGCCCATCAGCTTGCGCAGCGAGAACGCGGACGCCATGTCCACAGTCTTGATGATGACGTCGTCACCAAAGCGTTCGCGCAGCGTGGTGTGCAGGTTGCCGATGCCATCGACCAGGCCCAGCTCGAGCGCCTTGTCTCCGGCCCAGAACAGGCCCGAGAACAGCTCCTTTTCATCGCCCTTCAGCTTGTTCTCGCGGCGGGTGCGCACGATGTCCTTGAAGGCCTCGTGAACGTCAAGCTGCAGCGACTTGAGGTGCTCGACGTCTTCCTTCTTCTCGGGCAGGAACGGGTCGAGCACGGACTTGTTGGTGCCGGCAGTATAGACACGGCGCTCGACGCCCACCTTCTTCATGGCGCCGGTGAAGCCGAAACTGGCGGAGATAACGCCGATGGAGCCGACGATGGAGCTTCTGTCGGCGAACACCTCGTCGCCGGCCATGGCCAAAAGGTAGCCGCCCGAAGCAGCAACGTCCTCGCAGAACACCAACACCTTGACGCCGCTTTCCTCAGAGAGCTGGCGGATGCGGTTGTAGATGAGCGTCGACTGGACCGGCGAGCCACCGGGCGAGTTGATGGAAAAGGCGACCGCTGCGAGCCCCGGAATGGCAAAGGCGGCCTCAAGCGTGTCCTCGATACCGGCCATGGACAGCGACTGGCTGAACGGGCGGTCCATGCCGATGGCGCCCTTGAGACGGACGTGGGCCACGAACTTGCGCTTGCCGCGCACCAGCTTCGTCAGGAAGCCCGGTTGCGGGTTCTTGCCCTTCTTCTTGCGGGTCTTGCGCGGCAGCATGAGGTTCCCCCGGTTGGCAGGTGATCTGGTTGGGCCTGCCGCAGAAGATGGGGCGCTGGCGCGCGGTTCGCAAGTCAGTCGAAATCAAGCGCTTCGCCCTTGCGCAGCACGGCGTCAATTTCGGGCAGAAAACCGCCACCCTCGCCGCCATGCAGCACCAGTCCGGGGAGCAGCCGCAGCGGCGCCTTGGAGCCCTTCGTGCCGCGCACGATGACGCGCGAGGCGGCTTCGTCGCGGCGCGAGCGCATGGGCAGCACGGTGAGGTTGCCGAGCTTCTGCTCCATGGCCGCCAGCAGGCGCGGCAGCGAACTTGCCGGGTGAATGACCGAAACAGTGCCGCGCGGGCGTACAAGCCCGGTCATGACCTTGATCCAGGCATCGAGCGCGCCCGGCTTCAACAGGTGGGCCTGGGCGCGCAGAGCATCGGCCGGCGCCTGCACCGAGGTTTCCTCGAAGAACGGCGGATTGGCGTAGGCGTGCGCGAAGCTGGCGGGCGCCGGCCAGTCCACATCGTCGTGACGCATGCTCTCCGTCAGGTCGCCTTTCAGCACCTTTATCCGGTCGGCCAGTTCGTTTCGCCGGGCATTCTCCTCGGCGATCATGGCGTAGCGCGAGGCGATCTCGATGCCGGTGATCCTGACGTCCGGCACCCGGCTGGCAAGGCAGGCTGCGGCAATACCCGTACCGATGCCGGCCTCGAACACCTGGTCGCCCGGCGCGGCGGGAATGGAAGCCGCCAGCAGCACGGCGTCTATGCCGGCGCGATAGCCCTTTTCCGGCTGCAGCATCTGCAGCCTGCCGCCGAGAAATGCGTCATCGGACAGGCCGCCCTTGCCGCCGGCCTCGCGCGGTTCGCCCGTTTCGTTGAATTCGTCCAGCATGGCCAT
>CAZYKZ010000311.1:0-2826 GCA_964648175.1 uncultured Anderseniella sp.
AGCCACGCATGGCCTTCTGCTGTCAGGTTCCGGCCGACATAGATTGCGTAGCTCATGCGCAGTATCCGGGCAATTTTAGGAAAGTAGTCGACTGGCGGGCTTACAACACCCTGTCACGGTGTCAAGCCATCCCGGCGGCGGAAAGTAATCTGCCGGACACCAGCGAAGGCGCCCGGCAGTCCGGCTCGTGATCCGTCAGGCAACCCACCAGCGTTCGGCGATGCGGGCGCCATCGAAGGTGGAGCTGCTTTCGAGATCGCCATGGGCCAGCTTGGTGCTGCGCGCATAGACGTTGTTGGCGAACAGCGGCACGATGGCGCCGCCGTCGTCGCGCACGATCATTTGCATCTCGCGATACATGTCTGCACGCTTGGCAGAGTCCAGTTCTGCCTTGGCGGCGATGCGCAGCTCTTCGAACTTTTCCTGCGTCCAGAATGTATCGTTCCACGCTGCACCCGGCGAATACCCGGTGGTGAACATTTCGCTCTCGGTGGTATAGCCGCCCCAGTAGCAGGCGCAGAACGGCTTGTTCATCCAGATATTGTCCCAGTAGCCGTCATTGGATTCGCGCACCACGTTGATCTCGATGCCCGCAGGTGCTGCCTGTGCCTGGAACAGCACGGAGGCGTCGACCGCGCCCGTGTAGGCGGCCTCCGCGGTGCTGAGGTCGACCTTGAGGCTGCTGAGACCTGCTTGCTGCAGATACCACTTGGCCTTTTCCGGATCGTACTCGCGCTGCGGAATGTCTTCAGCGTGATACCGGTAGGACGGGCCGATCGGATTGTCGTTGCCGATGGAGCCGTGGCCGCGCAGCACCTTGTCCAGCAATTCCTGGCGGTTGATGGCGTGCTTGAGCGCCATCCGGACATTGTTGTCGGTGAAGGGCGCCGTGTCGGTGCGCATCGGGAAGGTGTAGTGAAGCGGCCCGGTTGTTTCCTCGATGACGATGTTCGGGTTCCTGGACAACAGTTCGACGGTCTTCACGTCCACCTGGTCGATGGCGTCCACCGAACCGTTGATCAGGGCGTTGGTGCGGGCCGTGGCATCGGCGATGGTCAGCAACTCGACCACATCCGCATGACCCCGGTCGGTACGCCAGTAGTTGGGGTTCTTGACCATCTCGGCGCGCACGCCGGGCTCGAACGTCTTCATGACATATGCGCCGGTACCGTCGAAACCGGCAAAGTCGATTGTGCCATCCTTGGCGGCATAGATGGCGAAGCCAGCAGAGCTCAGCGAGGTCGGAAAGTCGGCGTTGCCGCCCTTCAGCGTGAACACCACGGTGAGCGGGCCGTCGGCCTTGAGGTCGACGATCTCGTCGGCAATCGGCTTGACGAACGACTTGGAGTCTTCGCCGCGGTGATAGTTGATCGAGGCGATTACGTCATCTGCCGTCAGCGGCTTGCCGCTGTGGAAGGTCACGCCGCTGCGCAGCTTGAAGGTCCAGACCTTGGCGTCGGGGCTGGCGTCCCAGCCTTCTGCGAGGCTCGGCACGGTCTCCCCGCTGGGCAGCGTTTCGGTCAGGGTGCTGGCGATGGCGTAGGTCATGGCCCAGTGTCCGCCATGGGTCAGCAGCGCTGGGTCCAGGCTGTCATTGGTAGCGCCGTGGCGGGTGGCGAGTACCATCGTGCCACCCTTCTTCGGGCCAGCGGCGAGCACGCTGGTGCTCAGCAACCCGGTGATGGCGGGCGCTGCCAGACCGGCTGCAGCGGCACGTCCGAGGAATTGCCGGCGGTCCATGCGGCCGGTGCGGTGCATGTCGGCAAGCCAGGCGAGATAGGTCTTGGTCGGGTAGGTCATGGTGCGTCTCCCAGGGGTATGAGCGATCCGGACCCAGATCATCTGCCTGTCTGCACCATGTTGACCAGCGACCGGCACACGAATTAATTATGCTGGTTTGTTTTGACTGGCATAAAGTGGCATAAAAATGCTTGAACACAATTTCCCGTCCAACCTGCGCCTGCTGTGCAGCTATGGCCGGTCTACGTCCGATCTTTGCCGGAAAGGCCGCTTCAACCGGCAGCAATTCAACAAGTATCTCAACGGCCACAGCATGCCGTCGCTGCCGACCCTGCGCCGCATCTGCGATTTTTTCGGCGTCGATGAAGCCGAGATCCTGCTCGACCCGCGTGAGTTTCGCGAATTGGTCCGCGTGCGCCCGCCGCGGGTGGGCTATACGCCAGACCCTCTGCAAGCCATGGCGGAGCCGCTGGTATCGGTCAGCGAAGGTGGCGAGGCGTTCCTGACGCGCCACGAGGGGTATTACTTCTCGTATGTCTCATTTGATGCCAGGGCGAGCACCATCGTGCGCGCGCTCGTACGGCTGCGGCGCGAGGGCAACATCTGGACCACCAAGACCATCGACCGCAAGTTGTTCGAGACCTATGGCCTGCCTGAGACGGTCAAGTATGAGGGCATCGCCACGGAGAGCCAGGGCAATCTCGTTTGCATCGAGCGCGAGCAGCGGCCCGGTCGAAGCGTGTGGTGCACCATGCTGTACGGTTCGATCTACGACGAGCCCAGCTATCTGACCGGCGTGACGCTCAGCACTTCGCCGGAAGGATCGAAGGACATCGAATGCCTGCGGCTGGTGTGGGAGTTCCTGGGCAGGCAGATCGACCTGCGAAAAGCGCTCGGCTCATGCGGCATCCTGCGGCGCAGTACGGCGGGATTGCCCGATATCGTCATCAACGGCATAGACAATACCCGCCGGGCCGGTGAAACGGTTTTCCGTCCGGTTGGCTAGGGCAGGCCGTCAGCAACCGCCAATTAGATCTCTGCGAATTCCTCGAAGCTCTGGTCGGGGCCCTGGTCGCGGTCATTGCT
>CAZYKZ010000312.1:0-2819 GCA_964648175.1 uncultured Anderseniella sp.
CGCAGCAGGGCCGGGTAGAGCCCGCCGGTGTCTTCCTTCATGTGGCGAAAGATCAGGGCGCGTCTGGTCATTCTGTGGCTGGGGCAGTGGACACGAGGCGCGCAGCATAAGCATGGCGGCGCTGATCCGGCAAGCGGTCCCGCCGGGCCTGGGGACAGGTTTCGCCGATCTTTTTCCAGGAGGTATTGTTCTGGTTCATTTCGCAGCGCCTCAAGCTGCCGCGAATGCACATGATGCTGCCGATGTCGAAGTACTCGCCATAAAGCCGGCAGCGGCAGTTGGGATCGGCAAGCACCGGGCTGATGCCTGCGCTCATGACGCAGGCGGCAACGGGGATTAATGTCAGCCATCGCCACATGGTCGGCATTATAGCGCAAGACCGGTGGGGATGGCGAGACTATGGCTATAGAAGTTGCAGCTCGGTGGCCTGCTTGCCGCGGCCGCGCTTGTCGTCCTGCAGCTCGTAGCTCAACTTGGTGCCCTCGGTAATCTCGGGGATGCCTGCGGCCTGCACCGCGGTAATGTGAACGAAGATGTCCTTGGAGCCGTCTTCAGGCTTGATGAAACCGTAGCCCTTGGTGGCGTTGAAGAACTTGACAGTGCCGGTGTGCCGCATGTGATCGAACCTCTGTAAATGCCAGTCAGCGCAATCAATGATAGCTGCCCTCATGGCAATTTGGTGACGCGGAAACCAAACCGGCAATCTTCAATTGAGCGGGACGATTGCTTGGGGCTAGACTCAACCCAGATGAAACGGATTCTCGGATATTTCGCTGTTGCGCTGGCGCTTGGCGCCGGTTTGACGGCGGCACAGGCCAAGCCCACGGTGAAGGTGCAGACCGAGCACTACCGGGTGGACGGCGCCGATGCTGCAGCCATCGTCAACTCGATGATGGGCAATGCGCGGCTGCTGGGCGGCCACGGCCGGGTGGGCCGCACGAAGATGATGCGCAAGATCGACTGGGAGTTTGCATCCACCTCCGGGTCGTGCCGGGTGAAGCGGCATACGGTGGAGCTCGACTTCGTGACCCAGCTGCCGCGCCATGCGGCCGAACAGCGGCTCAATGCGGCGCTGCGCAAGGACTGGCGCGGCTTTGCCCAGCGGGTGAAATGGCACGAGGCCCAGCATCGCAAGATCTGGCTGCAATGTGCGCGCGATGCCGAGCGCAAGGTCAACGCGGCGTCGGCGCGGACGTGTGGCGAACTCGTCAAGAAGCTGGAGTCGATCTATGACCGGTCAAATGCTGCGTGTGACAAGCGCCACGCCGAATTCGACCGGGCCGAGACGGCCAAGCTGTCGAAGCATCCGCTGATCCGGGCGAGTGTCAGGCGGTAGAGGCAAAGCTTCCACATTGCCAAGACCGGCGTTCCCCACTAAATCCACCCCATGACACAGCAACCAGACCTTCCCATCCGCGCCGGGATCATTCCGGTCACCCCGTTCCAGCAGAATTGCACGCTGCTGTGGTGCACGAAGACCAACGAGGGCGTCGTCATCGACCCGGGCGGGGATGTGGCCAACATCCGCAACGCGATCAAGCAGACCGGCATGACGCCGACCGGGATCTGGCTGACGCATGGCCACATCGACCATGCCGGCGGCGTGGCTGAACTGGTCGAGCACCTCAAGGTGCCGGTGACGGGGCCGCACGAGGATGACGCCTTCCTGCTGGGCGGCCTTCAGGAGCAGGGCCGGCAGTATGGCTTCGCCGCGCGCAACTGCACGCCGGACACCTGGCTCAAGGAAGGCGATACGGTGAAGGTCGGCGAGATCGAGTTTGCCGTACGCCACTGTCCGGGTCATTCGCCCGGTCACGTCGTGTTCCTCAACGAGGACCTGAAGTTCGGGCATGTGGGCGACGTGCTGTTCCAGGGCTCGATTGGCCGCACCGACTTCGAGTATGGCGACCATGACGCGCTGATCGACGCCATCAAGACCAAGCTGTTGCCGCTGCCGGACGACTTCACCTTCATCTGCGGGCACGGCCCTGCCAGCACCATCGGCCACGAGCGGGCGAGCAATCCGTTCCTGAAATAGCGTTGCCGCTCAGACCTTGCGGAACACGAACACCGCCCAGGCCAGCGCAACGAGCAACGGCCACCAAAGCGGCGCGCCCACGAAGTAGAGCCAGGCGATGAAGATGAACGCCGAGCCGAGCAGCGAGATGAACAGCCGGTCGCCGCGTGTGGTGTCGATGGCGAACACGCCGCGGCGTGGATCTCCGCCGGGCCGGTAATATTCCCACACGCCCATCGCGGTAATGCAGGCCACGATGAAGATGAAGAAGGCGGCGGTTGCGCGTGTCCAGGCCATCCAGGTGCCGAGCGGCTGGATCCACCACTTGGCCGAGAACATGACGAGGTCTTCCATGGCGAGACCCTCCCTATACCCGGCCCAGGGCAAAGCCCTTGGCGATGTAGTTGCGCACGAACCAGATGACGATGGCGCCGGGAATGATGGTGAGCGTGCCGGCGGCCGCCAGCAGGCCCAGTTCATACCCCGATGACGACGCCGTCTTGGTCATCGTTGCGGCAATCGGCTTGGCGGCAACGGCGGTCAGCGTCTTGGCGAGCAGCAGTTCCACCCACGAGAACATGAAGCAGAAGAAGGCGGCCACGCCGATGCCGGCGGAGATGGTGGGCACGAAGATCTTCACGAAGAAGGCCGGGAACGAATAGCCGTCCACGTAAGCCGTCTCGTCGAGCTGCTTCGGCACGCCCGACATGAAGCCTTCGAGAATCCACACCGCCAGCGGCACGTTGAACAGCGTATGCGCGAGCGCCACGGCGATGTGCGTGTCGAAGATGCCGATGGCCGA
>CAZYKZ010000313.1:0-2814 GCA_964648175.1 uncultured Anderseniella sp.
CAAGAACCGGCGGGGATACATACAATTCGCCCGGTTTTGGACAGTCTGTCGCGGGGATGCGGCTTGCGTTCGGCGAGGTCCTGCAAAAAGTGAACGCGCAAGGCACCGGGGGGATGGCCTCGCGCGTTCTCTCCTTTGCGGGCGTTCCGGACAGGAAGCACCCGCGGCAAGGATGTGCCCGCCTTACTTGCTCAGGTGCAGGCGGCGGATTTCGTCGCCGATCTCGTTGAAGTTGGTCACGAGGGCTTGGTCAGTCTTCGGTTCATAGTACTTCTCGGCGTCGGTTGCGCATGCCTTGATCAGGGCCTTCTGCGTCGGGTCGGTGACGTTGTAGGAGAAGGTGTACAAGGTTACCTTCTTGTTCTTCACCAGCGTGCAGGCGTCGGTCAGCATCGAGTTCTGCGCCGCTACGGCTTGCCAATAGTCGGTTGTGCCAAGACGTCCCTGATTGAGAAAGCCATAGGCTGTGTAGGACGAGCCGTTGTGGTTGGCACCCTCTGAAACGTTGAATGTGTTCTCGCCGTCGGTCAGCAGCACCATGACCTTCTTCACGTTGTCGTCTTCCCAGGCCGCGCCCTCGGTAAAGGGCTCGGTGGGCGACAGCACGCGCAGGCCCCAGCCCACGCCTTCCGCAACGTGGGTATAGCCGTCGGCCTTCATGTTGTTGATGGTATCGAGCACGGGCGCCTTCTTGGTGGTCAGGGCCTGGATTGGCTGGATGTTGCAGCCCTTGCCGGGGCCACGGGAACCGGTGCTTGCCCTGTTGTTCCCGTACTTGCCGACATCGCGCTGACGGACATCGAGCGAGAATCCGTCCTGCTTGCTGTCGGTCATGTAGTTGTTGTTGTAGACCGCCTTGCCCGACCTGTTGCTGCAGTCGGAACGCGTGCCTTCCCACAGGTGGCAGGCCGGCGAGTCGGATCTGTTGCCGGGTTCGTCCGGGGCAAATGCGGGCGAAAACAGGGTCGCCGGGTCATCCAGCGTGGGCGTGGTATCGTCTATCGACATTGCGCCCAGCCGGGATTCGACGCAGCCTGGCCAGCTGATGGTGTTCTGCTTGCCATTGACGGCCTGCCAGGCCTTCCAGTTGTGCCAATCAGGGTCGAGGAAGTTGACTTTTGACTGCGGGTTCAGGCCGCCGGTATCGAGCCATTCCGCATCGGCCTTGTCTGGACCAACATTGACAAACTGTGAGAACGGCACGACGCCGATCTTCAACCCGGCAATCTCGTCCTTCCCGTTATAGAGCACATTGACGAAATCAGTTGCGGCTTCCTTGAGTGTGGTAAGCCGGTTCATTTGACCCATCGAGCCGGTATTGTCGAACACCAGCACGATTTCCAGACCCTCTGACGCCTTCCTGACCTGCGAGTTGGCGGAAAGCCTGGACTCGGTCAGGCCTGCAACGGCGGTGAGGTAGTTCTGTACCGTGACTTCACCGTGGACGTTGATGTTGCCTACCTCGTCGATGGTCATGGTCACGACCGGTGTGCCGGCATTCTTGGGCTTGCCGAAGTTGGCGTGGAAATAGTCGGTGGCGATCTGGCGGCGCTCGGCTTCCGTGCGGTTCATGGCGCGGCCTGCGGCCAGCGCGGCCGCATCCGTTGCAGCCTGAAGACGGCTATCGGTGGCAACCCAGTTGCCATAGTCGACGGCAGCGCCAGCCGCCATGAACAGCGGAATGACGGCCAACCCGAGTACGAATGCGGTTGCGCCGGACTGATCCTTTGCCAGGCGCCGTGACCCGGTGGTCATACGGCTGAAAAGTCGCTTCATCGTCCTGTCTCTCCTTCAGGCGGATGAGGGGTACCCCGAGGCGGGGCCGTCGCATTTCCGGTGCCCGGGAAGCCTGCAACACAACCCGGAAGTCCCTGCAATGGTTAACGCTTATATTAGCGTGGACAGGTCGTTAACGGGTGGGAAAGCTGTCTGGCTGGCTAAGGCGCAGTGAACCGGAAACAAAAAATTTTAGTATTCCGCGGGCTCATTAAGTTCATGATATGAATAAAGAAAATGGTTATCGGCGATTGCCCTCGCTTCGAAGGCGGGCCACAAAGCAAAGACGCGCAAGCCCGGTGCTGGGCTTGCGCGCCGTTAGCAGGGCGCGGGTGGAGAACCGCGCTGACTACTTACTCAGGTGCAGACGGCGCAGCTCGTCCGCGATCATCTGGAAGCTCTTCACCAGCGCCGCGTTGGATGGCGGATCGAAGTACTTCTCGGGGCTCGATGCGCAGTTCTTGATGAGATTGCGCTGGGTTGCACTGGGCACGTTGTAGGCAAACGAATAGACAACGATGCCGGCGCTCTTGACGTTGTTGCAAGCCTGCTGCAGCAACTGGTCCTGCTGGCTGACAGCTGTCCAGTAGCTGTTTGAACCAAGCCGCGCCTGGCTCAGGAAGCCATAGGCGGTGTAGGTCGAAGCATTGTGATTGTCTTCGGTTTCGAAGGTGTTTTCGCCATCGGTCAGCAGAACCATGGCCTTGGTGATCTCCTTGTTGTCATAGGAGACCCCCTCGGAAAACGGTTCGCCCGGCGACAGTACGCGCAGGCCCCAGCCCACGCCCTCGGCCACATGGGTGTAACCGTCAGCCTTCATGCCCTTGATGGTGTCGAGCACGGGCGCCTTCTGGTTGGTCAGCGCCTGGATCGGCTGGATGTTGCAGCCGTTCTCGGGGCCGCGGGCATTGGTGTTGACCGGGTTCTGACGGTACTTGCGGGAATGGCGCTGCTGGTAGTCGAGGCGATTTATTGCGCCACTTATGGAGTTAGGCGCGTTCGGGTCGGACGTATCGCTGATGTAGTTGTTGTAGTAAA
>CAZYKZ010000314.1:0-2806 GCA_964648175.1 uncultured Anderseniella sp.
GATCCCGCTCTCCTCCGGTGGCGGCGGAGGCGGTGTCGTCATCTCGTTGTCATCGTTCAAGCGGCGGCTCCTTTTGCCGGCCGGACCCTGCCATTGGCAGGCCTTCTCACCCCTGCTTCGCCGGCCCTGGAGAGCGCCTGACAAACCGGCGCGAAGACAAGCGAATCCCTATCTGCAAACTTAGCAAATCTGCGCTATTTTGGCAAACTTGCAGCACCGGTTGGTGTTGCCTCACATCTGTTCTTATCTCTTTGTTTTTGCGCGAGTTTTCAACCCCTTGGAAATCCCGCGGGCGAACTTGCCATGCCGGCGCATCCGCAATACAATTGTTCTATATTTGTTCTATCGCTGGAGTTAGACACATGCTGGAACCGCGCATCACCATGATCACCCTCGGCGTCAGCGACCTGGCGCACTCCACCAACTTCTACAAAGCCTTGGGCTTCACCCGATCCAGCGCCTCGAATGACGACGTCACATTCTTCCGCATGAACGGCACGGCGCTGGGCCTGTTTGGCCGGGAATCTCTGGCGGCAGACGCAGGTATCGAAAGCGGCGAACCCGGCTTCGCAGGCGTCACAATTGCCCAGAATCTTTCCAGCGAGGCAGAAGTCGACCGTGCCTGGGAACATGCGATCTCGTGCGGGGCCAGCGCCGTCAAACGACCCGAGAAGGTGTTCTGGGGCGGTTACTCGGGCTACTTCGCAGATCCTGACGGCCACTTGTGGGAACTGGCTTGGAATCCCTTCATGCCCAACGATGCCGACGGCTTCATGCAGCTATGAGGCTCACGGGCTTGTCTATTCAGGCAATGTCAGTTGAAGTTCCTTGCCGCCTTCGCCGTGGACCGAGTCATTGGCTCGAATCGTCACCACTTTCACTCCGTCCGGCACGACTACACCGGTCAGCGAGCGGGTAAACGGTTGTTCATTCTCATGCGGATGAAACAGCGTGCGCGTGCCCAGCACGGTGCCGTCCGGCGCGATCACGTCCCAGCGGTTGGCATAGTGGTCCCAGCCCTCGTCGGCATGGCGGACAGTCACGTTGAACGTCCACGTGCCGTCACCGGCCCTTGTGGCGGTTGCCGTCTCGACGTCCGCTTCGCCCGCGAAAGCCGGCAAGGCGGTTGCAGCGGCGATCATGGAAACCGCGATCAGTCTGTTGAACATTGGTCCTTCTCCTCAGACTTGATCGCGAGACTCGGTCATGGTCTGGTCAAATGCAATTCACATCGCCGGGAGCGCCAACGGCAAAACCCGCCAGAAGCCTGACGGGTCAATGCAAAACTCGTGACTGGAACCGGGTTGACCCGGTGCGAAGGCTCAGTGCTTCGAGAAGGTCACGCCGGCAACGCGGTAGGAGTTGCCTGCCTTGGTGACTGCCGAGCAGCGGGTTGCGCCGTTCATCCACTTGTTGAAACGGATGCAGAGCTGGTCACCGGACACGCGCCAGGTACCGGTGTCGCGCTCGCCATCCCACTTGGCCGACAGGCGGCCCGAGCGGCTCATGGAAATGCTCACCTTCGAGCCCATGATCTTGGCGGTCGCGCTGCCCGGCACGAACTTCTTGATCTCGTGCGACTTGAGCGTTTCACCGGCGGAAGCCGCAGAAACGAGGCCGAGAGCGATGGTGGCGGCGCTGATGGCCGCGATGGCAAACTTTTTCATGTCGGTAAGTCCCCGGATTGAGCCCTGGATGCCGGAACGGGACCGGCTTGGGTAGTCCTCTGTCACTAACTTGTCATCAACGCTGATCTGTGTGCCGACCAATCGTGCCCAGAATGTGGCGCCGCACCGTACAACTTGCCGCAGCGCAACATGTCCGTAAAATTTTAACGGTTTTTATGGTCAAGACGGTTAGTAAACCGTCAACAGGCGGGGCCTGCACCGCGCGGTCCGTGAAAAAATGGCGATACAGATCGAATCTGCGTAAAGCGCCGGCCTAGAACGGAACTTCGTCGTCAAGATCGTCGCGCGCGAATGACGGCCCGCCACCGCCTTCACCGCCGCGGCCGCCGCCGCCTTGCGGGCGCTGCATCGGGCTCGAGCGGCCGAAATCGCCGCTGTCCTGGCCGTAGCCACCGGAATCGCCCATGCCGCCGCCCTGACGGCCATCCAGCATCACAAGCGTCGCGTTGAAGCCCTGCAGCACCACTTCCGTTGAATACCGGTCGTTGCCGTCCCGGTCCTGCCACTTGCGCGTCTGCAGCTGGCCTTCGAGATAGACCTTCGAGCCTTTGCGCAGGTACTGCTCGGCAACCTTGCACAGCCCTTCGGAGAAGATCACCACCGTGTGCCACTCGGTTTTTTCCTTACGCTCTCCCGTATTCCGGTCGCGCCAGCTTTCCGATGTGGCGATGCGAAGGTTGGCTATGGGCCGGCCGTCCTGGGTATGGCGGATTTCAGGGTCCGCGCCGAGATTGCCGATCAGGATCACCTTGTTGACCGAGCCTGCCATGATGTCACTCTCCTCAGATCTTTCAGTTGGCCAGACACTAGACTTTGAGGCCTCTGCCTGCCAGCCTGACGCCAGCCTTGTCCACAGTGGTGGACCGCCACACGCCAGACAATTGTTCTGTTTTTGTTCTACATGTTTTGCACCAAGGACACAACCCGCAAGGAGCAATGACCCCAATGGCCACCAAAGTCAGCACCTCCAAGGCCCCGCCCCCGTTCTCACGCTACGCACAAGCCATGCGCGTGTCCGCAGGACGCGATCTCATGTTCGTATCGGGCCAAGTGGGCGTCGATGTGAACGGCAAGCTTGCCGACAGCCCGCACGGCCAGCATGTGCAGGCCTGGCACAA
>CAZYKZ010000315.1:0-2796 GCA_964648175.1 uncultured Anderseniella sp.
ACCGGCGCGCGCGGCCTGCGCTCCATCATGGAAGCGATCCTGCTCGACACCATGTACGACCTTCCGGGCATGGAAGGCGTAGAGGAAGTTGTGATCTCGGCAGAGGTGGTAAAGGGTGAAGCCAAGCCGCTGATGATCTATTCCGACAAGGAATCGAGCGGAAAGGGCAAATCCAAGGCCGCAAGCGGCAACGTCAGCGCCTGACGCTGTTTCAGCGCTCACGAGCATTTCGGCCCGGCTGCCCCACGGCGGCCGGGTTTTTCACAGCCCGGACCTCACTGGCGTTTTGGCCTTCCCTTGGCCGCATTCGTGTGCAAATTACGAATCTCGGGCCATCAAAAGAATGGCCGAGGCGGGGCGTCCGGGGAAATTGGCGGGTATGGGTTTGAACTATCGCAAACTTGTTGTTGTTTTTGGCATGGCGCTTCTGGCAAGCGGCTGCGCAATGGATCTTGGCGGATGGGGCTCGGACGACTCGTCCAAGCTGTCTTCGCCGGCGCCGCAACCCCAGCCGCAGCAGCAGGTGGCAACCAGCCAGTACGGCCAGCCAGCGCCCGCCCAGCCGCAATACAGCCAGCCTATTCCACCTGCAGGCCAGGCTGCATTTGCGCCGGCGCCGAAGCCGGGCGAGGGCAGTTTTACCGGTTCCACCATGCCTGCGTCAGGCAGAATGCTGGGCGAGCAGGAACTTCGCTCGGTGCTGCCGGGCAAGACCGTTACCGTGGCTGACGGGCGCACGCTCGAATATGGCCGTTCTGGTTCCTATCAGGAAAGCCGCAATGGCCAGGTGATTGCGGTGGGCCAGTACAACATTCGCGACGTGTCGGTCTGCGTGCAATTCACCACGGGCCTGTCGCGCTGTGACAGCTTCGTGGACGACAACGGCCAGCTTTACGTGGAAGACCGCAACGGTCAGCGCTTGCCTGCGCAGGCTGGCTGACCATTGGCCGCAGCCGGGGCTTGAAACCTTGGCCGTCCACAGCCATTTACCACTCAGCGTGGACGGGACTGCAGAAAGCGCACGAATCGTGGCTTAGTAGCACCAACGGGCACGCTCGGCTGGCGATTTCATCCGTGGATTGGTGCATGACCGGTGTTTCATGTGCGTTCCACGCGGCAGAATGAACCCACCCGCCGATCCAACTCCCTCACGCAGGCGACTCTGACATGCCTGCAACCAGAATGAGCCGCTGCCTTTGACGGGGTGGCTCGGCCGAAAGGACAAGAAATGACCAAGAAGAAGCCGGCTGCATCCCAGGACGTTTTCGCGGTTCTGCCGCTGCGCGACATCGTGGTGTTTCCGCACATGATCGTTCCGCTTTTCGTGGGCCGGGAAAAATCCATCGCCGCGCTGGAAGAAGTAATGCGCGAGGACAAGCGCATTCTGCTCGTGGCGCAGAAGAATGCCTCCGACGACGATCCGTCGCCCGAGCAGATGTACGACGTCGGCACCGTCGGCTCGATCCTGCAGCTGCTGAAGCTGCCGGACGGCACCGTCAAGGTGCTGGTGGAAGGCCTCGAGCGCGCAACCATCGACGAATATACCGGCCGCGAAGAGTTCTTCGAGGCGCGCGCCACCATCATGCCCGTCACCGATGAGGACGGCGAGGAAACCGAGGCGCTCGCCCGCACGGCCGTGACCCAGTTCGAAAGCTATGTGAAGCTCAACAAGAAGGTGCCGCAGGAAGCGGTCGCCTCGATCCTGCAGATCGAGGACTTCGCCAAGCTGGCTGACTCCATCGCTGCGCACCTGGCCATCAAGATCGCCGAGAAGCAGGACCTGCTGGAGACCGGTTCGGTCGCCCGCCGGCTGGAGAAGGTCTACGGCCTGATGGAAGGCGAGATCTCCGTGCTGCAGGTGGAAAAGCGCATCCGTTCGCGCGTCAAGCGCCAGATGGAGAAGACCCAGCGCGAGTACTACCTGAACGAGCAGATGAAGGCGATCCAGAAGGAACTCGGCGACGGCGAGGAAACCGACGAAGCCGCCAAGCTGGAAGAGCGCATCAAGAAGACCAAGCTCACCAAGGAAGCCCGCGAAAAGGCTCATGCCGAGCTGAAGAAGCTGAAGCAGATGTCGCCGATGTCTGCAGAGGCAACCGTCGTGCGCAATTATCTCGACTGGCTGCTGTCCATTCCGTGGGGCAAGAAGTCGAAGGTCAAGAACGACCTGGCCCATGCCGAGTCGGTGCTCGAATCGGATCACTTCGGCTTGGAGAAGGTCAAGGAGCGCATCGTCGAGTATCTCGCGGTGCAGGCACGCGCCAACAAGCTGCGTGGTCCCATCCTCTGCCTCGTCGGCCCGCCCGGCGTCGGCAAGACCTCGCTCGCCCGCTCCATCGCCAAGGCGACGGGGCGCGAGTACGTGCGCATGTCTTTGGGCGGCGTGCGTGACGAGGCCGAGATCCGCGGTCACCGGCGCACCTACATCGGCTCGATGCCCGGCAAGGTCATCCAGTCGATGAAGAAGGCCAAGAAGTCGAACCCGCTGTTCCTGCTCGACGAGATCGACAAGATGGGCATGGACTTCCGCGGCGACCCGTCATCGGCGCTGCTGGAGGTGCTGGACCCGGAACAGAACTCGACGTTCATGGACCATTACCTGGAGGTCGAATACGACCTGTCCAACGTGATGTTCGTGACCACGGCCAACTCGCTCAACATCCCGGCGCCGCTGATGGACCGCATGGAGATCATCCGCATCGCCGGCTACACCGAGGACGAGAAGTTCGAGATCGCCCGCCGGCACCTGCTGCCCAAGGCGCTGGAGAACCACGGCCTGTCGAAGCACGAGTTCGA
>CAZYKZ010000316.1:0-2789 GCA_964648175.1 uncultured Anderseniella sp.
ATTGCGGAAACGGTCAGCGGACTGGATGTGTAGGGGGGAGCCTGCTCAGCCGCGGCATCAAATTAGTACGATATCGCTGAAGTTCACCGTGCCGGTCTCGAAGCCGGCGATGATGACGATGTCTTCCGTGGTGCCACCCGTCGGGTCGAACCAGAGCCCACGCGTTTGCGTCTCAAAGTAGAATTTCGGACCTGCCCCGCTTTGAAGATCATACGGCAACCCGGCACCAGATGAGAAGTCTGCCGCCTGCAGTGCACCTGTGTAGCCAACATCAAAATTGAAGGCGTTGATGCCTACCTGATCGATACCGGATTCAAAATCACGGATGACGTCGCCACAGTCCGAAATCCACGAGAACTGAAACAAGTCCCCTTCGGTTCCGCCAAACAAGACATCAATTCCTGCCCCACCATCGAGCACATCCCGGCCCTCACCGCCATCCAGGGAGTCTCCGTGGTCGCCACCCTCCAAGATGTCCATGCCATCACCGCCGAAAAGTACGTCTGCTCCAGATCCGCCATACAGGCGATCATTGTGGGCTTGCCCAAACAGCCAGTCATTGCCTGAACCGCCGCTGATCAGATCGTCACCCTGACCACCATCCAAGCTGTCATCGCCTCCTTCTCCATAGAGTAGGTCGTTGCCGTCTTCGCCAAACAAGGCATCGCCTTCTGTACCTCCATAGAGATAGTCATGGCCAGCACCGCCAAACAACCAATCGACGCCAGCATCCCCCCACAGTCTATCGTTGTCCGCTCCGCCATCGAGCGAGTCATCTCCCGTGCCTCCGTACAGCCAATCATCGCCAGACTGGCCGAACAAGGCATCGCCGTCCTCTTCGCCGTACAAATAGTCGATATTGTCTCCGCCGAAGAGCCAATCGACGCCCAGACCGCCGTACAAGTAATCGTTGCCCAGTCCGCCATCGAGCGAGTCGCCGCCTTCGCCGCCGCGCAACGTGTCATTCCCGCCCTCGCCAAAAAGGGCATCTGTATCTAGGTCGCCGTCCAGTTCGTCATTGCCGTCACCGCCGTAGAGCCAGTCAAGGCCAGCTCCGCCATTAAGGACATTGGCTCCAGATGTGCCGGTCAGATGATCGTTGTGATTGGAGCCTATCAGCCCCTCAATGCTGATCAATGTCACTATGCCAGACCCGGTGCTGACCAGGCCATCGCCGCGAAGATCAATGGTGACCCCCTGGCTGGCGAAAGCAAAACTCGCGATGTCTATGTTGTTCGAGTTGCCACCATCCAGAACATCATTGCCGCCACCCGAAGACAGAATATCGGCACCACCCCCACCATAGACGATCTCGTCACCTGCGCCGCCAAAGATCCGATCAGCGAAATCTGACCCTTGTATCTCTTCGATGCCAACAAGCAGGCTTGTACTGGGATCAGTGTTGGCCGCCGCCGTAGCTTCCAAATCTTCGGGAGCGACAACCAGAATTGTTGCACCGCCTGCCGGGTAGCTTCCAGTTCCATGGAAGTATGCAATGTCGTATCCAGTTCCACCGTCGAGGATGCTCGACAACGATCCTGCATAAAGCCGGTCGTTACCTTCCCGGCCCTCAAGGCGATCATTACCTCGATAGCCGAACAGAGAATTGTCGAGTGAGTTGCCTTTCAGAACGTCATCGAACTCTGAGCCCTCGATATTCTCAAAACCGGAGATGAGATCGATGCCTTCTGAACCAGTGTCCTGCCAGTCAGAGATTTCGAGGTCTACGGCAACTCCACCGGCGGAATAGAGATAGGACAGCGTATCGATTCCGGCACCACCTGCGAGGATGTCATTCCCCGCTTCACCAAAGATCTTGTCGTCGCCATCGCCGCCATAAATCTCATCGTCGCCGTCGCCGCCGTACAGAGTATCCCAGCCGTCCTCTCCATAAAGGACGTCATTTCCCTGGCCACCGTCCAGCCGGTCTCCGCCCGTGCCGCCGTAGAGAAGATCTGTCCCCTCATTGCCGAATAAAGAGTCTGTGCCATCGTCGCCGTACAGGATGTCATCGCCAAAGCTCCCATACATGACGTCGCCGCCGTCCAGCCCCTTCAGGACATTGTTCTGGGCATCTCCATAGATCCAGTCGTTGTAAAGCGATCCTATGACGTTCTCGACATTGGTGATGCTGTCGAAGCCAGCAAGCCGAGTGTCATTATTGTTTGTACTTAGTGTCAGACGCAGTCCAGCAATGCCTGAGATTCCAGCAACACCGCTATAATCGACCGTATCGATACCTGCGCCGCCGTCGATCAGGTCGTTGCCGTCTCCCCCGATCAGCGTATCGTTGCCATCGCCACCGTTCAGAACGTCGTCGCCACCATCGCCGTTGAGGATGTCATCACCCGCGCCTCCCAATAGGGTATCATTTCCGAAGAAACCGAATAATTGGTCGTTGCCGTCGCCACCTTCCAACTGATCGTTGCCGTACTCGCCGTACAGCACGTCATTGCCGAGGTCGCCAAGTATCACATCATCCCCAGCTGTCCCGCCGAGGATGTCGTCGTTGACCGTTCCCGTGATCGTCGCCATCTGCCGCTCCCAGGTGGCAAAGCGCACATACGTGACAGCCTACGCGCGCAACTTGCCTCTAACGTCAACACTAGCTCAAGTTGAAACGGGAGACGCTTGCTCGCGGGGAGTTTGGTTAGCCAAAAGCTACCGGGACTGGATGTGTAGGGGGGAGCCTGCTCAGCCGCGGGCGCCGTTCATCTCAAGGTGGCGCTGCATGCCGATCTCGGCGGACGCATAGGGCTCCTGCCGCTCGACCGACCAGTAGCGCAGGT
>CAZYKZ010000317.1:0-2783 GCA_964648175.1 uncultured Anderseniella sp.
GGCCTTCGCGGTCTGCCGGAATGAAATCGCCGTCCGGCACCCGTACGCCGCTGGTCGTGCCGTTCCAGGTGAACACCACGTCTCGGCTGAAATCCACCGCATCGAGCCCCGGCAGTTCGCCATAGGGTGCGCGGATGAGCCGGGCGTCCTCGATCTTCAGCTGTTTCACCACGTCGGTGATCCAGCCTTCGCCGAAGCTTTCCCACGCCAGCATGTCGACGCCGCGCGCGCCCAGCAGGCTCCACATGGCCATTTCCACCGCGCCCGTATCGGACGCCGGCACGATGCCGATCAGGTAGCCGTCCGGCACCTGGAGCACCTTGCGCGTCAGGTCTATGGCGCGCTTGAGGCGTGCCTTGCCCTCGCTTGCACGGTGCGAGCGACCCAAGAATGCGGAATTTAGAAGGTCGGGGGTCCAGCCGGGGATCTTGGCGCAGGGGCCGGACGAGAAGCGCGGATTGGCCGGCCGCGCAGCCGGTTTCGTCATCGTCATATCTGGTCATCCTTCCAGATGATTTGCCTCTCGTTGGGGAGAGGTGTCCCACTGACGGAGATACTGGAAGGCGCAGTTTCGCGCAACTAGACTTTGTGCGATGCAATAAATCGTGATCGCGGCACTGCTGATCAAATGAGAAGCGGCCCGCCCCGGGAGATGAGGCAGGCCGCTTCCTGGTGTGCCGTCCGGGAGAGCCCGGAAAACGTGAGTATCAGAAGTTCCAGCGAATGCCGCCGGTGACCGCATGGTCGGCATAGTTCGGGCCGGCCACATCGATTTCGCGATAGCGGTAGCCCACGTCGAGCGTGATGTTCTGGCTCATGCTGAAGGCCACGCCGCCGGTTGCGCCCCAGGCAAAACCGGAGTCGTCCGGTATGCCTGCGCCGGAGTAGTCTGCCCAGCCGTAACCAACGCCGGCGCCGACATAGGGCGTGAAGCCCATCGACAGCGGCAGATCCACATAGCCGTTCCACAGCACCGTGGTGCCGCTGACGTCGTAAGCGCCGCCATCATGGCTGAAGGCATGGTCAGCACGGATGTCGGTGCGGAACCAGTCGTTGACCTGGTAACCGATACCACCGCCGGCGATCGCGGCGCCGCCGTCATCAAGCCCGGAAATGTCGAGCCAGGAGAACCCTGCATCACCACGCACGTACCACCCGGACGTGTAGTTGTCGCTCTGCTGATAGGGCATCGGCTCGGGAGCCGGGCCCAGGTCGGCAGCGTGCGAGGCAGCCGACAGGCCGCCGATGATGCCGATGGCCGTCGCGGCCAGAATGCTCAACTTGAAAATCTTTTCCACCTTCAACTCCTTTCGCCCCGGCGCAATTGCGTTCCGGGCTGTCCCTGCTTTGTGGTCCCGGCGGGCTGCCTCGATGGCCGCTCGCGCACGGGGTCCCCCCACTCGCTTGGGTGAAGTGCTACAGGTGCAATTTGGTCCTTTGCAGACGTGAATTTGGCGGCAAAACGGCAACGCTCCGAAGCCTACCAAATTGGTGCCATTTTCGCTCCAAGGCGAAACGAACAGGTTACCGGCGCTTAACCATGGCACGAAAAAGACGGCCCGCGCCCCCATCACCGTTGCCGGTGCCCCGTGCGCGAGCCGCCTGTTCCCCCTCAGTCATGCGGGGTGCTTTCGGTGAGGCGGACCGCTGCGGGACGGCCAGCCGTGATCTGTTGGCCTCAGTAGCCGAAGTGGTAGCGCAGGCCAGCCTTGACCTCATGCGCGGAAATATCGTGGATGGTGATCGGCCCCGGACCCGATACGGCAGCGAGATCCGTCCCTGAAAACGCATCGCCCATGTTGATGTAGCGGTAGGCGAGGTCGAACTTCAGCGCACTGGTGATGTCATAGGACATGCCCGCCGTAAAGTGATACGCGAAGTCCCAGTTGCTGCCGTCCGATGCGCCAACCGGGAAGGTCAGGTCGGTGATCTGGTGATAGGCCGCGCCAACGCCGCCGCCGATGTACGGCGTGAAGCCGCCATAGTTGGTGATGTCCCAGAAACCCGACACGAAAATCGTGTGGCTCGTGAGGTCGGCGCTCAGGCTGTCGACATAGGGGTCCGATACGCTCGACTTCAGGCGCACGCCGCCGGTCACTTCGATGCGCATGGAATCCGATACCTGGCAACCGGCGCCACCTTCGATGAAGCCGGTATTGGCGATCGCCTCGTTGATCGCCACCGAGTAGCCGGTGGTTGACCCATCGCTGAAGCCATAGTCGGTGTCATAGCCCAGCACCTGTGCCTGGTCGACATTTGCCTGGTCGAACATGGTGGCGCCGCCATCAAGGCGGAGATAGGTGCATCCGCCGATGCCGCTGAACCCTTCACCCGGCAGCTGACCGTCATAGTCGGCTGCAAGCGCCGGTGATGCCAACCCCATTCCAAGTGCTGCAAGACACACCTTGATCAGCGTGCGACCCGTCATCTGAACTCTCCATCCACTCAAGGCTACCCGCCGGCGTTCCACCGTGACCGGGTGCGTTGTACTGACCGTCTGGCACAGATGAGCTGATGTGTTGCCGTGTGCCGTCCGGAGCTAACCGTCATGAGAGATCATTAACCAAACCGCTTAAGAACCCCTTAAGCACGTTTGCATTTTTTTGGATTTGTGCTTGCGCAATGAAAAACCCGGCAAACCTTGAGGCTTGCCGGGTCTTGAAACCGCAGAAACGGGCGCTGTGTCAGGCGGCGCGCTCGACCTCCGCCACGATGTCGTCGACCACGCTGGTGACAAGCTCGGCATTGTCGCCTTCCGCCATGACGCGGATCAGCGGCTCGGT
>CAZYKZ010000318.1:0-2775 GCA_964648175.1 uncultured Anderseniella sp.
TGGAACAACCTGCTGTCGATCCTGCAGCAGTCGTTCATCATGAAAAAGCACGGGGTCGACATCAACCTGCTGGGCAACATCAAGGACTCGCTCGGCTTGAACAAGAAGAAGAAGGACGAGCCCGGCAAGTAAGCTTCGCCGGGCCGCCAGGCTCATCCCATGCGCGAGTACGAGCCGGAAGAGATCGAACGCGGGCGGCTGCTGTTTGCCGCCGGCGTGGTGTTTCGCATGGGGGTCGCCAAGCTCGAGCAGCTTCCCCCGGCCTATGTGCTCGAGGTGGCGTTTGCCGGACGCTCGAATGTCGGCAAGTCGTCGCTGCTCAATGCGCTGACCGGGCGCAAGGACATTGCCCGCACCTCCAACACGCCGGGGCGCACCCGCGAGCTGAACTACTTCGAGGTGGGCGAAGGCGCTGTCGCGCTGGTCGACATGCCGGGCTATGGCTACGCCAAGGCCGAGAAGAAGCTGGTGAAGTCATGGCAGTCCATCATCATGGGCTACCTGCAGGGCCGGCCCAACCTGCGCCGCGTGTTCGTGCTGATCGACTCGCGCCACGGCATCAAGGCCAACGACCTCGAAACGCTCGACCAGCTCGACGAGGCGGCGGTGAACTACCAGATCGTGCTGACCAAGTCCGACAAGCTCAAGGCCGCCGAGCGCGACAAGGTGCTGGCTGCGACGACACAGGCCGTATCGAAGCGTCCCGCCGCGTACCCCGACGTACTGATCACCTCGTCCGAAAAGGGCTGGGGCATCCCGGAACTGAGGGCTGAAATTGCCGGAATGATGGGCTGATTCTCACCGTCCGGATCGAGAACTTCAGTGGTTTTTGTTCGCATTCCGGGGCCAATCCGCTATAAGGCGGACCGTGTTCGAACCTCCCGCAGTGATAGCCCAAAGATGACCGCCGAAAACCACACCCAGGATATCGCCCGCGTGCTGTCGGAGGCGCTGCCGTTCATGCAGCGCTATGACGGCCAGACCGTGGTGGTGAAGTATGGCGGGCATGCCATGGTCGACCCGGAACTGTCGGCCAAGTTCGCGCGCGACATGGTCCAGCTCAAGCTTTCCGGCATCAACCCGATCGTGGTGCACGGCGGCGGCCCGCAGATCGGCGCCATGCTCGACCGGCTGCAGATTGAAAGCCGGTTTGAAGACGGGCTTCGCGTGACCGACAAGGCGACCATGGAAGTGGTCGAGATGATCCTCGCGGGCTCGATCAACAAGTCGATCGTGGCTGCCATCCAGAAGGCGGGCGGCAAGGCCATCGGCATCTCGGGCAAGGACGGCAACCTGTGCGTCGCGACCCGCCTGACCAAGACCCGCGTCAACAAGGAAACCGGGAAAGAAGAGGAGGTCGATCTCGGCTTCGTCGGCGACCCCGGCAAGATCAACCCGGAAATCCTGCACACCATCCTGCATTCGGAAGCCATCCCGGTGATCGCGCCGACCGGCGTGGGCCGCGACGGCGAGACCTACAACGTCAACGCCGATACGTTCGCTGGCGCCATCGCGGTCGCCATGAAGGCCAAGCGGCTGCTGTTGCTGACAGACGTGGCGGGCGTGCTCGACAAGGACAAGAACCTGCTGCCCGAACTGACGCTCGGCGACATCGAACGGCTGGCGTCTGACGGCACCATTTCCGGCGGCATGATCCCCAAGCTTGAAAGCTGCGCTTCCGTTGTGCGCGGCGGGGTGGAAGGCGTCGTCATCACCGACGGGCGCGTACCCCATTGCGTGCTGCTGGAACTGCTGACCCCGCACGGCGTTGGCACCCGGATTTCCGAACGGCAGACAAAGTAGACCGATGAGCGCTCCCGGCTTCCATCACGTCGAGACCTGGATCTTCGACCTGGACAACACGCTGTACCCGGCGTCGTGCCGGCTGTTCGACCAGATCGACGTGCGCATGGGCGAGTTCATCTCGAACCTGTTCCAGGTGGACCGCACCGAGGCGCGGCGCATCCAGAAAGACTATTTCTACAAGTACGGCACGACGCTGCGCGGTCTGATGGAAGAGCACAGGATCGACCCCGATGCCTTCCTCGACTACGTGCACGACATCGACCATTCGCCGGTGCCAACCAACCCGCTGCTGGCGGCCCATCTCGAGGCACTGCCGGGCCGCAAGCTCGTCTTCACCAACGGTACCGTACGCCACGCCGAAAACGTCATGCACCGCATCGGTGTGACGCATCTGTTCCACGGCATCTTCGACATCGTGCATTCCGACTTCATTCCGAAGCCGTCGCGCGGACCTTATGAGAAGTTCATCGCCGAGCACCAGGTTGACCCGGCGCGCGCCGCCATGTTCGAGGACATCGCCCGCAATCTCGAGGTGCCGGCGGCGCTCGGCATGACCACGGTGCTGGTGCGAGACGACCACAACGAGGATGGCGCGATGATCAACAAGCTGAATGGCGATGCCGACGGCGCGCCGTACGTGCATCACCAGACAAGCGACCTTGCCGGCTTTCTCGGCGGGATCGTCAACCGCTGACCATCCATTCAAGATCACCCGTTTCGAGGAGTTGAACCCATGAGCCACGCCAAGCTGAAAGCCACCATCGAGAAGGCCTGGGAAGAACGCGATAGCGTTACACCGAAGACAAAGGGTGCGGTGCGCGAGGCCGTCGAGAAGTCGCTGGAGCTGCTCGATTCCGGCAAGGCCCGGGTGGCCGAGCGCGGCGCCGACGGCAACTGGACCGTCAACCAGTGGCTCAAGCAGGCGGTGCTGCTGTCGTTCCGGCTGAACGACATGACCACCATCGCCAA
>CAZYKZ010000319.1:0-2716 GCA_964648175.1 uncultured Anderseniella sp.
CAGACGCTTGTAGCAACTTTCTCCTACGTGGTTGCCGGCGTACCAGGATGGCTGCTTTGGGCAGGGATCACCTTCATCCTGTCGCTGATCCAGATCGGGCCCGTCCTTGTCTGGTTGCCGATGTCGTTGTGGTTGTGGACCCAGGACCAGTCCTACATGGCTGCATTCGTATTTCTTTGGGGTCTGATCGTGGTCAACGTCACCGACAACATCGCCAGGCCGCTGCTCGTCAGCAAGGACAGTGACATGCCCGCCTCGCTCGCCTTCCTCGGGGCGGTGGGCGGGCTGATGCAGTGGGGCGTTGTGGGTGTATTCGTTGGCCCGGTTATCGTAGCCGTCGGGTATGAACTGGTTCTGAAATGGCTGGAACCCGATACGCTCCCCGACGAAACCCTTAGCGACGACTTGTCCGAAGCAGGCTAGCCGCCGCCGCTTGGACCCCGCCTTCTGGCGAACAGCCGCCCGAGATTGCCGGATTGCGACACCATGATGCCGGAGCCGACGATGATCGCCATGCCGGTTACGGTGATCATGTCGGGAATATCGCCAAAGAAGGCATAGCCCCAGCCCGTCGCGCCCACCAGTTCGGCATAGGAGAACGGCGCCAGCGCCGGCGCCGAGGCCAGTCTGAACGCATTGATGATCAGCAGGTGGGCCACCGCGTTGACCCCGCCCATGAACAGCAGGATGCCCGCCTGGCGCAGGCTCAGCGGCTGCCACCACCAGATGGCGAAAGGCAGGATCAGGGCCAGCGCGACGATGGCCATGTAGGTGTTCGACACCAATGCCGGGCAGGAATTTGCCACCTTGCGGGTATAGATGATGTGCAGCGCATAGAACCCGCCGGTTCCAAGCGCCGCGATGGCACCGGCATTGAGCGCACCCAGGTCTGGCCGCATGACGATGAGTATGCCGACAAACCCAAGGGCAATGCCGGCCCAGGTTGCGGCACTCCCGCGCTCGCCCAGCATGAGCGGCGACAGGGCGGCCACGATGAAGGGATAGATGTAGAGAATGGCGACCGCCGTAGCGAGCGGCAGGTACATTACCGCGAGCACAAAGGTGAGCGTCGCCCCAAGAATGAGAACCGCACGGGTGAACTGCGCCTGCCATTGCGGCGGATGCAGCACCTGGCTGCCGTACTTCCAGGCCGCCAGCGGCAACAGCACCACCAGATAGCCCGTGTAACGGCCCGCGGTCATCATCGCGAGGTTGAGTTCACCCGACATCAGTTTCAGCAAGGCACCGGACAGGCTGGCGGTGAACAGTCCCGCAACAAGCAAACCAATGGCGCCCGCCAGCCCTGCCGGCGCGACGGCGGGCTGGGTTGGCGCAGACATCAGCCGTGCGCCGCGGCAAGCGCCTTCGGCAGCGCCTGCTCGAAAATGTCGAGGTCGTCCTCGCGCCCCGCCGACACCCGGATGCAGCGGTTTAGCGGCGCCACGCCCGGCATGCGCACGAACACGCCTTGCTGGATCAGGCTGTCCAGCACAGCCTTGGCGAAAGGTCCATCATGGCCGCAGTCGATGGCCACGAAATTGGTCGCCGACGGCAGGACCTCGAGCCCGTTCTCGTGGGCGATGCGCACGATCTCGCTACGCGCCGCATGCACGCGCACCACCACCGTGTCGAGCCAGTCCTCGTCGGCAAGGGCCGCTTCAGCCGCCACCTGCGCCATCCGGTTGACACCGAAGTGATTGCGGATCTTGTCATAGGCCTTGATCACCTGCGCCTCGCCGATCACATAGCCAACGCGCAGGCCCGCCAGCCCGTAGGCCTTCGAGAAGGTACGGAAGCGCAGCACCTGCGGATTGTGCACGTCAATGTCGGGCATGGTACCGGCGGGCGCAAACTCGCCATAGGCTTCGTCCAGGCACAGCACCACGTTCTCCGGCAGGTCGTCGATCATCGCCTGGATCTCGCCGGCCCGCCACCAGGTGCCCATCGGGTTGTCCGGGTTGGCGAGGTAGATCATGCGTGCGCCTTCGCGCCGGGCCAGCGCCAGCAGCGAGGCCGGATCCTCGCGGTCGTCCACATAAGGGCATGTGACGATTTCGCCGCCTGCCCCCGCCACCTGGAAGTTGAAGGTCGGGTAGGCGCCAGCCGAGGTTGCCACCTTGGTGCCCGGATCGACGAACAGCCGCGCCGTGGTGCCGAACAGCCCGTCAATGCCCTCGCCGATGCAGATATTGTCCGGCGACACGCCATGCCAGGCCGCCAGCGCCTGCTTGAGATCGTGGTTTTCGGGATCGCAGTACTTCCACATGTCGGGCGCGGCACTGCACATCGCCTCGATCACCTTGTCCGACGGGCCGAACACGCTTTCGTTGGCGCCGATACGCGCCTTGAACTGGCTCCCGCGGGCGCGCTCCTGCGCTTCCGGCCCGACGAAAGGCACCGTCGAGGGTAGCTCGGCGGTCAGCAACGAGAGAGGCGGGCGCAGCATGGATTCCTCCGGAACGACAACGTGCTGGCACGCGGCTGCACGCTTGATTAGTGTTGCCGCCACAATGCCACCGATCGAGCGCATACACCACCTGCTTGAGAAGCGGGCTGCCCATGCACCCGGCGCAATTGCGCTGGCCGATACCGGCACCGGCGCACTCACCTATGCCCAACTGGTAGAGGCCTCGCATCAGGCCGCGGACAGCTTGCACAAGGCAGGCCTGACGCCCGGCCAGCGGCTGCTCATCGTGGCGGAAAACTGCAATGCGCT
>CAZYKZ010000320.1:0-2708 GCA_964648175.1 uncultured Anderseniella sp.
ACCAGCATCGCCATCGGGTTTTCGACATAGTGGCGGAAGGCGCTCGCCAGTTCCGCGCCCAGCGCCCCGTCGATCACCCGGTGGTCGAACGCAAAGGTGGCGTTCATCACCGTGGCAATGGCAACCGCGCCGTTCTTGACGACCGGCTTTTCCACCCCTGCCCCGATCGACACGATGGAGGCGTGCGGCGGGTTGATGATCGAGGTGAAAGTGTCGACGCCGAACATGCCGAGGTTCGACACCGCCGTGGTGCCGCCCTGGTATTCCTCGGGCTTCAGCTTCTTGTCGCGGGCCCGTTTCGCCATGTCCTTCACTTCAGCGGATATGACCGACAATGGCTTCTCCTCGGCGCGCCGCACGATGGGCGTGATCAGCCCGTCGGGAATGGCCACGGCCACGCCCACGTCCGAGTGCTTGTGCAGAAGCCGCGCCGTGGCGGTCCAAGAGCCGTTGGCCATCGGCACATCGCGCAAGGCCAGCGCCAGCGCCTTGATGATGAAGTCGTTCACTGACAGCTTGTAGGCGGGCTTGCCGTCCTTCTCCGGTGCCGCGGCGTTGAGGTCGGCTCGCACCTTCAGCAGCGCGTCGAGCTGGCAGTCCAGCGAGATGTTGTAGGACGGCACCGTCTGGTTGCTCTCGCTCAGCCGCGCGGCGATGGTCTTGCGCATGCCGTCGTGCGGCAGTTCCTCATAGGAACCCTCGGCGAACAGCTTGCGCACCATGTCATCGGACGGGCCGGCCGCAACAGGTGCAGCGGCAGGAGCAGCCGCCGGAGCGCCTGGCTTGGGCGCCGCAGCCGGAACGCCTTCCTTCTGAGCCTTCTCGACGTCTGCCTTGACGATACGGCCATGCGGGCCGGACCCGCTCAGCAGGGAAATGTCGATGCCGTTCTGCTTGGCGATGCGACGGGCGAGCGGCGATGCAAAGATTCGGCTGTCAGGCTCGCGCGCAGGCGTTGCCGGTTCCGGCTTTCTGTCTGCCTTGTGCGCAGACGCTTCGGCCTTGGGTTCCGGTGCCGCTTCTGCCTTTGCCTCCGCCTTCGACTCAGGCGCTGCAGCAGCCTTTCCGCCCGCCTTTATGTCATCGGCGCTTTCGCCCTCTTCCAGCAGCACGGCAATCGCCGTGTTGACCGCCACGTCGTCGGTGCCTTCCTCAACGAGGATCTTGCCGACCTTGCCCTCGTCCACGGCTTCTACTTCCATGGTCGCCTTGTCGGTCTCGATCTCGGCGATGATGTCGCCGGACGACACCGTATCGCCTTCCTTGACGAGCCACTTTGCCAGCTTGCCCTTCTCCATGGTGGGCGACAGGGCGGGCATCAGGATTTCCGTTGGCATATCGCGGTCCTCCCTTACACGTAGAGGACGGCCTTGGCCGCCTCCACCACTTCATCGACATTGGGCAGCGCCAGCTTTTCCAGGTTGGCGGCATACGGCATCGGCACGTCCTTGCCGTTGACCCGCGCCACCGGCGCATCGAGATAGTCGAACGCATGCGTCATGATTTCGGCCGCAATGTGCGAGCCCATTGACGCCACCGGCCAGGCTTCCTCGACCACCACGCAGCGGTTGGTCTTCTTCACGCTCTCAATGACGGTCGGCAGGTCGTACGGGCGAAGCGAACGAAGGTCGATTACCTCCGCCTCGATGCCGTCCACTGCCAGCTTCTCAGCCGCCCCAAGCGCATAGCTCATGCCTATGCCCCACGACACGATGGTCACGTGAGACCCGGCGCGCGCCACCTTCGCCTTGCCGATTGGCACCACCCAGTCATCCAGCTTCGGCACTTCGAACGTCTTGCCGTAGAGGATCTCGTTCTCGAGGAAGATCACCGGGTTCGGATCGCGGATCGCCGCCTTGAGCAGGCCCTTCGCGTCGGCGGCCGAATACGGCATCACCACCTTCAGCCCCGGCACGTGCGCATACCAGCTTGCATAGTCCTGGCTGTGCTGGGCAGCCACGCGCGCTGCCGCGCCATTTGCCCCGCGGAACACGATGGGGCACCCCATTTGCCCGCCGGACATGTAAAGCGTCTTGGCGGCGGAATTGATGATGTGGTCGATGGCCTGCATGGCGAAGTTGAACGTCATGAACTCGACGATGGGTCTAAGCCCTGCAAACGCCGCGCCCACCGCGATGCCGGTGAAGCCGTGCTCCGTGATCGGCGTATCGATCACACGCTTGGCGCCGAACTCTTCCAGCAGTCCTTGCGACACCTTGTAGGCACCCTGGTACTCGGCCACTTCCTCGCCCATCAGGAACACGTCCGGGTCGCGGCGCATTTCCTCGGCCATGGCAGCGTTCAGCGCCTCGCGCACCGTCATCTCGACCATCTCGGTGCCTTCTGGAATTTCCGGGTCCGACGAGGTTGCCGCCGGTGCCGACAGGGCGGGCGATATGGCAGGTTCGGGCGCGGTTACCGGTGCATCGGCAATAGCCTCGGCCGGCTTGACGATGGCCTCGCCGCCGCCGGCGACGCCGCTGTCGGATTTGTCTTCACCGCCGGATTTGCCGTTTCCGCCGCCGCTTTCTGCTGCGGCAGAGGCATCCTCGCCCTCGCCCGCCAGCACGGCGATCACGGTGTTCACCTTCACGCCCTCGGTGCCTTCCGGCACCTTGATGGCAGCCACAGTGCCCTCGTCCACGGCTTCCACTTCCATGGTCGCCTTGTCGGTCTCGATCTCGGCGATGATGTCGCCGGACGACACC
>CAZYKZ010000321.1:0-2676 GCA_964648175.1 uncultured Anderseniella sp.
ACAAAACGGAAGACGTACTGATCGACATCGAAGGCGGACGGACACTTGCCCGCTTGATACCTGGCGCGAAACTAGTGGAGCTGCCAGGCAAGGATCACTTCGTGTTCATTGGCTCAGAAGCTGATCAGATCCTCTCGGAAATCGAAGAATTTATCACAGGCACCAAGACAGAACCCGTGATCGACCGGGTGCTGGCTGCGGTAGTGTTCACGGACATAGTGGACTCAACGATCCACGCTCAGCGTCTTGGCGATAAGGCATGGAGGGAATTGCTCGATGCGCATGATCAAGTTGTCCGCCAGGAGTTAACTCGATTCAGAGGCAATGAGGTGAAGTCTTTGGGAGACGGCTTTCTCGCCACCTTTGATGGGCCGGGGCGGGCTATACGTTGCGCCAAGGCAATCTGTGATGCGGTTTCAAAGCTCGGTATAGATGTTCGTGTTGGTGTTCACACTGGCGAGGTGGAAGTCACGCCGAGTGATGTTCGCGGTATTGCGGTTCACATCGCATCAAGAATTGCAGCGTTGGGAAAGGGAAACGAGATCATCGTTTCCCGGACAGTAAAGGATCTCGTGGCAGGTTCCGGATTTGGCTTCGAGGATTTGGGGTCACACCAGCTCAAGGGAATTTCCGAAGACTGGCAGGTCTACAAGGCTATCGAGATTGGAGTGGTCTGAGGTGTCGTTGCTGTTGGATGGAGCTTCAGAAAACGCAAAAAGCGATGCCGGCATGATGCTCGAAAATCGTCAAAACCTGCCGGTTTTGACAGTTGCTGGAGATGTCTGCTGCTACGACAATGCTCCGCGTGGGAGATAGATCAGGGCGTAATCAACATCACCGGCATCTGCGTCCACCTGCATGGAAGCTCCGGCTACTCACCGGTCAGTGGATTCCGGATACTTCCGTCGCTAAGCTGCCTCCACGGAGGGCAGGCAATGCAACGCCGGCTAAGCGCCATCCTGGCGGCTGACATGGTAGGTTACTCGCGGCTAATGGGAGCCGACGAAGCGGGAACGCTCGAGCGACACAGACGCCACCGCAATGAACTGATCGACCCTGCCATCAAGGCTTCCAATGGCAGGATTGTGAAAACCATGGGCGACGGCCTGCTTGTTGAGTTTCCCAGCGTCGTCGACGCTGCAAACTGCGCCGTTGCCATTCAGACCGCGATGTCGGAACGGGAAGGTGACATCCCGGAGGACGCCCGCATTCGTTATCGTATCGGCATCAACCTGGGCGACGTTATCACAGATGGCGACGACATTCTCGGAGACGGGGTGAACATCGCTGCCCGGCTGGAAGGCCTTGCCGAGCCTGGTGGCATTTGCATGTCCGGCTGGTCACACCAGCTGATCGATCCAAAACTCAAGAGCAGCTTTCAAAGCCTCGGATTGCAGCGCGTCAAGAATATCGAAAAGCCCATAGAAGTGTGGAAGTGGTCAAGGCAGCTTCCGGCGTCGGCTGCTATCGCTGTAACGGACAAATCCGACAAGCCGTCCATTGCCATACTGCCATTCGACAACATGTCGGGCGATCCGGAGCAGGACTTCTTCGCTGATGGCATGGCGGAAGATTTGATTACGGAGCTGTCGCGGATGCCGTGGTTTTACGTCATCGCCCGAAACTCCAGCTTTACCTACAAAGGCCGGGCCGTGGACATCAAGCAGGCAGGCAAGGATCTCGGTGCTGCCTACGTGCTCGAGGGAAGCGTCCGAAAGGCGGGCAATCGGCTGCGGATCACCGCCCAGCTTATCGACACCGGCTCAGGCGCACATGTCTGGGCTGATCGCTATGATCGCGAACTTGCTGACATCTTCGATGTTCAGGATGAAATTACCCACGCAATTATCGCAGCCGTCACACCCGAGTTCATATCGGCAGAGGTCCGCAAGACGAGGCGCAAGGACCCATCACAACTCAATGCATGGGAGTGTGTCATGCGTGGGCGTGCACACATCTGGAAGATGTCCCGGGAAGACGGGCTGGAAGCCCGGCGGCTGTTCCAGAAGGCCATGGAGCTAGCACCAGGTAGTGGACTTGGTGCGGCCGACCTCGCCCTTGTTCATCTCTATGAGGCGTTTTACGGCTGGAGCTCAGACCGGCAGCAATCATTCAAGGCCATGCTTGCCACTGCGCAGTCTGCAGCGGAGGCGGACGAAAACGATCCGATGGCTTTGACCATTCTGGCGGTTGCCCAGCTGTTCTCCAGAGATTTTGACGGCGCGATGGAAACCATAGAGAGGGCTTTGGCAATCAGCCCGCAATTTGCACCTGCAGTTGGTGTGCGAGGCTCGATATTTGCGTGTACCGATGAGCTCGATCTTGCCGTATCGACTGTGAAGCAGGCAGCGCGGCTGAGCCCTCAGGATGGTTTCATGCCGTTCTGGTACCTGACACTATGGTGGGCATATCACGGCTTGCACGACTACGAAGAAGCAGCGGCATTGGCTCGACGTGCATGCAGAATTGCGCCGGGCAACCCGTCCCTACGCCGGCAGCTGGCCGTATCGTTGCACATGCTCGGCGATCAGGAGGCTGCAGACAACGCGCTGAAGGAGTATCTCCACCTGATGCCGGGTGCGACCGTATCTGACGCCAGGCACATACCCAGCAAGAACGCAGAACATCTGGAGCGCTTCCTGACAGCTCTACGTGAGCTGGGGCTGCCAGAGTAGA
>CAZYKZ010000322.1:0-2669 GCA_964648175.1 uncultured Anderseniella sp.
GACAGCATGATCACCTGGTTGACGCCCACCATCAGGCTCTGCATCGCCGACGGCACCATGACCTTCCACACCATCTGCCGGCGGGTACAGCCAACCATGTTGCCAAGGTCCGATATCTCGGGCGCAACGCCGCGCAGGGCCAGCGTGGTGATGCGCGTCATCGGCGGCATCGCATAGATGATGGTGGCGATGATGGCAGCCGTCGGCCCGAAGCCGAACAGCACCAGGATGGGCACGAGATAGGCGAACACCGGCACCGTCTGCATCAGGTCCAGCAACGGGCGAAGCATGGTGTCCACCGCAGGCCAGCGCCAGGCCGCAATGCCCAGCAGCAGCCCGCCGGCGGTGCCCAGCGGCACGGCAATGAGGATGGAGGCAAGCGTGATCATGGCATTGTTCCACTGCCCGAACACGGCAATGAAACCAAAGCAGGCCGTCGCCAGAAGCGCCAGCTTCCGCCCGCCGGCGTAGTATCCGATGAGACCGACGATCGCGATTACCGCGATCCACGACAGCGGCGGCAAGACCTGAACCGCGTCCGACCCCTGCCCCTTGAGAAAGCCCGTCGACAGCAGGCTCAGAACCACGCGATAGGGCGCATCGACGGCAGCCGAGATAAACCGCGTCAGTTCCATGAAGGTGAACAGGCCGAACGTGGCGGTCTCGACCAGCCAGTCCATCAGGTTGCCGATCCAGGTGCGCGCCGGAATGCGCAGCTCTCGCGGCACCTTGAACGCCCACGGCATGACGTCCTTGCCCCAGGTCCAGAGCGCATAAACGCCGGCCAGCGCGGCAAACCAGACCAGGTGCATCGGCTTCAGCGTGCGCCGCTGCAAGCCTGCATCAAGTGCCGTGTCTGTTCCTGCCGCACTCATTGCGTTAGCCCTGCATCATCAGCTTGACGACATCAGACTGGTCCAGTTGCCCCACCGGCTTGCCATCCGCCCCTGTCACCCGCAGCGGCTTGCTGGCCCCCTGGAACATGGGCGCCGCGTCGGCGATGCGCGCGCCTGAGTCAATGTCCCCGGCATAACCGCCCGCGGGCGCACGCTTCGGCAACGGCTTCATCAGGGCCGACACGCGCACCACCTTCGACTTCGAAACGTTGCGGGTGAACTCGGCGACGTAGTCGTCGGCAGGCGCCATGACGATCTGTTCCGGCGAGCCGATCTGCACCACCTTGCCGTCCTTCATGATGGCAATCCGGTCAGCCACGCGGATTGCCTCGTCAAAGTCGTGGGTGATGAACACGATCGACTTCTTCAGCACCGCCTGCAGCCGCATGAACTCGTCCTGCATTTCCCGCCGGATCAGCGGATCGAGCGCCGAGAACGGTTCGTCGAGAAACCAGACCTCGGGCTCCACCGCCAGCGAGCGCGCAATGCCGACCCGCTGCTGCTGCCCGCCCGACAGTTCGCGCGGATAGAACCCCTCGCGCCCGCCAAGACCGACGAGTTCGATCATCTCGCGGGCACGCTTCTCGCGCTCGGCGCGGCCCACGCCCTGCACCTCGAGGGGAAAAGCCACGTTGGCCAGCACGCTCAGGTGCGGCAGCAGAGCAAAGTGCTGGAACACCATGCCCATCTGGTGCCGCCGTATCTCGATCAGCCTTTGCGGTGAAACCTCGAGAAGGTTCTCGCCATTGAAGAGGATCTCGCCTGCCGTCGGCTCGATCAGCCGCGACATGCAGCGCACCAGCGTGGACTTGCCCGATCCGGACAGCCCCATGATGACGAAGCACTCACCTTCGTGCACGTCGAGGGACACATCGCGCACAGCCGCAACGATGGCGTGTTCGCGCAACAGTTCCGGTGACGGGTTGCCGCCGGTGTCACGCAGCACTGCGCCGGCGCCGTCACCGAACAGCTTCCAGACAGAGCGCAGGCTCAGCGTTGCCTTGCGGGCGGGAGTTGATGTCATCTCGTGTTTCTGGCAGGAGCGGCCCGGCTGCAAGTCCTCAGGCGGAGATGCAGCCGGGCGGTCTGGCTGAAGAAGCAAACCGGGACGTTACTTTACCCAGTCCGACCAGCGGCCTTCGTTCTTGCTCATCCAGTCAGCAACGACGTCCTCGAGCTTCTTGCCGTTGAGGTCGACCTCGGTGATCATCGCGCCCATTTCGTCATTGTTGATGTTGAACGCCTGGATGGCCTTGTGGGCGCCGGGCCACTTGTCCTTCACGCCCGACCAGGCGACCTTCCAGATCGGTCCGCGTGGCTTGCCGCAGTCGTACTTGGCGTCCGGGTTGGTGCCCCATGCCGGGTCCTCGTAGCACTCCTTGGTGTAGGCCGGAAACTCCACCCACTCGCCTTGGTACTTGGCCGGCGCCCAGTGCGGGGCATAGACCCACAGCATGATCGGCGCCTGGCGCTGATAGGCCGACTCAAGTTCGGCGAACAGGGCTGCGTCCGTACCCGCATGCACCACCTCGAACGGCAATTCCAGCGCCTCGACGCGCTCGTCGTCATAGCCGCCCCAGGTCACCGGCCCACCCAGATAACGGCCTTTCGGCGCGGTCTCGGCGGTGGAGAAGGCTTCCGCGCACTTCTCGTCCTTCAGGGCTTCCCAGTTCGGCAGGCCCGGACACTTCTCCTTCATGTAGGCGGGATACCACCATTCCTCGATGGCCTGCATGCCGGTCTCGCCGAGGTTCTCGACATTGCCGGTCGCGG
>CAZYKZ010000323.1:0-2662 GCA_964648175.1 uncultured Anderseniella sp.
GCCATCGTCTACACCTCGCTGGTGGCGCTGATGCAGGAGGACATGAAGAAGCTGATCGCCTATTCGTCCGTCGCCCACATGGGCTTCGTGACCATGGGCATCTTCTCCCTGAACAAGCAGGGCATCGACGGCGCCATGTTCCAGATGATCAGCCACGGCTTCATCTCTGGCGCGCTGTTCCTGTGCGTGGGCGTGGTCTACGACCGCATCCACACCCGCGAGATCGCTGCCTACGGCGGGCTGGTCAACCGCATGCCGGCCTATGCAGCCATCTTCCTGCTGTTCACCATGGCCAATGTCGGCCTGCCGGGCACGTCGGGTTTCGTCGGTGAATTCCTCACGCTGACCGGTGCGTTCAAGGCAAATACCTGGGTCGCGTTCTTCGCCACCACGGGCGTCATCCTGTCTGCCGGCTATGCGCTTTGGCTGTACCGGCGCGTGGTGTTCGGCGTGCTGCAGAAAGACAGCCTGAAGGCGATCAAGGACATCACCCCGCGCGAAGCCATGACGCTGGTGCCGCTGGCCGCCGCAACCCTCTATTTCGGCGTCTACCCGGTGCCGATCATGGAGGCGGTGTCGGCGTCGGTGGACGGCGTGCTGACGCAGGTGCAGACGGGACTGGCCGCGCATGAGGCTGCCATCAAGGCAGCCATGGTGTCGCTTGGCAACTAATCGGATTTGTGAAGGTCAGGACTTGAAGCCATGAGCAACATTCTCGCAATCGCAGACGCGACCGCCGCACTGCCGGAAATTTTCCTGGCCGTGGCTGCCATGGCATTGCTGATGCTCGGCGTGTTCACCGACAGGAACCGCACTGATCTGGTCAACACGCTGTCTCTGGCGGCTCTTGCCGTCACCGCCGCGCTGGTGATCTTCACCTCCGATGGAGGCGTGGCACGCGCCTTCCATGACAGCTTCATCGTGGACGGGTTCGCCCGCTTCATGAAGATGCTGGTGCTGTTCGGCTCGGCCGTGGCCATCATCCTGTCGTCGAATTTCCTCAAGACCGAGCGGCTCGACAAGTTCGAATATCCCGTGCTGGTGCTGCTGGCCACCACCGGCATGATGACGATGATCTCGGCCAACGACCTGATCGCGCTGTACATGGGCCTCGAGCTGCAGTCGCTGGCGCTTTATGTGGTCGCTGCATTCAACCGGGACAGCGCACGCTCTTCGGAAGCAGGTCTGAAATACTTCGTCCTTGGCGCGCTGTCGTCCGGCATGCTGCTCTACGGCGCATCGCTGATCTATGGCTTCTCGGGCTCTGTCGCCTATGCAGACATCGCAAAAGCCGCGACCAGCGAGGAAGTGGGCCTCGGGCTGCTGTTCGGCCTCGTCTTCCTGATTGCCGGCCTTGCCTTCAAGATCTCCGCCGTGCCGTTCCACATGTGGACGCCTGACGTCTATGAGGGCTCGCCCACGCCCGTTACCGCCTTCTTCGCGGGCGCACCGAAGGTGGCTGCCATGGCGGTGTTCGTGCGCGCCATGCACGACGGGTTCGGTGGCGCAGTGGCCGAATGGCAGCAGGTGGTCGTGTTCATCTCGATCGCGTCGATGGTATTGGCCGCCTTTGCCGCCATCGGCCAGGACAACATCAAGCGGCTGCTGGCGTACTCGTCCATCGGCCACATGGGCTACGCGCTGGTGGGCCTTGCCGCCGGCACCCAGTCCGGCGTGCGCGGTGTGGCGATCTATATGGCGATCTACATGGCCATGACGCTGGGCACCTTTGCCTGCGTCATCTACATGCGCCGGCGCGGCACGGCGGTGGAGCGGATCTCCGATCTTGCCGGCCTTGCCCGGAACGACCAGGTGATGGCTTTCGTGCTGGCCATGCTGATGTTCTCGCTGGCCGGCATCCCGCCGCTGGCAGGCTTCTTCGCCAAGTACTTCGTGTTCCTCGCCGCCATCGAAGCCAACATGTATACGCTCGCCGTGATCGGTGTGCTGGCTTCGGTCGTGTCGGCCTTCTATTACCTGCGCATCGTCAAGGTCATGTACTTCGACGAGCCGGCTGACGAGTTTGATGCGGCACCGTTCGAGGTGCGGCTGATCGCCGTGGCCGCCGGCATCCTTGCCCTCGGAATGGTGCTGGTGCTCGAGCAACTGAACATCGCAGCCAATGCCGCTGCAGCTTCGCTTTTCCTGTGACGCACGAAGCCGGCGGAATGCCGGAGATCGTCTGGCATGACAGCGTTGGCTCCACCAACGCAGAGGCGCTTGCGCTGTACGCCAATGGACAGCGTTCACCTGTGTGGGTCGCGGCCGGAGAACAGACGGCGGGCCGGGGCCGTGAAGGCAGAGCCTGGGTCTCGACACCCGGTAATCTCTACGCAAGCCTTCTGTGGCCGGTAGCAAACGTACCTGTTGAGCGGTTGACCGGTCTGTCGCTCGTGGCGGGGCTAGCCGTCGCCGACGCCTTCGTAGCCGCCGGGCCCAATGCGGCGATCCGGTTGAAGTGGCCCAACGATGTGCTGATTGGTGGGCGCAAGGCAGCCGGCATCCTTATCGAGACAACCGGACAGCCGGGAGATCTTGCCGCCATCATCGGCTGTGGCCTCAACCTGGCTCACCATCCTGATGGCACACGCTGGCCTGCAACCCACCTTGCCGCCCACCGCCGTCCGGTTGACCCGCGCGACATGCTGGGCCTGCTGGCGGC
>CAZYKZ010000324.1:0-2657 GCA_964648175.1 uncultured Anderseniella sp.
CCATTGCGTCAAGCGCAGTGGCAGCGCGGGCATAGGCGCCGGTGCGAAACGGGTCAGCGCCCTGCTGTTCGAGCAGCCGGGCGGCATCGCGGAACCGGGCGGCAATCCAATGGTTCCACCCGGCGCCATTGGGCGCGGACTGAACGTGCGGCGTTGTCATGGGTGAGGAGTTTACGCCGCCTCGATCTGCGGCGCCACACCGGCGGCATCAAGCGCCTGCGCCTGGCGCTCGCCCACCGTGTCGAGTTCCCACGACTGCAGCGCATCCTCGAACAGCTGATGGAAGTTCATCCGCGCGCGCAGGTGAATGAACACCGAGCCAAGCCCGATGGCCGCCCGGTCCATGAACACGAACTCCTTCGGCACCCGCACCGGACCCTTTTCCTTCAGTTCCTTGTGCACGGTGAAGGCCTGCTGGCGGCCATACTGCGCAGCCGACGAAGATCCATCCGAAATCGCCATCACCTTGTCCGTCAGCAACGGCCCGTAGATGAACCGCGCCCAGACGTTGAGGATGTCGATCAGTTCGTCATTGAGCCCCTTGAAGCCCCAGATTTCGTAGGCATGAACGATCTGGTCGCGGTCCTCGCGCTGCAGTCCCCGGTAAAGCTCTATCACGCCCCTTACGAACGACGGCGGGAACACCCGGATGCAGCCATAGTCGAGCAGGTTGAGCCCCTTGACGGTGCCGTCCGCCTCTTCCCACGCGGTGTAGTTGCCCAGGTGCGGATCGCCGTGGATGACGCCGTGGCTGGTGAACGGCCGCCACCACGCATCGAACATGTGCCGGCAAAGCAGGTTGCGGGTGTCCTCGTCCGCCTGCTTGAACTCCAGCAGCTTGCGCCCCTCCAGCCACTGCATGGTGATGAGCCGGCGGGTGCACAGCTCTTCCTTCAGCTCGGGAATGCGGATCGTCGGCCGCTCGGCAAGGATCGCCTTGTACAGCCGCATGTGACCGGCCTCGCGCACATAGTCCAGTTCCTCGCGAAGCCGCGCGCCAATCTCGCCGGCGATCTCCGTCGTGTCGATGGCCCGGCTCATCTGCCGGTGTAGCGCGAACAGCACCTTGAGCTGGGACAGGTCCGCCTCCACCGCCGAGGCCATGTCCGGATACTGCAGCTTGCAGGCCAGCGGCTCGCCCTCAAGCGAGGTCGCCCGGTGCACCTGGCCCATGCTCGCCGCCGCCGCCGCCTCGCGCTCGAACGAGCCGAACTTCTGCTGCCAGTCCGGCCCAAGTTCCGCAGCCATGCGCCGGCGCACGAACGGCCAGCCCATCGCCGGCGCCTCGTTCTGCAACTGGGCCAGTTCCTCGGCAAACTCGGCCGGCAGTGCTTCAGGAATCGTGGCGAGCAACTGCGCCACCTTCATCAGCGGCCCCTTGAGTGTGCCCAGCGCCTGCCGGAACAGCCTGGCCTCTGCCGTCATGTCGTTGCCACCAGAGGAGAATGCCCGGCCCGCCGCCACGCGCGCCGCTGCCGTGCCCACGCCCGTGCCGACGCGCGCATAGCGGCTCAGCCGGCCCGACAGCCGGTTTGCTTCATTGTCCCTTGGTGTATCGTCGTCTTCCGGCATGATGCGGCTTTAACTCTCGGCCAGTGCGTCGAGTTCCGCCACCACGAGATCCTGGTAACCGGTGATGCCCTTGTAGGCCAGCTCATCCGCGTTCATGCTCTCGACATGAGCCTTCAGCGTGGCGGCGATTTGCGCCCGCTGCGGATGATCGAGCAGCTCGGTCGCCGGGTCGACGATGATCTGGATGGTGAACAGCACGTCGCCCGACTTCGGCAACCGCCTCAGCGTCTGCCGCTCGGCACGCAGGAAGCTGTCCAGCACCAGCCGTTCCGTCTTGCCCTCGAAGCGCTGATGCTCGAAGTGCCGTTTCGGATGGTGCAGGTCGGGCACCTCGAAGATGGTCCAGTTGCACCGCTCCACCGGCGCTTCCACCTTCAGGTTCTCGAAAATGCGGTCAACCAGCGTCCCCGACCGGCTGCCGCGCTCGAACCCCGGCACCGGAGCGTGCACGTCTGCGATTGGCTTGCCAAACTTCTCGGCGAGTATCCATGTCGACGGAAAACATACCGCACCCGCCGCGATCCGGTAGCCACCCTCGCCGTTCCGCATGATGACGAGGTCGTCCTGGATCAGCCGGCAGGCAAGCTCCAGCGGCCGCTCCGCAAACTCGTCCACACGGTAGGTCAACCCCGCCGGCACGATGGTCACCTCGCCATCCGTCACGCGCCACAGGTCCGGATACCGCTTCGGCAGGTAGTCGAGCAGCATCTGCAACACTTCCGCCTGCGCCTCAAGCGTGTCTGCCTCGGCGGCGAACACCACCTCGCGCCGCTTGTCGAAATGCTCGGCCTTTTCTCGCACCTGGTCCGCCAGATGCCGGTCCGGCACGATCCAGTTGTCAGGCTCGAATGCCTTCAGGCCCACCGTGAACGGCCTTGGCAGCCGGTCCGGGTTCAATGCGGAATGGGGTGACAGATCGCTCATGGGCCGGCGTCAGCTTGCGGCTGCCTCCATTTTTTCCAGTTCGTCGATGAAGCCTTCAATCATGGCGAGACCCTTGTGCCAGAAGGCAGGATCCGTGGCGTCCAGCCCAAACGGCTTGAGCAGTTCCGAATGGTGCTTGGTGCCGCCCGCCTTCAGCATCT
>CAZYKZ010000325.1:0-2639 GCA_964648175.1 uncultured Anderseniella sp.
CGGTTGATGGTCACGCCCTTGTCCATCAGCATCTGGCAATAGTCGTAGATGTTGTCGACTGCATAGGCCAGGTGGCCGAAATTGCGGCCCTCTCCATACTCTTCCGGATCCCAGTTGTAGGTAAGTTCCACCGGGCAGTCCGGCGACTCGTCGGGCGCCACAAACACCAGGGTGAACCGGCCCTGCTCGTTTTCGTAGCGCCGGGTTTCCGTGAAACCGAGAACATCGCAGAAGAATTTGACCGACTCGTCGAGGTCGGTGACGCGAACCATGGTATGAAGGTACTTCATGCTTGGGGCCTCCAATCGGGACTGAACGTGTTGATGGATGACTTGAACGGCAAACGCAGCGAGCTTGCAAGCCTCATCGCTGACGCAAACCGCATCGTGGTTTTTTCCGGCGCCGGCATATCTACCGAATGCGGCATCCCGGACTTCCGTTCCCCCGGCGGGGTATGGTCCCGCTTCCGGCCGCTCGACTTCAAGACCTTCATGTCGTCCGAGGAAGCCCGCCGCGAGGGCCTGACGCGGTTCCTGAAAATCCGCGACGAGGTGGGCTCCGTGAAGCCCGGCAGGGGCCACAGGGCAGCCGCGCGGTGGCACCGCCTGGGCAAGCTCGCAGGCGTGATCACCCAGAACATCGACGGGTTGCACCAGGCCGCAGGCGTGCCGCTGTCCAAGGTGGTGGAACTGCATGGCAACGGCACATATGCCCATTGCCTGTCCTGCAGCACCCGCCACGAACTGGACTGGATTGCCGGACAACTCGAGGCGCATCCCGGCGCGCCGTCGTGCACAGCGTGCGGCGGCATCGTCAAGACGGCGACGATCTCGTTCGGCCAGCCAATGCCGGAGGAGGAAATGCGCCGCGCCGAGCGGCTTACCCGTGATTGCGACCTGTTTCTGGCGGTGGGCTCGTCTCTGGTGGTGGAGCCGGCCGCGAGTTTTCCGGTGTTTGCCGCCCGCCTCGGCATTCCTCTGGTGATCATCAACCGCGAACCGACGCCTTCGGATCGTCTGGCAAACCTGGTCATCCGCGACGATATCGGCGACGTTCTTGCAGTGTATGCGGACGATTGATTCGCGCCTCGAGCCTGCCGGCGCTCTCCTGCTGGTTGCTTTTCGGGCTGGACTATCGCGTCAATTGCAGCTTTTGCGGGAAACAGGGTGCAAAAGCCGGCATATTTCATTTCTCCAGAAATTTGCGGATTTGATACGGATTTCAGGTGTTTATTGTGGGAGGCACCTTCAGTTTGCAGACATTTCCGGGCCTGCCCTGGCGAAGGCTTGTGAATATCCAGCCAATTTCTGGGCGCGCATCTGTACAAATCGGGGTGCGTTGACCATCATCGTTCACCAAGGGTCAGAGGCGTATTGCGGTGGCGTAGAGGTGAGGAGCAGGCGAGATGACTGGTAATGGCGGACCAGTTGGGGGTGGGACCAAGGCAACGGCGGCAGACAGCGTTCAGGAACGCAAGCCGTCCTCGTTGTCAGAGCTTGAATCCAATGTCGAGATTTTCGAGGTCTCCGGCTTTGTGAAATGGTTCGACGTGGCCCGCGGCTACGGCTTCATCATTCCTGACAATGGCATTGCAGACATCCTGCTGCACCTGAGCTGCCTCAAGCGCGACGGCTTCGATGCGCCGCTCGAAGGCACCCGCGTGGTGTGCGAGGCCGTGCAGCGCCAGAAGGGCATCCAGTGCCTGCGCGTGCTGTCTGTCGACAACTCCACGGCCATTCACCCGGTAGAACGCACCGCCCGCACCCACCAGCAGGTATCTGCCGGAGCCGAGTGGACCCGCGTCAAGGTGAAGTGGTTCAACCGCACCCGCGGCTTCGGCTTCGCCAGCGAGACCGAGAGCAGCCCGGACATCTTCATTCACATGGAGGTGCTGCGCAAAACCGCCATCTCCGAACTCCAGCCCGACCAGTGGATCTATGTCCGCTTCGGCGACGGTCCGAAGGGCAAGATGGCGGCCGAGGTTCGCCTTACCCTGGACGACGACCGGTTGCCGGGAACAAATTGATCCGGTTCCTCCCGAGGTATGTTGCGGCAGTGCTCATTGCGGCGCTGGCCATGGCGTCTGCGGCACTGGCGGACGAGCCGGTTTATCTGCCGTCCGAACCGCTTACCATCGAGACGGCCAGCGGCAAGACAATCAGTTTCGACGCCGAGATCGCCGATGATGACGCGAAGCGCTCGCACGGCATGATGTTCCGGCGCGAGATGAAGGACAGCGAGGCAATGCTGTTCATCTGGTCCCAGCCTTACGAGGCGGCCATGTGGATGCGCAACACCTTCATTCCGCTGGACATGCTGTTCATCGCGGCGGACGGGCGCATTGTCTACATCGCGCGCGAGACCGTTCCGCAGTCGCTGGACGTGATCAGCGCCGGCCAAAAGGTGCGCGCCGTACTCGAGATCAAGGGCGGTGCGGCGGCGCGGCTGGGCATCGCCGAGGGCGACCGGGTCCGGCACCGTTTCTTTGAGGGCCAATAACGGCGAGGAGCCTCTTGCCCACGGCACGCATTTTCCTGTAACCACCTTGTCAGCTGGCAACAGGTTTGCTCGCGGCAGTCGGAGCGTAGCGCAGTCTGGTAGCGCATCTGGTTTGGGACCAGAGGGTCGGGAGTTCGAAT
>CAZYKZ010000326.1:0-2639 GCA_964648175.1 uncultured Anderseniella sp.
ATCTGCCGCGAGGTGCGCGACGTGCGCGCCGGCATGAAGGCGCTCATCCAGTATGACCCTCATGATCCGTGGATGGTGCCGATGGGCTGGGACAGCCCGCGTCCCGACGGAAAGATCAAGGTTGCCTTCACGAAGAACACCTATGAATTCGACCTTCATCCTGCCGTCGAAAAGGCGCTGGATGCCGCCCGCGATTGCCTGGTCGATGCGGGCTATGAAGTGATCGAGGCCGACATGCCGGAGCTGCGCGAGGCAGGCCGCGATGGCGGCAAGGCGCTGTTCGGCGAGGTCAACGCGCTACTGCGTGGCGAGATCCAGAAGCACGGCACGGAAGAGCTGAAATCCATCTTCGCCAACTACGACGCCTATTTCAGTCCGCCGGAAGGCACAGACCTGCTGCTGCTGATGGCGAAGCGCAATCATTATCACCGCCAGTTCAATCTGTTTTTCGAGAAGTATCCGCTGGTTCTCACCCCATTCCTGCCCTCTCCCACCTACGACTGGGACCGCGACGCGCAAGGCATGGACGGCGTCATCGAAACGCTCGGGGCTGGCATGTACTCGGTCGCCTTCAACTATACCGGCCTTCCGGCAGGCAACATCCCGGCCAACTACAATGACGGCCTGCCGGTCGGCGTACAGATCGTCGGTCCGCGCTTCCGCGAGGACATGATCCTCGACGCGCTGGAAGAGATCGAATCCCGCGTCGGCGTCATGGCCGAACGGCTGTTTGCGCGCGAGGCCTGAGGCAGGAGGAATGAGCAAGCCCCGCATCGCCGTCGCCGGCTTCCAGCACGAAACCAACACCTTCGCGCCCATCCTGACGCCGTACGAGACGTTCGAGGCCGGCGGCGCATGGCCAGCGCTGTGTACTGGAAAGGACGTCATTGATACCCTGTCGGGTTTGAACCTGCCCATGGGCGGCTTCATCGACGAGGGCGACGACTTCGACCTCGTGCCGATCGTTTGGACTTTCGCGGAGCCGGGCGGCTACGTCACCGACGATGCCTTCGACCGCATTTCCAACATGATCGTCGACGGCATCGCTGCGGCAGGCCGCATCGACGGCATCTATCTGGATTTGCACGGCGCCATGGTGACCCAGAGCCACGAGGACGGGGAGGCGGAGCTGCTGCGCCGCATCCGCAATGTTACCGGCGATGACCTGCCCATCGCGGTCAGCCTCGACCTGCACGGCAACCTATCGCGAGACTTCTTCGAGCGTGCGTCCTGCGTCGCCATCTACCGCACCTATCCGCACGTCGACATGGCCGACACCGGCGCCCGCGCTCGCAAGTTGCTGCGTGAGCAACTCGAACGCGGCGCCCCGTTTGAGAAGGCCTGGCGCCAGCTCGACTACATCATCCCGATCCAGGCCCAGTCCACCCGGCGCGAGCCCGGCGGCAGGCTTTACGGCATGCTCCCGGGTCTTGCCGGAGACGGCGTCTCGTCGGTGGATTTCGTGTTTGGCTTTCCGCCGGCCGACGTTGCCGACTGCGGCTGCTCGGTGTTTGCCTACGGCACGGATCAGGCTGCCGTGGACGCCGCCGCCGATGCCATGCTGGCCGCACTTCAGGCTGCCGAGGACGAATTGCACAATCCGCTGACGGCTGCGCCCCAGGCGGTGGCGAAGGCGAAGCAGATCGCAGCCGCCGCCTCGAAGCCCGTCGTGATTTGCGACCCGCAGGACAACCCGGGCGCGGGCGCCACCGGCGATACGACGGGCCTCTTGGCGGCCCTGGTTGAAGGCGGTGCGCAAGGCGCCATCATCGGCATGCTGTGGGACGCCGCCACCGCCGCGCACGCCCATGCCGCCGGGCGGGGGGCCGAGATCGATGTGCACATCGGCGGAAAGTTTCCCGAACTGGGTACCGGCCCGTTCGCGGCGCGCGTGCGGGTGGAGCGGCTGTCCGACGGCGACTTCATCTTTACCGGCCCCATGTACGGCAAGGCACATGCCCATCTCGGCCGCATGGCGGCGCTCAAGATACTCGACCGGAACTGCGACGTGACCGTGGTGGTCGGTTCCAACCGCACCCAGAACGCCGATCAGGCGATCTTCACCCACCTCGGCCTCAACCCGCCGGACCACAAGATCGTCGGGGTCAAGTCGGCAGTGCATTTCCTCGCCGACTACGAGCCGATTGCCGAGACGGTGATCTTCGCCGAAAGCCCCGGCGCCAACCCGTGTCAGCTTGACTCGATCCCGTTCACCCGGCTGCGCCCCGACGTGCGGCTGGGGCCGAACGGCCCGGCCTTTCGACGATAAGGTTTTCTTCGTCCGCACAGGAGGCGGCAATGAGCATTGAGGATCGCATCAGGAAATTGGGCATCACGCTGCCGAATTTTGATGATGGCAGTTACTACGGCCAGAACTACGGCCGCATGAAGCCGCACCACATCGTCGGCAATGTACTTTACCTGTCAGGCCACACGCCGGTGAAGGATGGCAAGGTCCTGCACCCCGGACGGATCGGTGGCGCGGTGACGCCGGAGCAGGGCTACGAGGCGGCTCGGCTGACGGGCATCAACATGATCGGTGGCATGAAGCACGCGCTCGGTGATCTGGCGCGGGTGAAGGGGCTCATCCGCTGCCTGTGCTTTGTTGCCTGCGAGCCCGACTTCAACGACGTGCACCT
>CAZYKZ010000327.1:0-2635 GCA_964648175.1 uncultured Anderseniella sp.
CACGATGGGCAGGAACACCGGCATGACCAGCAGCACGATGCCGACCCAGTCCATGAAGGCGCCGAGAAACAGGAAGATGATCATCATCACGAACAGGATGCCGAAGGTCGGCAGGTCGAGGCCCGTGATCAGGTTGGCGACGTAGGTCGGCCCGCCGGCGATGGTGTAGGCGCCGGCAAGTGCGGTGGCTCCGAACGTCACCCAGATAATGGTGCCGGTGGATTTGAACGTGCGCATCAGCGCCTCGCGGAACAGGGTCAGCGAGAATTCGCCGCGCAGGATGATCAGCAACAGCACGGCGACCGTGCCCATGCCGGCAGCCTCGGTGATGCCGGTCACGCCGCCATAGATCGAGCCCAGCACCACGAACACGATCAGGAGCGGCGGCAGCAGGCCCTTGCTCATGGCCCAGGCGCGCTCGCGCAGTTCCTTGCCGAATATCAGCGATGGCAGCAGGCCGCCGCCCAGCAGCATGGCGAGGAACTTCACGTTCTGCAGCATGGTGTAGGGGTGGTAGTCGTCTGCCGACTTGAGAAAGCCGAAAGCGTTCTGAGCCTCGATGCCAAGAGAGTGAACCAGCGCCCCGCCACCCCAGATCGCCAGCAGCCAGCCCGTGAAGATGATGAAGCAGCGCGCCTTCTGTTCGAAGGTGATGTCGTCTGCCGCCGGTTCAGGCAGTGGCGCTTCCTCTGGCCGCAGCCGGGTGCGGATGATGATGTAGATGATGTAGCAGCCGCCCAGGATGAAGCCCGGCAGGAACGCGCCCTTGAACAGGGCGTGGATCGAGGTCTCGGTGATCAGGCCGTACATGATCAGCACGATGGAGGGTGGGATCATGGTGCCGAGCGAGCCGGAGGCGCAGATGGTGCCGATGGCAAGGTTCTGGTTGTAGCCGAGCCGGAGCATCTGCGGCAGCGCGATCAGGCCCAGCAGCACCACCTCTCCGCCGATGATCCCCGACATGGCCGCCATCACGATGGCCATGATGGCGGTGACGACTGCGATGCCGCCGCGGGTCCGAGACAGCCACAGATTGAGGCTGGAGTACATGTCCCGCGCAATTCCGGAGCGCTCCAGCAGGGTCGCCATGAAGATGAACAGCGGCACGGAAATCAGCACGTAATCGGTGGTGATGCCGTAAAGACGCTGGGCGAGGATGTTGAGCGGTCCTGTGCCGAAGTTGGAGAACAGCAGGTCGGGCCCAAACTTCAGCACCATCACAACGACGGCCAGGAAGCCCGAGGCAAAGCCAAGCGGCATGCCGATGGCAAGCAGCGCGAACATGCCGATCAGCAGGATCAGTGAGATTGTCCCGATGTCCATGTGAGCCTAGCCCCCTTGTCGCGCCCCTCACAGGCTTGTTGTCAGTTGCCGTCCGGTTTCGGCGGGTTGCCCGAAAGAACTTCGTCGGGCATGTCGAGATCATCCGTCACGCTGTGGATCTCCGGCCCCTTGTTCCAGTCGTGATAGAGGTTGGAGATCGCCTGCAGCGCGAGGAACACCAGGGTGAGCAGGATCAGCGGCTTGATGGTGGCCGGTATCGGCGGGTCGAACGCGGTGCCGAACGTCTCCCAGCGCAGCAGCTTGTCGCGCGCCTCGCCGAACCCGCCCCAGATCACCGCGAAGACGAAGATGCACAGGCAGGTGACAGACAGGATGTCAAACACGCGCTGAACCCAGCGCGGCACCATGTCGTAGATGATGAAGATGCGGATGTGGCTGCGCTGCTGCATGGCGTACAGCCCCGCCGTAAGGTAGACGCCGCCCGCCACCCAGAGCGACATCTCGTTCACCCACAAGGTCGGCTTCACGAACAGGTAGCGCATCACTACCTCGTAAAACATGATGGCGACGATGAAGGCCGGTGCCCACATCGCAATGCGGCTGAACCCCCAGGTGATCAGGTCGATGAAGCCGGTGCGTTCGTGTTCAACCATGCCGCTGCTCCCCATGCGATGCCGCGTTGGCGCGCGTACGTTCAAGCGGACGCGGCGTGGCGGGCCTTATTGGATCAAGGATGCGGGAGTGGATGGCGTGGCTGCACCATCCACTCCGTCAGGGTTTGGCGTTACTTCACCAGGCCAAGCTGCTTGAGGTAGGCCGTGTGGCTTTCAACCAGTGCCTTGGCCTCGTCGGTGGTGGCGAAATCACCCCATGCCGACAGGGCGGCTTCACGGAACTTGGCCTTCTCTTCAGCACTCCACTCCGACAGGGTCACGCCCTGTTCACGCAGCGCCGCAGCAGCTTCCGCGTTGGCCTTCTCAAAGGTCAGCGCGGTGCGCAGGGCGAGAGACTCCATCGCCACCTTCATGATGCGCTGGTGATGTGCGGGCATGGAGTCGAACTTGGCCTTGTTGCATGCAAGGTGGTCCGACGGCATCGAGTGGAAGCCCGGATAGTTGGCGTACTTCACCTTCGGCAGGTCGTACACGCCCATCGACTTGTTGTTGGCGATGGCCGAGATGTCGGAGCCGTCGATGATGCCGGATTCAAGCGCGGTGAACACTTCGGTGAAGTCCATCACGATAGGCTTGGCGCCCAGCTTCTCGAAGATCTTGGTTTCGAGGCCCGGAGGCGAACGGAACTTCCAGTCCTTGAAGTCGTCGACCTTGGCGATCGGCTTGGTCGAGGCGAA
>CAZYKZ010000328.1:0-2629 GCA_964648175.1 uncultured Anderseniella sp.
AAGGGTTGCGTCGACATTTCGATTGGATTGTTGGCAAAGGGCGCATCCGTGGATGCCCGGGACCGTTTCGCCAATACTGCACTGCATCATGCCGCCGATGGGGGGCATTCGGGCATTATTCGGTTGCTGCTGGATAAAGGCGCCAATGTAAACCAGGCAAATCTTGCCGGCTCAACCCCTTTGCTGCGCGCAGTCACGGCCAACAAGAGAAAGGCTGTCGAGGTGTTGCTGGCAGCGGGGGCGAGCGACGACTTTGTCGGCGGCAAGGGCGTCACGCCGCTCGGGGCGGCAGCTTACAACGGTAACCGCAAGATAGTAGAAGTCCTGTTGGAGCACGGTGCCCGACCGGAAGTAAGTGACGGTACCGGCAAGGGCGCCATCGTCTATGCAGCAGCCAAGGGGTACTCCGACATCGTTGCCGCATTGCTCGACAACAGGCTGGACGTCAACCTTGCCTATGGCCACTCCCTGACTGCACTCATGTGGGCGGCAGGGCACGGCAATGATGTACCGGAGCCCGAAGGTCTAAAGACAGTCGAGATGCTGGTGTCACGCGGGGCGAAACTCGATCTAACCGACGACCGGGGGCGGACTGCATTAATGATTGCCGCTGAGCGTAATCACCCGATGGTGGTTGCCTTCCTGCTGCAAAAGGGTGCCGATCGCTCTCTTAAGGACAAGACAGGCAAAACGGCCTCAGACCTTGCGGTCAACGAAGAGGTTCGCAAACTGCTGCAATAGCCGCTTCTACTTGCCTGCGGCATACCTTGCCAGTGAGCGGACATCGTCGTCGCTCATGTCCTTGAACAGGGCGCCAACATCGGGTGCGTTCTTGCGCCTGTCATATTTCAGATCAAGCATCGTCTTTTCAAGATAGTGGACATTCTGGCCTGCGAGCCTTGGAACGCGGCTGTTGCCGACCCAGGCGCCGAGGTGACATTGCGGGCACTGGCCAGCAACAGCAGCAGCTTCGGCAATGGGGATGTCCGCCTCCGGCGTGGAGTAGCCCAACGAGGGCCACTTCAGTTGAGAGAAATATTCGGCAAGAGCCTTCATGGTGTCCTTGTCGAGATCCTGCACGATCGGCCCCATGATTTCGCTTTCGCGCCGCCCCGCCTTAATGTCACGCATCTGCACGTACATGTAATATTGTTCCTGACCCCAGATGATCGGAGCATCCTCCTGGACGGGGACACCGTTATCTCCGTGGCAGGCTTTGCAGGTGTCTACAAGTTCGGCAATTTCGGGCGGAGGAGCCGGCACATCTTGGGCCAGCACTGGCGCGGACAAAGATGCGATAGAAAGGCCCAGGGAGAGCACGAATTTGAATAATGAAAAACGGGGGAACATTCTTTCGCTCTCTTGGCTTTGGATAAGTGATTAAGTTGCAGAGCGCCCTGGGGCGCCCTGCAGGTGTTTCGTTGGGTTGTTGGGCAACCGGTCTTGCCTACTCGGCCAAGGTGAAGGCGATGATGTTATTGCCGCGCTTGTAATCAAGCTGAGTGTTACCACCAGCACCAACCACAATGTATTGCTTTCCGCCTACCGTGTAGGACGATGGCGGCGCGTTGACACCCGCACCTGCCTGGAAGTTCCAGAGCACTGATCCGGTTTCGGCATCGTAAGCCTTGAACTGCCCATTTCCCTCGCCGGTGAAGAGTAGTCCACCTGCTGTCGCAAGGACGCCGCCAATCATTGGCTGCTCAGTCTTCACCTGCCAGCGAATTTTGCCTGTGTTGTAATCAACAGCCGTGACATTCCCCCATTGTTCTTCAGTGGGGATTACCTTGAATGCGCCGCCCAGCCACAGTTTGCCCTCTGGATATGGCGTGCTTTCGACATGGTAAGTCATTGGCTGGTGCAGGTTGATTGCGTAGGTCAGACCCAGGTCTGCGTTGACAGCCATTGGCGACCATTCGACACCGCCATTGGCGCCCGGCAACATGCGTGCACCTTCCTTGGTTGGCAGTACCCACATATTTTCCTGCGGTACCATGGCTTCGGAAAAGCGCAGAAGGCTACAATCATCGGCCTTGTGGACATAAACATGGCCGGTCTTGCCGCCATGGAGCACGCCCTTGACCATGTTGCCGTCACCATCCTTGACCTGCGTGATGATGGGTGGACTGACTGCATCAAGGTCCCAAACGTCATGCGCAATGTATTGGAAATGACAGACATATTTGCCTGTATCGAGGTCCACGGCCACCAAGCTGTCGGTGTAGAGGTTGTCGCCCGGCCGCAAGCTGCCATCAAGATCAGGCGAAGGGTTCCCGACCACGAAGTAAATACGGTTTGAATCGAGGTCTACGGCAGGATTTTGCCACACCCCACCGCCAAGGGTTTCGTAGGGATCCCCCATCTTCTTCAGCGCGGCCTTTTCTGCCTCGATATCACGGTGCATGTCACGGCCGGTCGCGTCATGGGTTGCCCATACGCCCACCGAATCTTCGGGTATAGTGTGGAAGGTCCATATCTCTTTACCCGTCTGTGTGTCGAACGCCTTCACGAAGCCGCGAATGCCATACTCGCCCCCGTTGGTTCCAATCAGAACCTTGTTGCCGACTACGGTCGGCGCCATGGTTTCGCTGTAACCGAGCTCCGGATCTGCGATCTGGGTTTCCCAAAG
>CAZYKZ010000329.1:0-2621 GCA_964648175.1 uncultured Anderseniella sp.
CCTTGCGTCGAGCGTCCGGCAATGCGGATGTCGTTGACCGGGCAACGGATCAACTGGCCGCCATCGGTCACCAGCATGATCTGATCCGTCTCCTCCACCGGGAAGGAGGCCACCAGGTCGCCATTTCGGTCGTTCACGGTCATGGCCGTGATGCCCTTGCCGCCGCGGCCGGTCACCCGGTATTCGTAGGCGGATGAGCGCTTGCCGAAGCCGTTTTCGGACAGCGTGAGGATGAACTGCTCGGCCGCCCCCATCTCGATATAGCGTTCCTGGCTGATGCCTGCGTCGGCGGTGCCTTCATCCTCGCCGTCAGCTGCTTCAAGCTCCTCGCCCTCCATGGCCCGGCGCATCTTGATGTAGGCGGCGCGTTCGTCTGCCGTGGCCTCAAAGCCGCGCAGTACGGTCATCGAGATGACCTCGTCGCCGTCGGCCAGCGAAATACCGCGCACGCCCACAGAGTTTCTGCCCGCGAACACGCGCACGTCAGTCACCTTGAAGCGGATCGCCTGCCCCTTGGCCGTGGTCAGCAGGACATCGTCGCTGTCCGTGCAGGTTTCCACGCCGACAATGCCGTCGCCCTCGTCCAGCTTCATGGCTATCTTGCCGTTCTGGCGCACCTCCACGAAGTCCGACAGCTTGTTTCGGCGGACGGTGCCGCGCGTGGTGGCGAACATCACGTCGAGTTCGCCCCAGGTGTTCTCATCCTCGGGCAGCGGCATGATGGTGGTGATGCGCTCGCCCTCTTCCAGCGGCAGCAGGTTGACCAGCGCCTTGCCGCGCGCCTGGGGCGCCGACAGCGGCAGCCTCCAGACCTTCATCTTGTAGGCCATGCCGCGCGAGGAGAAGAACAGCACCGGCGTGTGCGTATCGGCCACGAACAGGCGGGTGACGAAATCCTCGTCCTTGGTCTGCATGCCGGAGCGGCCCTTGCCGCCGCGCCGCTGCGCCCGGTAGGTGGTCAGCGGCACCCGCTTGATGTAGCCGGTGTGCGACACGGTCACCACCATGTCTTCCTGCGCGATCAGGTCCTCGTCGTCGACATCGCCGAGGTAGTCGGCGATCTCGGTGCGCCGCGGCGTTGCGAACTCGGTCTTCACCGCCGTCAGCTCGTCGCGGATGATCTGCTGCACGCGGGCGCGGGAGCCCAGGATTTCCAGGTAATCCTTGATCTCGGCCCCCAGCTTTTCCAGCTCGTCGCTGATCTCGTCACGGCCCAGCGCAGTCAAACGCTGCAGGCGCAGATCGAGAATGGCGCGGGCCTGCTCTTCCGACAGCCGGTAGCTACCGTCTTCTTTCAGCTGGTGGCGCGGATCGGCAATCAGCCGGATCAGCGGCGCCATGTCCTTGGCGGGCCAGTCGCGCGCCATCAACTGCTCGCGCGCCGTGGCCGGGTCAGGCGCATGGCGGATCAGGTGGATCACTTCGTCGATATTGGCCACCGCGATGGCGAGGCCCACCAAAATGTGCGCCCGGTCGCGGGCCTTGTTGAGCAGGAACTTGGTGCGCCGCGTGACGACTTCCTCGCGGAACGCCACAAACGCCTCCAGCATGTCCTTCAGCGTCATCATTTCCGGCCGGCCGCCGGTCAGCGCCACAGAGTTGACGCCGAAAGAGGTCTGCAGTTGCGAGAACTTGTAGAGCTGGTTCAGCACCACGTCGCCTACCGCATCGCGCTTGATCTCGATGACCACGCGCATGCCGTGCCGGTCGGATTCGTCGCGGATGTCCGAGATGCCCTCGATCCGCTTTTCGCGCACCAGTTCGGCGATCTTCTCGATCATCGAGGCCTTGTTCACCTGGTACGGGATCTCGTGGATGATGATCGCCTCGCGATCCTTGCGGATCTCCTCGATCGTCACCTTGCCGCGCATCACCACCGAGCCTCGGCCCGTGCTTTGCGCCGCGCGGATGCCTGAACGGCCCAGAATGATGCCGCCGGTCGGGAAATCCGGCCCCGGCACGATCTGGTTCAGTTCCTCGAATCCGATCGCGGGATTCTCCATCACCGCAATGGTGGCATCGACCACCTCGCCGAGGTTGTGCGGCGGAATGTTGGTCGCCATGCCCACGGCAATGCCGCCTGCCCCGTTGACCAGCAGGTTCGGGAACCGCGCCGGCAGCACTGTCGGCTCGCGCTCGGAATTGTCGTAGTTGTCCTGAAAGTCGACCGTGTCCTTGTCGATGTCTTCCAGCAGCGCGTGGGCCGGCTTGCCCATGCGCACTTCGGTATAACGCATGGCCGCAGGTGGATCACCGTCGACCGAGCCGAAGTTACCCTGCCCGTCGAGCAGCGGCAGACGCATGGAGAAATCCTGCGCCATGCGAACGAGTGCGTCGTAGATCGACTGGTCGCCGTGCGGGTGATACTTACCGATCACGTCGCCAACCACGCGGGCAGACTTGCGATACGGCTTGTTCCAGTCGTAGCCGTTCTCGTTCATCGAATGCAGGATACGGCGGTGCACCGGCTTCAGGCCGTCGCGCACGTCCGGCAGCGCGCGGCTGACGATCACGCTCATCGCGTAATCGAGATAGCTGCGCCGCATCTCGTCTTCGATGGTAATGCTGCTGATCCCGCTCTCCTCCGGTGGCGGCGGAGGCGGTGTCGTCATCTCGTTGTC
>CAZYKZ010000330.1:0-2610 GCA_964648175.1 uncultured Anderseniella sp.
CCGATGATCGTGTCCTTGAAGGCCTGCTCCAGGTCGTAGCTTATTGGCTGGCCCGAGCAGCTGCGGCACAGCACGGCGAGGCCGTTGATCGTCATGCCCGCATCGACGATCTGCTGGCGCGCCTCGAAGATCGAAGGACCGTTCCAGTTGTTGGCGCTGTCTGCCGACAGGTCTATGACCTTGCGAAGGCCGTTGTAGGCGTTGCCGTCGATCTGCGACTTGCCGAACAACAGCGCCGCGCCTATGGCGTTGCGGCCATAGGCGAGCCGGGGCGGGGCAAGAATGGCATCGGCAAAGGTGCGTGCGCTGTCCGGCCCGTCGATCACGGTCCAGTCCGCCACGATCTGCTGCGAAGAGGCGTCGGCCCACTCGATGTAGGTCACGGCAATCTTGCCCAGAAGCCCGTTGCCAATGGCGCGCAACACCGCCGGATCGGCAATCGCCTCGGCATAGCCCTGACGCTGGAAGCGGATCTCGTCTTCGTCGATGGAGCCCGTTGCGTCAGCCAGCAGCACCAGCTCGAGATCGACTTCGATTTCGGCGCGCACCGGCGCGATGAAGGCCACGCCGCCCGCAATGGCGGCCAGAAAGGCGGCAATGCTGCGCCGGGTTGCCCTCATGCTGCTCCCGCTACTTCAGTTCCACCTCTATGAAAGCATACTCGCCGTCATTGGCGTTAATCACATCATGTTCAACGCCGGTTTCGCGGAAGTAGGGCACGCCCTTCTTCATCTCGGCTTCGGCCTCTTCGCCGCCGGGCAGCTTGAGCCTGACCTTCCCGTCCATCAGCGGCACCACGACATAGTCCATCCCGTGCCGGTGCCAGCCGGTATTGTCGCCGGGCGCAAAGCGCCATTCGGTGACGCGCACCTTGTCGTTGTCGATGAATACGGTTGGCTTGGCTGTCCCGCTCACGAGTCCCTCTCCAGCATGTGATGAACCAGGTTGTGAGGATCATCACATCACACAGATTGAGGCCTGGCTAGATTGCTTTTCGACAGTCGCCGGGGCCGAAGGCGCCGGTGGCCAAAAACAAGAAGAAGGAGAAAGAAAAATGAAGAAGACGACCAACCTCCTCGCCGTTGCAGTTCTCGCAGCCGCAACATTCGCAACAAGCCAGTCGGCGAACGCGACCGTGGCAGCCGGCCAGATGGCCACTACGGCTCCCATCGCCAACGCCGTGATGGACACCTCTGCCGCAAGTGGCATGGTGCAGCTTGCCCACGGCAAGCGCTGGCGCCACTTCCATGGCCATTTCGGCCACGGCTACTACGGCTACCGGCCGTACTACGGCGGCGGCTGCCGCTGGCTGAAGCGCAAGTGGCACCGGACCGGCAAGTACTACTGGAAGAAGCGCTACTTCCGCTGCATCAACGGCTGGTACTGATCCAGCCCGAACGGATTAGCGCAAAAATGAAGGCAGCCGGATCGCTCCGGCTGCCTTTTTCCTGTCTGCCGTCCCTGGCAATCAGGTCAGATGCGGATGGCTTCTTCCGGCGCCATGTACTTGTAGCCCAGGTCGTCGGCAACCGCCTTGTATGTGACATGGCCGGCATGCACGTTCAGGCCGCGGCGCAGATGCTCGTTCTCGCTCAGCGCCTTGCGCCAGCCGCGGTTTGCGATCTGCAGGATGAACGGCAGCGTCACGTTGTTGAGCGCGTGGGTCGAGGTCTTCGGCACGCCGCCCGGCATGTTGGCCACGCAATAGTGGATCACGTCGTCGACCACGTAGACCGGGTCGTCATGGGTGGTCGCCTTCGAGGTTTCCGCGCAACCGCCCTGGTCGATGGCCACGTCGACGATGACCGAACCGGCCTTCATCGACTTGACGATGTCGCGGGTGATGAGCTTGGGCGCAGCCGCACCCGGGATCAGCACGCCGCCGATGACGAGGTCAGCCTCTGCGCAGTGCCGCTCGATGGCGTCGCGGGTCGAGTAGACCGTGTTGAGCGGCCGGTCGAACTGCGCCCACAGGCTGCGCAGCACGTCGACGTTCTTGTCGATCACCCAAACGTCCGCACCCATGCCGAGCGCGATGTGAATTGCGTGACGTCCGACGACACCGCCGCCGATCACCACGACCTTGGCCGGGTCCACACCGGGCACGCCGCCCAGCAGCAGGCCGTGGCCGCCATGGGCCTTCTCCAGATAGTAGGCGCCTGCCTGGATCGACAGACGGCCCGCAACCTCGGACATCGGCGCCAGCAGCGGCAGGCCGCCGGTCGGGCTGGTCACGGTTTCATAGGCGATGCAAGTGGCCTTGGACTTGACGAGGTCCTTGGTCTGGGCCGGATCGGGCGCCAGGTGCAGGTAGGTGAACAGGATCTGGCCTTCGCGCAGCATCTTGCGCTCGTTGGCCTGCGGCTCCTTCACCTTCACGATCATCTCGGCCTTGGCGAAGATTTCTTCCGGCGTCTTGATGATCTTGGCGCCGGCCTTGCGGTAGTCCGCATCGGTCATGCCGATGCCTGCACCAGCGCCGGTCTCGACCATGACCTTGTGGCCCGCCGCAACAACCTCGCGGACCGACGTGGGGGTCATGCCCACACGAAATTCCTTGTTCTTGATCTCCTTGGGTACGCCGATCAGCATTGCCGTTTCCTCCAGATA
>CAZYKZ010000331.1:0-2610 GCA_964648175.1 uncultured Anderseniella sp.
TTGTCAAACTGGAGCGAGCACGACCTTTGGACCTATATCGTCAGAAACCGCATCGAGCTTGCCGCACCCTACTATGCTGCGCCGCGGCAGGTGGTGGAGCGCGCCGGCAAGCTGATCGTGGTGGACGAACCCGAACGCATGCACTGGCTGCCTGAAGACCGTCCGCACGAGGTGACGGTCAGGTTCCGGACATTAGGCTGCTGGCCGGTGACGGCGGCCACGCCCTCGGCAGCCACAACGCTTGAAGACATCGCCATGGACACCTTCACTGCCCGCACCTCGGAGCGGCAGGGACGGATCAGCGACAATGGCTCTCTCGAACAGCAGAAGCGCTCCGGCTATTTCTGAATGGCGATACCGCATCCATACCGGCACAGGACAGCCGTTCTGGCCACCATGCATGGCAAGCATAAGGCCATTGCGCCGGCCTTGCACGAGCGGCCGGGTCTTCAAGTCATCCTTCCGGAAAACCTTGATACCGATCGCCTTGGCACTTTTTCCGGCGAAGTGGAGCGCCCCGGCAGCATGCTTGAGACCGCCATCGCCAAGGCGCGGCTCGGCATGCAACTGGCCGGGTTGAAGCTTGGCATTGCCAGCGAAGGCAGCTTCGGCCCACACCCGCAGGTGCCGTTCATGGCGGCGGGCGTGGAACTGATCGTGCTGGTCGACGATGAGCGGGACCTTGTGGTCAGCGAACAGCAGGTATTTGCGGATACCAACTATTCCCACGCAACCGGCAAAAGCCTGCTGGAGGTTGCAGGTTTCGCCGAGACAGCGGGCTTTCCGGACCATGCGCTGATCGTCCGTCCCAATGTTCCGGCTGACGCGCCCTGGCCAATCCACAAGGGCATCCGGCAACATCACCGGCTTGAGGAAGCGATTGCACAATGCGCCGCGTCCTCCATTGACGGTCTTGCGCTCATCCAGACCGACATGCGCGCCCACATGAACCCGGGCCGGATGGCTGCAATAGCATCGCTCGCCGGCCGGTTTGCGGAACGGCTTGCCACCTTCTGTCCGGCATGTTCATCGCCGGGTTATGGCCCGTCACAGAGCATACCCGGACTTCCCTGCGAGTGGTGCGGCGAGCCAAGCACCATGGTGCGCTGGATCATTCACAGCTGCCCGGCCTGCGGGCACGAGGCCCAACTGCCGCGCCCCGATGGCTTGCTCAAGTCTGATCCGATGCACTGCCTTGCGTGCAATCCCTAAGGGCCATGCCCCTAGGCTTGACCGGGCGCCTGCCGGGAAGCTTGCGGCTCGCTCAGTCCGCCAAGCATGACGAGAGCATCGACCACGCCGGCCACGCCTTCGACCCGCTTCAGATCGGTGAAATATACGGGCAATGCCGAGCGCATGCGGGCGGCATCCGAGGCCATCACCTCAAGGTCGGCGCCAACGTGCGGGGCCAGATCGGTCTTGTTGATGATCAGCAGGTCGGAGCGCGTGATGCCGGGTCCGCCCTTGCGGGGGATCTCCTCGCCCTGGCAGACGCTGATGACGTAGATGGTCAGGTCGGCAAGCTCAGGCGAGAAGGTTGCTGCCAGGTTGTCGCCGCCGGACTCGATGAACACGACGTCGAGGTCCGGATGCCGGGCTGTCAGGTCGGCAATGGCGGCAAGGTTGATGGAGGCGTCCTCACGGATGGCTGTATGCGGGCAGCCGCCGGTCTCGACCCCCACGATGCGGTCTTCCGGAAGCACTTGCCAGCGCGCCAGCATCATCGCGTCCTCGCGGGTGTAGATGTCATTGGTCACTACGCCGATGGAATAATGCGGACGCATCGCCTCGCACAGTCTGCGGGTGAGCGTGGTCTTGCCGGAGCCGACAGGTCCGCCGATGCCGATGCGCAGGGGTCCGTTTGAGGTGGTCATGATCTGAAGAGCCTCGTGTGCTGTATTTCGTGGTTCATTGAGCAGATGTCCGCCATCAGGCAGTTGGTGGTCAGCCGTGAAAGCGGCTGGCGCAACGCAGCGTCGCGCGCGCCCACAATGGCCGCCTCCACCCCGGCCAGCAGCCGCTGGCCCTGGTTCTGGCCAAGCGGCACCAGCCGTATGGCGGCGGAAACAAGGTTGGACACGCCAGCATGCAGCCAGGCATGCAGTGCGGCGCGGTCGTTGATGCCGTGGCCTGCCGCCGCCACCGCTACCGCGACCGGGTAGGGCACTCGCGCGCCGGCCACCTGCCGAAGGGTTTCGAGCGCAGTGCATGGCCAGGCCTGGGCGGCAGCGGCCATGAACGCCTCGCCCTGGGCAAGCGACTCCATGCGCAGTTCCGCCGAAGGCTGAAAGGCAGTTGCAAAGCTTGCAACTTCGAGCAGCCCAACGTGCCGGTTCGCCATGCCGGCGTCATGGGCGCGCGCGAAGATCACGGCATCCGACCACAAGGGCCCGCCATCGAGACTGTCTTCCAGCCAGCCTGCCATGCTGGCCTCGCAGGCAACCAGCCGCGCCTCGATTGCCGCCTCGAGCCCCTGGCTGTAGCTGAAGGCCCCGACGGGAAACGATGGCGACAGCCACGTCAGCAACCGGTAGAGCGCGGCGTCCGGCAGCGAGGTCATGCCGCATCCTCGCTGTCATGGGCGTGATGATGATGGTGGTGGTGGCCGTG
>CAZYKZ010000332.1:0-2608 GCA_964648175.1 uncultured Anderseniella sp.
ACCAGCTTCGCCAGGTCGCCGTCGATGCCGCGCGCCAGCCCCGCGCCGAACAGCGCATCGACGATCACCTTCGCGCCTTTCAGATGTTCCGGTGCGGCGGGCAGTACCTCGCCCTTCCAGGTCTTTGCGGCCAGCGCGGCATCGCCCTTCAGCTTCTTCACCTCGCCCGCCAGCATCAGCTTGACCGGCCAGCCGGCGTCGGCCAGCAAGCGCGCGATGACGAAACCGTCGCCGCCATTATTGCCCGGCCCAGCCACGACGGCCACGGGCGCGGGCGCACAGACCTGCATGATGACTTTCGCGCAGGCCGCGCCGGCGTTCTCCATCAGCTTGATGCCGGGCGTGCCGGCCTCGATGGTCAGCCGGTCGGCCTCGTACATCTGTTCGGGCGTCAGCAGTTCGTTCATGTGACCTCGCCCCGCACCTGATACTTCGGATCGGTCCAGACCTTCGCCTCAAGGCAGTCGCGCATGACAATCGCGGCCTGCAGCACGTCGGCGTGGCTGAGATAGAGCGGCGCGAAGCCGAAGCGCATGATGTCCGGCGCGCGAAAGTCTCCAACGACTCCTTTCTCGATCATCGCCTGCACCACCGCGTAGCCGTGCTCGAAGCTGATGGCGACTTGCGAGCCGCGCCGCGCCCGCTCGCGCGGGGTGACAAGGCGCAGCCCGTGGCCTGCGCACAGCTCTTCCACGCAGTCCATGAAGAAGCCGGTGAGGCTGAGCGACTTGGTGCGCACCGCCTGGATGCTCACCCCCTCCATCGCCGCGATGCCGCACTCCACCGCCTTCAGGCCGAGGATCGCCTGCGAGCCGGTAAGGAAGCGGCGCATGGAATGGGCAGGCTCGTAACCGGTCTTGAAGGCGAACGGCTCGGCGTGGCCCCACCAGCCGGTGAGCGGCTGGCGCGCCGTCTCGTGGTGGCGGCGGGCGGCGTAGAAGAAGCTCTGCCCGCCGGGGCCGCCGTTGAGATACTTGTAGGTGCAGCCCATGGCGAAATCGACGCCCCAGGCATCGAGCTCAATCGGCACAACGCCGGCTGAATGGCACAGGTCCCAGACCATGACGGCGCCGGCGGCCTGCACCTTCTTCGTAATGGCCTCCATGTCGAGCAGCTCGCCGGTGCGGTAGTCAACATGAGACAACAGCACCACGGCCACGTCATCGCCCAGCACCGCGTCGAGCCCCGCGCCCGCGTCCGCCGCCAGCTTCATCTCAAGCGGACGGCCCGAAGAGGCGATCAGGCCTTCGACGATGTAGAGGTCGGTCGGGAAGCTGGCGCGCTCGGACACGATCACCTTGCGTTCCGGCCGCAGGGATAACGCCGCATGCACCGCCTTGAAGATCGACACCGACGTGCCGTCGGCCACCACGGTCTGGCCCGGCCCTGCCCCGATCACCGGCGCCAGCCGGTCGCCCAGCGTCACCGGCATCTGCCACCATCCGTCGTCCATCCAGCTTGCGATGAGGCGCTCGCCCCAGGCGCGCGTGACGGCGTCCGCCATGTGCTGTGGCGCCGCCACGGGCATGGCGCCCAGCGAATTGCCATCCAGGTAGACCACGCCTTCGGGCAGGTGAAAGCGCGCCCGGAAGGGTTTCAGTTCGTCGGCCGCGTCCAGTGCGGCGGCGGCGGTTGCCAGCTTGTCCATCCGTCCTCCAGTCTTTTGGAGGCAAGACTAGAGCAACAGCCGTTCATGTTGAACGGCTTAAGTTGCTCTAGCACCTTGGAAACGAGCATCTTTATCCGATCAGATGTTTCAATCTGATCGGATGATGCTCTAGCCTTACTTGCCGCCGGATGCAGCCTTGATCTCGGCCAGTTCAGAGCGCAGCGCCTTCACCTCCTTCAGCACCTTCTCGACCTCCTTGTGCAGGTCGGCGCGGTCGGCCTGGGCCTCGGCCTCGTGCTCCTTCTGCATGGCGTCGACGATGACGCCGATGAACAGGTTCAGCACGGTGAACGAGGTGACGAGGATGAACGGCACGAACAGCATCCAGGCATAGGGGTACTGCTCCATGACCGGGCGCACGATGCCCATGGACCAGCTTTCCAGCGTCATCACCTGGAACAGGGTGTAGGCGCTTTCGCCCAGCGAGCCGAACCAGTCCGGGAAGCTGCCGGCGAACAGCTTGGTCGAGATGACGGCGAAGATGTAGAAGATCAGGCCCAGCAGCAGCACGATGGAGCCCATGCCGGGGATGGCCGACAGAAGCCCCGTGACCACGCGGCGGATCGCCTTGATGTTGGAGATGAGGCGCAGCACGCGCAGGATGCGGAAGGCGCGCAGCACCGAGAACGCGCCGGTTGCCGGCATCAGCGCGATGGCCACGATGGTGAAGTCGAAGATGCGCCACGGGTCGCGCCAGAAGCCGGTGAAATTGGCGGTGAGCCGCGCGGCGATCTCGGCCACGAAGATGGCCAGGCACGCCTTGTCGATGAAGGTGAGCACGGGGCCGAAGCGCTCCATCCACCAGGGCGAGGTCTCAAGCCCCAGCGTGATGGCGTTGATGACGATGACGGCGATGATGAAGCGCTCGAACAGCGGATTGGCAACGAGCGAGGCAAGCTTGGCGCGAAGCATGGTCGGTCAGGTCCTGCGGTGGTGAAA
>CAZYKZ010000333.1:0-2602 GCA_964648175.1 uncultured Anderseniella sp.
GGCCTACTCAAAGCCGGCGACCGTTTCTCCGGCATCTCCATCCTGGGCTCACGCTTCGATTGCACGCTGGAGGAGATCACGCAGGTTGGCGGCCGCGCGGCCATTATCCCCTCCATCACCGGCCGGGCATGGGTGACCGGTACAAGGCAGGAAATGCTTGACCCTGACGACCCGTGGCCCGAAGGCTACCGGCTCAGTGACACATGGCCCGCAAAGCTGTGATACCAAGGCACCGTCATCAACCCACGGACTGATTCGCAAAGATGCCCGCTGAAGTTGCCGAAGAGCTGCCAAACTGCCGCCTTTTCCTGATGCCACCTTCAGGCCTCGATGCAGTCAGGGTCGCTGCATGTGTCGAAGCCGCAGCCACGGCAGGCGATGTTGCCTGCCTCGTGCTGCCTGCGGACAAGGAACTGATTTCAGGCGTGATGCAGATGGCGCAGCAACTCGACATTGCCGTTCTGGTGGCCGACGACACCCGCACCGCCGCCTATGAAAAGGCAGATGGCGTGCACGTCACCACCTCGCGCCAGGACGCCGAGGCCGCGCGAAAGTCTCTCGGCCAGAAGGCCAGCATCGGCCTTGCAGCCTCCGGCTCGCGCCATGCAGCGATGGAGGCCGGTGAAGGCAGCATCGACTATATCGCCTTCGACCTGTCCAGCCCGGCTGGCCAGGACCTGCTGGAGTGGTGGATCCCGCTGTTCGAGGTGCCGTGCGTGGGGCTCAATGCGCCTGACGAAGCCGCCTGCATCGACGCCATCGAGGCTGGTGCGGACTTTATCATGCCGCCTGCAGCCATGTGGGAAAGCGCTGACGCTTCCCGCGACATTGCCGCCCGTCTCACCAAGGCCGGACGGAGGGACCTTGCATGAAACGCGCAGCACTTGTCCTCGCAGCCTCACTGGCCTTTGCCGCTCCGGCTCTGGCCCAGTCCGGCACCATGGCGCCCACCTTCAAGGAAGCAGTCGCGCTGTACTCGGACGAGAACTACGCAGCCGCCTACGAGATCGCCGCACCACTTGCGACCGGCGGCAATATCGACGCGATGATCATGCTGGCCGAAATGTACGAACAGGGCCTCGGCCGCGACAAGGACATGGCGACAGCCATCCAGTGGTACGACACCGCCGCCGCACAAGGCAGCGTGCCGGCCATGTTCCGGCTCGGCATGATCTACCTGCGCGGGCCGAAGGCCGTCGCCGATCCGGCCAGGGCACGGCAATGGTTCACCCAGGCGGCAGAAGCCGGAAACATGGAAGCCGCCAACGAACTGGGGCTGATGCACTACCAGGGCAAGGGCGGCGAACCGGACCCCCAAGCGGCGGTAAGCCTTTTCCGCAAGGCAGCCGAAGCTGGTCTTGCTCAGGCTCAGTACAATCTCGGTCTGCTTTACGCCAATGGCCATGGCGTCGAGCAGAACGCATCGGCTGCCGGAGACTGGTTCCAGAAGGCCGCGCTCAGCGGCCTGCCGCAGGCAGCGCTCGACTACGGCCTGATGGTCTACAACGGCGATGGCGGCATCCGGAAGGATCAGGAAATCGGCGCACAGTGGCTGCTCGTCGCCGCCAACGCGGGCCTCGCCGACGCCCAGCTTCTCGTGGCCCGCATTCTTGCGTCAGGCAGGGGCGCGGAGAAAGACCGCGTCGAGGCCGGCAAGTTCTACCTGCTCGCCAAACAGTCAGGAAAGACTGACTCTGATCTCGACGTGATGTTCGAGAACCTGTCCTCACCGCAAAAGGGCGATGCCGAGCGCCGGGCACGGGTGTTCGCCGAAGAGCTTAAGCGCAACGCCCTCAACCCGTCCGGCGGCAAGTCCGACAGCGTCACGGCGAACTGACGCCTGCTATCTCGTCGTAAGCTTCAGCTCGATGCGGCGGTTGCGGGTCTTGGCCTCTTCCGAAGTTCCTGGATCAAGCGGCTGAAACTCGCCGAAGCCTGCAGCCACCAGGTGCTTGGGTGGTATGCCTTGCGCCGCCAGCGCCTCGACCACTGCAATGGCGCGCGCCGACGACAGCACCCAGTTTGACGGGAACTGCGGCGTGTTGATCGGATCCGTATCGGTATGACCGTCCACCTGCAGCACCCAGTTCAGGTCTTCCGGAATCTCGGTGACCAGCTGCTTCATGGCCAGCGCCAGCTTGGCGATCTCCTGCTGGCCGGTGGGCGACAGCGCTGCCTCGCCCTTGCCGAACAGCACTTCCGACTGGAACACGAAACGGTCGCCCACCACGCGGATGTCCTCGCGGTCAGCCAGGATGCGCCGCAGCCGGCCGAAGAACTCCGAGCGGAACCTGTTCAGCTCCTGCACCCGCTGCGCCAGCGCCACGTTGAGCCTGCGGCCCAGATCGGCAATCTGCGAACGGCTTTCCTGATCCTGCTTCTCCGCCGCGTCCAGCGCGTCATTGAGCACGCCGATCTGCCGCCTCAGCGCCGCGATCTGCTGGTTGAGCAGTTCTATCCGTGCGAGCGCGTCCGCGGACACCTTCTGCTCGGCGTCGAGCTTGCCCTGCAGTGCCGCAATCTGCGAGCCCGCCTTGTCGCCGCGCGCCGTGAACGTGTCGACGATACCCTGCAGCTCGGACGTCTGGTCGCGCGCCGACTT
>CAZYKZ010000334.1:0-2594 GCA_964648175.1 uncultured Anderseniella sp.
CCACCGGCGTATAGCCGAAGCTTGCCATGGTCTTGATCGCATCCTCGCCGCCCAGGTCTGCAATCAGCCGGCGCTGGTCGGCAAATGCCTCGTCATTGATCTTCTCGGGGTCTAGCACATGACCGAGCAGGGTGCGAAGCATGTCGCGCTCGCGCTCGTGCATGGGAGACCTGCCCAGATCGGTGAGCTCCCGGGGGTCGGCCGCAAGGTCGAACAGCTGCGGGCAGTCGCGGCCGGCATAGTGCACGTACTTCCACTGCCGGTAGCGCAGCATGGTGATGCCGCAAGGCGACCCGCCGTCGTGATATTCGGAGATGATGAACCGGTCCGGCTCGGGCCGCTCCACGAAGTCCTGCAACGGCCGCGACATCCACGGCTCACGGGCAGCCGGCTGCTTCAGCCCTACCACCTGTTTCACCGTGGCGGCGATGTCGGTCAGCGAAACCGGCGTGGTGTTCGCCGCACCATCGGGCAGCCCGCGCCCCATCATCAGCAAGGGCACAGCCACCGAGTCCTCGTACATCACCGACTTGGTCCAGAAGCCGTGGCTGCCCAGCATCTCGCCGTGATCCGAGATGTACATCACCGAGGTATCGCGCGCCGCACCGGATTCTTCCAGCGCCTCCATGACCTGCCGGATGTTGTCATCGAGGAAGCTGACCAGCCCGTAGTACCCCTTGCGCGCCACCTCCCGCATGCCGTCGTCGAAGTGCTCGTCGTAGTTCCAGAACTGCGCCATCTCCTCCAGCACCTCGTGCTCCGGGCGCTGGCGCGGCGGTTCGGGCAGCTTCTGACGTTCGTACAGCCGGTAGAACTCTTCCGGGCACTTGAGCGGATAGTGCGGCGAGATGAACGACACGAACAGCACCCATGGCTTACGGGTGAACTTGCGGGGGTAGGTCTTCAGCCACTTGATCGCTTCGTGCGTCACCCGCCGGTCATACTCGGTATAGCTGGTCTCGCCCGGCCCGATCTCCTCTGCCAGCTCCGCCGTGTCGTCATAGGGCGGCAGCGGATCGCGCAGCAACCCCTTGACCCAGCCCTTGCCCTCGTTGGCCAGATACATGGGCTCGATTTCCTCGTCGAACCCGTGATCGTCACCGCCGCGCCGGAAGTGCAGCTTGCCGATCGAAACGACCGGGTGTCCGGCATCGCGCAGCGCGTGCGCCCAGCTTTCCTGTTGTCCGTAGTAGGGCTCCGCGGAAGACCAGCAGCGCGTTTCGTGCACCTGCAGGCCGGTGTGCAACGAAGCCCGCGCCGGCACGCAGATCGGCGACGGCGTGTAGGCATTGTCAAAGCGAACGCCGAGCCGCGCGATTGTGTCGAGCGTGGGCGTCTTCACCACCGGGTCGCCATAGCACCGGGTCACCCGGCGGGCATGCTCGTCGGAGCAGAAGATGATCAGGTTTTGCGGCTTCGGGTCATGCATTGCCAGGTAACCGCCTGCCGCCCGTCAGTCCGCCACCGGAACCGTATAGTTCAGCCCAAGGCGCCCGCCGTCCGGATAGATCGTCTGGCCAGTGATATAGCTTGCCATCGGCGAGGCCAGGAACACCGCGATGGAACCGACTTCAGCCGGCTCGCCCGCCCGGCCCATAGGCGTGCGCGACATGATGTTGCGCATCTTTGCCGGATCGTTGGCGATCGACTTGAACATCTCTGTGGCAATGGAGCCCGGCCCGATGGCGTTGACCCGGATGCCCTCCTTGGCAAGCCGGATTCCCAGCGCCTTGGTCCACTGGTTGATGCCGCCCTTGGACATCACGTAGGACGCAATCTCAGGGATCACGATCACCGCCTGGCACGACGACATGTTGACGATCACGCCGCGCTGGCCGTTCTCGTCGCGCTCCTGCGTCATCATCTGCCGCGCCGCCAACTGGCCGGACAGGAACACGCCCTTGAGGTTCACCGCCAGCACCCGGTCATAGTCTTCCTCGGCCAGTTCCAGCGGATCGCAGGCGTGCACGATGCCCGCATTGGCCATCATGATGTCCAGCCGGCCATGCTTCTTCACCGTCTCGTCGATCAGCGACTGGATGTCGGCCTTCTTGGTCACGTCGCAATGGCGGTACTGAACGTCGAAACCTTCGTTACGCAAGGCGGCGGCAGCCGCATTGCCTTTGTCGTCGGTTACATCGGAGATGACCACCTTGGCGCCCTGCTCGGCAAAGGCCTTGGCTGAAGCCAGACCCAGCCCGCCGGAAGCGCCGGTTACGATTGCGATCTTGTCCTTGAGAAGCATGGCCGGAATTCCCTGTTCTTGTGTGCCGGTGTGATGGCCCGCACACTGCAAACCGGCAGGCGTCCGGTCAAGCCCGATGTGGTCAGTTCACGCTGTCCGGCAATTCCTTTTCGCGCCGCGCAACGAAAGCCGCCAGTTCTTCCGCCTTGGCTTCGTCCATCGACGGCTCGACATAGTTGTTCAGCATGGCCCGCGCCTTGGCGTTGCCGCGCTGCTCCATGGTCAGCGAGCCTTCCGCCGACCACTGCTCGAACGAGTTGAAGTCCATCAGCTCAGGCGTGAAGAACGCCTTCTCGAAGTGCTCCAGCGTATGGGCGGTGCCAAGGAAATGCCCCGCCGGCCCCACTTC
>CAZYKZ010000335.1:0-2584 GCA_964648175.1 uncultured Anderseniella sp.
CACCGCTTGATCTGGAACAGCAGGCAGGGCCGCGTGCGGTTCTCGTAATAGCTGTCGCTGCATGAGCGCAGCAGGAACGCCTTCTGCAGCGAGTTGATGGTGGCGTTCACCGACCCGGCCGATGCGAACGGGCCGTAATAGCTGCCCTTGCGGTTGCGCGCGCCACGATGCTTGGTGATCTGCGCCGCCTCGTGGTCCTTGGCGATCAGGATGTAGGGAAACGACTTGTCGTCGCGCAGGATCACGTTGTAGCGGGGCTTCAGCCGCTTGATCAGGTTGGCCTCGAGCAACAGCGCCTCGGGCTCGGTGCGCGTGGTCACGAACTCCATCGACGCGGTATTGGCGATCATCGCGGCGATGCGGTTGGTGTGCCCTCCGATGCGGGTGTAATTGCTCACCCGGTTCTTCAGGTTGCGCGCCTTGCCGACATAGAGCACGTCGCCCTTGGCGTCGTACATGCGGTAGACGCCGGGCTTGCCGGGCAGCGTCTTCGCAAACCGCTTGATGACGTCCGGCCCGCGCTCGACCGCGCCGTTGTCCGGTTCGATGCTGTCAGTTTTCTCCGCCTCGTCGCTCATGGCCCTTATGTAGCGAACGCCGTGGCCGGTTGCGAGCGATTAGCGCGGATTTTGCACCCGTTCGATCTCGATGCCCACGCTGGAGGCTTCCGGAATGATGTCGAGCTTTTCCACCCGCACCCGTACCCGGTTGATCGCCTTGTGCCTGAGCACCTTGGCCGCGATCTTCTCCGCCAGTGTCTCGACCAGGTTGACGTGGCCGTCGTGGACGATGGATTTCACGTCCTTCACCACCTTCTCGTAGCTGACGACGTTCTTGATGTTGTCTTCCAGCGGCCCGCCCATCTCCTGCACCGCGCAGTCGATGTTCACCAGGATGCGCTGGGGATGCTTTTTCTCATGCTCGTAGATGCCCACCATCGCGATCAGCGCCAGGTCGCGCACGAAGATGTGGCGCACACCGGCCTCCGCGTTGGCATAATCCGATCGTAGCTGCCGCGGGTTCACGTCCATCGCTTTTACTCACTGAAGGCTATTCGTTGACGTCGGTCACGTCCGGTGTCTGCCAGACGAGGTGCTGCCCACCATCCAGCACGATCATCTGTCCGGTCAAGGCCGGAGCCGACAGTATGAACATCAGCGCTGCGGAAATTTCCTCAGGCGACGTCCCGCGGTGCAGAAGCGTCAGCGACGCCTGCTTGGCAAAGTCTTCCTCGTTCATCCGCACGTTCGGCAGGGCCGGACCCGGGCCGATGGCGTTGACGCGGATGCGCGGCGCCAGCGATTGGGCCAGCGTGCGCGTTACCGTCCACAGCGCCGACTTCGACGCCGTGTAGGAGAAGAAGGTCGGATTGAGCTTCCACACCCGTTGGTCGATGATGTTGATGATGTTGCCGTTCTCGCCTTCGGGCAGTTGTGCGGCAAACGCCTGCGCCAGGAAAACCGGCGAGCGCAGGTTGGTGTTGAGGTGCAGGTCCCACTGCTCCACCGTCACCGTGTCCGCCATGTCGGGCTCGAACCGCGAGGCGTTGTTGACCAGGCAAGTCAGCGGCCCCAGCTCTGCAACGGCCTCGGCCACGATCGACTGCGGCGCAGCCGGGTCAGCCAGGTCTCCCTGTACGACCGCCGCGCGCCGTCCGGCGGACCTGATCTCCTCGGCCACCTCGCGTGCTGCCGCCGCGGATGAGTTGTAGTGCACCGCGACGTCCCAGCCCTGCCGGGCAAGGTCGATGGCCATGCGCCGGCCAATGCGCCTTGCGGCGCCGGTAATCAGGGCTGTTCGATGCATTCAGGGGTCCTCAGGTTGCCTGCCGCGCGATCAGGCCTACCGGCCTTTCCACTCGCGGCTGCGCCGCAACAGTGCCGCGGCTGGACAACGCTGTCACCACCTCCTGGGTTTCAACTGACGACTGCAGCCACACACGGCCTGGCCCGCGCAGCAACGCCATGACCGCCGCACTGCCGGCGCCGATGGAACCTTCCACCACGCTGTCGACCACCACGGTGGCGCTCAGCGCCGCAATGGAGCCGCCACGCACCGCCAGTGTTTCGCCAGCCTTGAGCGCCAGTTCCGACACTTCGCCCTGGCCGCCGGAGAACAGCCACCCGTTGCCTTCAGCCAGCATCAGCTGCAGCCCGTCGGGCCGGCGGCGGCTGGTCAGTCCGCGCACGTGGCTGTAGGGGCTGAGCCTCACACCGGGTCCGGCCGCAAGGAAGCTGTCCTGCGGCAGGAGCAACCGTCCCGCCATGGCGGATAGATCAAACGCGCCCACCTGACCGCCGGGTGAAAGAACCAGCCGCGCCGGCACAGAGCCAGTGCAGGCGGCCATCACCAGCGCGGGATGGCCAGCGCCCTCAAAGCTGATCAGGTGGTCATGGGCGATGACGGCGCTCTTCCAGGTCGCAATGCGCTGGCCCGGCGCAAGGCTGATCGCAAGCTGCTGCATGATGCGCCCGGAGATCTCGAAGCCGAGATCGTTCATCTTCTCCAGCTCGCAACGGTGCTCGTGCACGACACGCGCCGCCTCCATGAAACTCATCGCCAGTTCCCCCGAACTCACACACCC
>CAZYKZ010000336.1:0-2583 GCA_964648175.1 uncultured Anderseniella sp.
ACCGCCAATCCCGGAACCCGCGCCATCTCAACCCGCTGTCCTGTTGAACACAGCTCCCGTTTCACCCGGCTTTGCCCGGCTTGGCAACCGTTTTTGCGCCGGCTCCGGTGATCTTCTGCATCTGTGGGAAGTATTACGTACCCCGGCCGCAATCCACGGTTCCGGGCACCGCACGGCCAGATCCTAGATTTCCTGGTCGTATTCCTGTTCGAGCTCGCGGATGCGATCGTCGATGCTGTCGAGATTGGGGTTGATCATCTTCGCCCGGCGAAGTGCCCGCAGCGCCGCGCGGCCATTGCCGCGTTCCTTCTCGATGGCGCCAAGACCCGACAGGGCTCCGTAGTGACGCGGCTCCAGCGCCAGCACCTGTTCGATGTCGGACAGCGAACTCGTATAGTCGCCGCGCAGGAAATGAACCGTCGCCCGCCGGTTCCAGCCCTCCGCGAAGTCGGGATAAAGTTCCACCACCGTATCGAGAATCGCAAGCGCAGGACCGTAGGACTTGGCTTCTGTCGCTTCACCTGCCTGCTTCATCAGAACGTCTGCCGTCGGGCTGCCCGAGCGAAGCCACATGGCCTGGATGGCGTTTTCCAGCACAGCGGCCATGTCTTTGTCATCAGCCTGGCGCAGCTGGGCGAACAGCCGGTCCAGCACCTCTGCAGGGTCTGCGTTGGCATCCGGATTGTGCAGGTTCGGGCCTTCGATGGTGGAATGCACATCGCCGGCATTCTGGGCCAGCGCCGGCCCGGTCATGCAAAGCAGGGCCAGCAGGCCCGCAAACTTGGCAATCCGCATTGTCATGAACGCCACCATAGCAAACCATTGTGGCGTGAAAAACACGAAACGCCGCAGGAGGGTTCCTGCGGCGTCTTCAAAAACTGGTGAGCGGGCCCGGACAACCAGACCTTCGGAATCTTAGCCCTGGCGGGCCTTGAAGCGCGGGTTCACCTTGTTGATGACGTACAACCGGCCACGGCGGCGTACGACGCGGTTGGCGCGGTGGCGCTTGGCAAGCGACTTGAGCGAGTTGCGGATCTTCATTGGACCGGTCTTTCAATTCAAAGCCGCGCGGAGCGGGTGTCTGCCACGCGCGGCCTCGTTAAAATCTGCGCGGAACATAGTTGCGTGCGGTTTCGCTGTCAACTACCACGGGGCGCGGCAATCCGCACCTGTTTTGCCGCCCACACATGGCACTTGCGGAGCCTCGCCAGATGGCGTTCATCGAGCAACACGAACTGCTTCTCACCTGGACCGCATTCGGAACCGGGATCGGCCTCATTGCCCTCAACGTGTGGCGCGAGCACCGCCCCAAGAAAACTCTCGACGTGTCGATCTGGCCAACCACGCCGTTCATGCTGGCAGGTGCCTTCCTGGCCATGCTGGCCGCAGTCCACCTGCTGACCCTCTACGGCATCGAGAAGCCACCGCGCTGAACCGGCCCCAGAGCCGCCGAAACATGAACACCGGCATGTGAAGGTGTTCACATCAGGTTCATTGCATCGCCGCTAACTTCACTTCCAACACTGCAACGCGGCCCATGAGCCGCACAAGAATTGGAAACGACGAAAATGGCCCGCCCTGCAACATACTCTCCCGGTCCGCTGGTTGATGCGGGCCTGGATCCCACCGCCGGTTTTCCGGTGCCCGACAACTATCGCACCCCCGGCGCCCGCCGCACCGGTCTCGGCCCCACCGCCAGCGAAGTGCTTGGCGTCCTGTCGGCCATGGATCGCGCCCTGCTGTAGTGGATCCGGCCAAGCGGGCTGATGCCCGTTTTGCGATCAATTGCCCCATGTCCATCTGTCCGCATTGTTGGCACCTTGTCCCGCCTTTGGGGATCGAATAACAAGACTGCTGACCACTGGGAGGTAACATGGCGCGCAACATTCTCATTCTCGGAGCCTCGTACGGCTCGCTGCTGGCAACCAAGCTGCTGATGGCCGGTCACAACGTGACCCTCGTCTGCCGCGAAAAGACAGCCGATCTGATCAACAGCGAAGGCACCGAAGTGCGCATCAAGCTGCGCGATGAGGACACGCACCGCTCAATCTTTTCCCGCGACCTGCCCGGCAAGCTCGATGCCGCCCCGCCGCACGAGATCGACGTGTCCCGCTACGATCTCGTCGGGCTGGCCATGCAGGAACCCCAGTACGCCAACCACTCCATCCGCACGCTCATGGTCCGGATTGCCGAGGCGAAGCTGCCGTGCCTTTCGATCATGAACATGCCGCCGCTGCCCTACCTCAAGCGAATTCCCGCCCTGGCCGGCATGGACCTGGAGGAAGCCTACACCAATGCCCAGGTCTGGGAGCGCTTCGAGCCCGGCCTGATGACGCTGTGCTCGCCGGACCCGCAGGCCTTCCGCCCGCCGGAAGAAGGCGCCAACGTGCTGCACGTGGGGCTTCCCACCAACTTCAAGGCAGCGACCTTCGCCGACGAGAAGCACAACGCGATGCTGCGCGAACTGGAAGCGGACATCGACGCGGTGACGCTGGACGGCAAGGACGTGCCGGTGAAGCTCAAGGTGTTCGACTCGCTGTTCGTGCCGATGGCCAAGTGGTCGATGCTGCTGACCGGCAACTA
>CAZYKZ010000337.1:0-2581 GCA_964648175.1 uncultured Anderseniella sp.
CGTCGATGCACAGCGCGCAGGTGATGCATTCGAGCTGCTGGCCGTCGCGGATGTCAATGCCCATCGGACACACGGCAACACAGGCATTGCAGTCCACGCAATCGCCGACCAGTTCACCGGCCGCAGCCGCCTTCTTGGCGTGCTTGGAGCGCGGCTCGCCGCGCCAGTCGTTGTAGGTCACGACAAGCGAATGTTCGTCCAGCATGGCAGCCTGCACGCGCGGCCACGGGCACATGTAGGTGCACACCTGTTCGCGCATGATGCCGCCAAAGGTGTAGGTGGTCGCCGTCAGCACGGCCACCGTCGTATAGGCGACCGGATGGGCGTTGCCGGTGAAGAACTGCTTGGCGAGTGTTGGCGCGTCGGCGAAGTAGAAGATCCACGCACCGCCGGTGGCGATGGCGATCAGCAGCCATACGATGTGTTTCGCGGAACGCTTCCAGATCTTGTCGAACGTCCAGGGCGCGCTATCGAGCTTGATGCGGGCATTTCGATCGCCCTCGAAGAAGCGTTCGACCACGAGGAACAGGTCGACCCACACAGTCTGGGGGCAGGTATAGCCGCACCAGGCGCGCCCGACAGTCGACGTGACGAGGAATAGCCCGATGCCCGCCATCACGAGCAAGCCGGCCACAAAGAAGAACTCGTGCGGCCAGATTTCGATGAAGAAGAAGTAGAACCTGCGATTGGCCATGTCGACGAGCACGGCCTGGTCTGGCGCGTGGGGACCACGGTCCCAGCGAAGCCAGGGGGTCAGGTAGTAGATGCCCAGCGTGATCGCCATGATCCACCACTTCATCGACCGGAACCAGCCGGTTGCGCGCTTGGGGTGGATTTTCTGGCGCGCGGCATAAAGCGAGCGCTTGTGCTTTGCGTTGACGGCTTCGGCGTCGAAATTCTCGACAGTTGTGTCTTCGGTAGACATGGTGCTCGCGTCGCGTTCAGTACGTTGTTGTTGGCGGGCCGGATTGCGCCGGCCCGCGGAGAGTTGCGTATCGGCTACTGCGTGGCAGCGGCCTGTTCACCGCCGCCCAGCGAGTGGACGTAGACGGTGAGCTGCTTGACTTCGGCGTCGTCCAGCTTCTGGCCCCAGGCCGGCATCACGCCGTGCTTGGGCTTGCTGATCTGGGCGGCAATCTTGTCGGCGGTGCCGCCATACAGCCACAACTGGTCAGCCAGGTTCGGGGCGCCAAAATCGCGTCCGCCCTTGCCGTCCTCACCGTGACAGGCTGCGCAGTTTTCAGCGTAGAGCTGCTGGCCTGTCGAGGCGAGTGCTTCGTCGTGCTCCTGGCCCGACAGCTTCAGCACGTAGTTGGCCACCTGCTGGATCTGCGGGGCTTCCAGAATGCCTTCGCCGAAGGCCGGCATCTGGCTGTCGCGGGCTTCAGGGTCCGTGCCATTGCGCACGCCGTGCTTGATGGTGGTGTATATGGCGTCGAGGTCGCCGCCCCACAACCAGTCATCGTCATTCAGGTTGGGGTAGCCCGGTGCACCCTGTGCGCCTGAGCCGTGGCATTGCGAGCAGTTCACCTTGTACAACGACTGGCCACCCGCAACAGCGAACCGGAACAGTTCGTCGTTGGTCCGGATGTCCTGCAGCGAGGCCTGCTCGATCTGGCTGACGAGACCCGCCTTGGCCTCGTCGGCAGCCTTGAGTTCAGCCTGCAGAACAGACCGGTTGGTTTCGCCCGACATGCCCATCGTTGAGCCTTCGATCAGCGGAATGGCCGGATAGTAGGCCATGTAGCCGATGGCGAAGACGATGGTGGCATAGAAGGTCCACAACCACCACCGCGGCAGCGGGTTGTTGAGTTCCTTGATCCCGTCCCATTCATGGCCGGTGGTCTCTACGCCCGAGACCTTGTCGATTTCCTTGTCAGCCATTGTCGTCGTCCTCTCTCAGCGGAAGCTTGGCCATGTCCTGGGCCACGGACTTGGAGCCGGGCCGGAAGGTGTAGATCACGAAGCCGACGAACAGCACGGTGAGGTACAGAAGACCCCAGCTGTCGGCGGCGTGGCGGAGGGTTTCGTAGTCCATCTGTCTCCCTCCTTACCGCTGGTTGGCTTGCGCGTTGGCATCGTAGGCCGAGAAGTCGACCAGGGTGCCAAGCATCTGGAGATAGGCGACCATGGCGTCCATCTCGGTCAGCGTGGCGGCGTCGCCGTCGAAGTTCGACACCACCGCCTTCGGGTAGCGCTGCTTCACGGCATCAGCCCCGTCGCTGTCGGGATTGGCCTGGGCGATCATGTCTGCCTCGGCATTCTCGATCATTTCGTCGGTGTAGGGCACGCCCACCACGGTGTTGGCCTGGAGATTGGCCTTCATCATGGACGGGTCGAGCTTTGCCGACGCGAGGAACGAATAACTGGGCATGATCGAGTCAGGCACAACCGACTGCGGGTGCTTCAGGTGGGCGACATGCCAGTCGTCCGAGTAGCGCCCGCCCACGCGCGCCAGGTCTGGCCCGGTGCGCTTGGAGCCCCACTGGAAGGGGTGGTCGTACATCGACTCCGCCGCCAGCGAGTAGTGGCCATAGCGTTCCACCTCGTCGCGGAACGGCCGGATCATCTGCGAGTGGCA
>CAZYKZ010000338.1:0-2576 GCA_964648175.1 uncultured Anderseniella sp.
GAGCGCGCCGCCATGACGTAGACCACTGCATCCCGGTCTGCCGCAGCTGCAGGCAACATGCCTGACGATGACCAGTCGGCACTGCGCCAGCTCGACGGCCAGCCTTGCGAATAGGTCAGCGCCGTGCCCGCTGCGATGGGCAGCAGGATCAGGACAATGACGAAAGTGGCAAAAAATCTCGAGAGCCGCCGGAACATGAAGCGAAGTTGAACCACCATTTGCGGCGCAAACACGGCGGGTTAGCAAAACGGTTTGGGATCGGTACCCCGGACTTGTTCCGGGGGTCCAGAAATGCACCTCAACTGGATCCCGGATCAAGCCCGGGATACGGACCGCGGAACTTGCCGGCCTTCAAACCCCCAGATACCGGTGCTGCACGTCCTCGTTCTTCTTCAGCTCCGCCGATGTGCCGGTCCACACCACCTGACCCTTCTCGATGATGAAGTGGCGGTCAGCCAGCTTCAGCAAGTCTTTGAGGTTCTTGTCCACGACGAGGATCGACAGGCCCGACTTGCGCAGCTCCGCAAGCGCGTGCCAGATCTTTTCGCGGATCAGCGGCGCCAGGCCCTCGGTGGCCTCGTCCAGCACCAGCAGCTTCGGATTGGTCATCAGGGCGCGGCCGATCGCCAGCATCTGCTGCTCGCCGCCCGACAGAAGGTTGCCCATCGACGTTTCGCGTGCCTTGAGCTCCGGGAACATGGCGTACACCTTGTCCAGCGTCCACGGGTCCGGCAGCTTGAGGTGATTGGAGGCCGTGGCGATCAGGTTTTCGCGCACCGACAGGTTGGGAAACACCTGCCGGCCTTCCGGCACCAGCCCGATGCCCAGGTTGGCGGTCTTGAACGACGGCAGTTTCGACACTTCCACGCCGTCGAACTTCACCGAGCCGGAGGCAGGCCTCACAATGCCGATGATCGAGTTGATCGTGGTCGTCTTGCCCATGCCGTTGCGGCCCATCAGCGTGACGACCTCGCCCGCCTGCACGTCGAACGTCATGCCGAACAGCGCCTGGCTGGTGGCATAGAAGGTGACGAGGTCTGATACCTGCAGCATGGCCTCAGTCCTCCCCGAGGTAGGCGTCGCGCACCGCCTTGTTGCGCCGGATGTCGGCGGGCTTGCCGGTGGCGATCACCCGTCCATAGACCAGCACCGAGATACGGTCGGCCAGCGCGAACACCGCGTCCATGTCGTGCTCCACCAGAAGGATGGTCTTGTCGCCCTTGAGCCCCTTCAGGATGCCGACCATGGCAGCGCTTTCCTCCACGCCCATGCCGGCCATCGGCTCGTCCAGCAGCAGGAAGCGCGGCTTGGTCGCCAGCGCCATGGCAAGCTCAAGCTGCCGGCGCTCGCCATGGCTCATGGCAGAGGCGATGGTGCCCGCCCGGTCCGCCAGCCCCACCTTCTCGAGTATGTCCATTGCAGGTTGCCGCAGCCGCTCTTCGGTGCAGGCGGGCCGCCAGAACCTGAACGAGGTGCCGTCGTGTGATTGGACCGCCAGCGACACGTTGTCGATGACGCTCATGTTCATGAACACCGACGTGATCTGGAATGAACGGGCCATGCCGAAGTGCGAGCGCCGGTGGGTGGGCACGTTGGTGATGTCCTTGCCGTCCAGCAGAACCTTGCCGGAATCGGGCGCAAGATCGCCGGAGAGCTGCGCAATCAGCGTCGTCTTGCCCGCGCCATTGGGTCCGATGATGGCGTGAAGCTCGCCGCGTTCGACCTCGATGGAAACGTCGTCGGTGGCGTTCACGCCCCCGAACGACTTCTTCAGGTTGCGTACCGCCAGAAGCGTGTCAGCCATGCCTCAGCCCCCGGTGGATGAGGCCGGACAGGCCACCCTTGATGAACAGCACCGACAGGATCAGCAGGATGCCGAACGGCAGCGCCCAGTAGGTGGTGAAGGCCGACAGGATTTCCTCGATGACGAGGAACGCGACCGCCCCGAACACGGGGCCGAACAGCGTGCCGGTGCCGCCCAGGATGACCATGAACATCAGCTCGCCCGAGCGCGTCCATCCCATCATGTCCGGCGAGATGAAGCTCTGGAAATTGCCGAGCAGCGCCCCGGCCAGACCGCACATTGTCCCCGCGATGACATAGGCAGTCAGGCGGTAGGCATAGGTGTTGTAGCCGAGCGCCTTCATGCGCGCCTCGTTGGACTGGCAACCGCGCACCACCATGCCGAAGCGCGAATTGACGATCCTGTAGACCGCGTAAATGCCGGCAACGAGCACGGCATACGCGAGCAGGAACAGCACCACCTTGTTCTCGATGTCGATGATGTTGAGGATCGAGCGGTTGTAGATGGTCAGCCCATCATCGCCGCCATATTCCTCCAGTGACAGGAAGAAGTAGTAGGCCATCTGCGCGAACGCCATGGTGATCATGATGAAGTAGACGCCCTTGGTCCTGAGGCATACCGCACCGGTAACCAGCGCAAACAGAGCCGAGACGAGCATCGCCAGCGGAAAGTGCAGCCAGCCCGACTCGAAGCCGTGATAGGCCGGGATGCCGACCATGTAGGCGCCGATGCCGATGAAGGCCGCATGACCGAACGAGATCATGCCGCCGAA
>CAZYKZ010000339.1:0-2572 GCA_964648175.1 uncultured Anderseniella sp.
CGGCGCCATCACGTCCCAGGCCTGCCGGCCGCCCAGCAGCCAGGCATCCATTCGTGCGAAGGTCTCGTCCCACGAGAACGGCACCAGCCAGGTAATCTTCATCTTCCAGTACAGGAAGCAGGCCATGAACAGCACGAAAGTGCCAACCGCCAGCAGCAGCCGGATTGTCCGGCCGGCGAGGTCGGTCTGCACCAGATGGTCGGCAAACGCTTGCAGAAGGCCTGCCTGCGAACGTGCCCGCATCGTGGCTAGTACAGCCGCCGCCACCGCAGCCAGCACCACCAGCGCGACCACCAGATTGATCCGTTTGGCATAGACGGAAATGGATGGCAGCAGCGTATCGCCGATGACGAAGGTTGCCGCCAGCGTGACCGAGAGCCAGACGGCGAAGGCGCCATAGAACAGCCGGCTGCTGCGCAGTTCGCCCAACAGGGCATTGCCGAGCAGTACTGCCAGCCGCCCGGCCTGCGATGGTGCGGTGTCAAGGCTGGCGGCAGCGCCGGCTTCGCCGTGGAGATTGCTGTGCATGGGCCTGTCTCGTTTCCCGCTGACAATGGCTGTCAGGGAAACAGAGCTGGCCTAATATCGGGTAAAAGGCTTGATTTCGATTGTGCCTACTTGAAACCGACCTTGCGGATCCGCGCCTGCACGTTCTTGCCTTTCCAGTCCACCGTGGCGATGTCGTTGCACCAGCGGCCCTTGAACAGGCCCTTTTCCTTGTCGACCTTGAACGTGAAGCGCACGCACTTGCCGTCCTTGCTCACCGGACCACCCGTATAGACGCCAGGGATTTTCAGCTGGATCCGGCAGTCCCGGGTCAGTTCAGCGCCAGCAGATTCCTCGCTGCCGCGAAAGTTTCCGGTGATCATGTAGGTTCCCGGCTCTGCCCATTCGTGCCCGCACCCGGCATTGGCTTGAGCGGGCAATAAAGACATGAGCGCTGCTCCGGCTAACAAGGCCGGCAGCTTCATCAGGTTGGCGACGTGCATGATATGTTCGATTCCTGTTGGTCAGTGTTATCGTCCGTGCGCACCGCGCCGCCCTTATCGCAGATCGCACTGACCCTTCCGCTTCCCGGCATGCGGGATAATGGTGATCTTTCGAGGCGCTTGCAAGGTGGAGCGACGCAAATTCCTCCAGATACCGACGATTTTGCCAGTGAAGGCAACAGGGTGAGCCGGGCGGTGGTGTAAGCGGCCAACCGAATCTGGTCGGATGAAACAGCCGATGAATTGCGCTAGTCTCATTTTCAATGTCATCAAAATGCGGAGTACGTGAGCGATGAACAAGCCGGCCCATCTCGACATGGCTGCGTGGGAGCCGACGCCGAACAATCTCGAAGCCTTCTTCATGGGTTTCACCCCCAATGCGGCGTTCAAGAAGCGCCCGCGCCTGATCGCGCGCGCCAAGGACATGCACTACTACGACATGAAGGGTCGCGCGCTGATCGACGCCTCCGCCGGCCTGTGGTGCTCCAATGCCGGCCACTGCCGCCAGCCGATCATCGAGGCGATCCAGAAGCAGGCAGCCGAGCTCGACTTCGCGCCGACCTTCCAGTATGGCCACCCGAAGATTTTCGAACTGGCCTCTCGCCTTGCCATGCTGGCCCCCGGCAACCTCGACTATGCCTTCTTCACCAACTCCGGCTCTGAAGCCGGCGACACGGCGCTGAAGATCGCGCTGGCCTATCACCGCTCGCGCGGCGAAGCCTCGCGCACCCGCATGATCGGCCGCGAACGTGGCTATCACGGCGTGGGCTTCGGCGGCATCTCGGTCGGCGGCATGGTCGCCAACCGCAAGTGGTTCGGCCCGCTGCTGCCGGGCTCCGATCACCTGCCGCATACCTACAACCGCGCCGAACAGGCCTACACCAAGGGTGAGCCCGAGTGGGGCGCACACCTGGCCGATGAGCTGGAGCGTATGGTGGCGCTGCACGACGCCTCCACCATCGCCGCCGTCATCGTCGAGCCGATGGCCGGTTCCACCGGCGTGCTGCCGCCGCCGAAGGGCTATCTCAAGCGCCTGCGCGAACTGTGCGACAAGCACGGCATCCTGCTCATTTTCGACGAGGTCATCACCGGCTTCGGGCGTCTGGGTCACACCTTCGCCGCCGAGCGTTTCGGCGTGGTGCCGGACATGATCACCTTCGCCAAGGGCATCACCTCGGGCACCATCCCGATGGGCGGCGTCATGGTGACGGACAAGATCTACAACGAGTTCATGGGCGGACCTGAGCACGTCATCGAACTGTTCCACGGCTATACCTACACCGGCCACCCGATGGCGGCAGCCGCCGCGCTTGCCACGCTGGATGTCTACCGCGAGGAGAAGCTCTACGAAAACGTGCTGAACCTCGAGGAAAAGTGGGCCGATGCGGCCATGTCGCTCAAGGGGCATCCGCTGGTGGAGGACATCCGTACCCTTGGCCTCGTCGCGGCCATCGACATGAAGCCGGTGGACGGCAAGCCGGGCCTGCGTGCCTACAAGGCGATGGAGAACGGCTTCCACGACCACGACATCGTGCTGCGCATCACCGGCGACACCATCGCCCTGTCGCCGCCGCTGATGATCA
>CAZYKZ010000340.1:0-2569 GCA_964648175.1 uncultured Anderseniella sp.
CTTGCACACGCCGTTGCCGCAACGGTACAAGGGGTCCCCTGCCCGATGAACCCCGGAAGCCTCGACATGACCAGCACTTCACCGGCCATCAAGCTCCGCATCGACGGCGTCGGCAAGCGGTTTGGCAGGACGCAGGTGCTGGACGACGTCTCGCTGGCCGTACCCACAGGCGCGAAGACGGTGCTGATCGGGCCTGCCGCATCCGGCAAGACGGTGTTGATGAAGTGCATCGCCGGCATCCATCAGCCCGAACAAGGCCGCATCATGCTCGACGGCGAACCGCTCACCGGCATCAGCGTGCGCGAGCGCAACGAGCGGCTGCATTCAACTGGCGTGCTGTTCCAGCAGGGCGGCCTGTTCGACAGCCTCACGGTTTGGGAAAACATCTGCTTCCGGCTGATCAACAACGAGGGCATGAGCCGCAAGGAAGCGCGCGAACTTGCCATTGAGGCGCTGGCGCAGGTCAACCTGCCTGCCGCCAACGCGGACCTGCTGCCGTCGGAACTGTCCGGCGGCATGCAGAAGCGCGTCGGCCTTGCCCGCGTGTTTGCCGGCCAGCCGTCGCTGATGCTGCTGGACGAGCCCACCGCGGGTCTCGACCCGATCACCACCAAGGCCATCTACCGGGTGCTGGACCGGATGATCGACCAGACCCACGCCACTGTGTTCGCCATCACCTCGGACATGGACTCGGCCCGGCACGAGTACGACTACATGGTGATGCTCAATGAAGGCGGCGTGGTCTGGCATGGCCGCACGTCCGACATCGACGCGTCCGGCAATCCGTACGTTCTGCAGCTGGTCAATGGCCGCGCGGAAGGACCGATCAAGATGCGGTTGAAAGCGCGCATCTGATCCATCGGCCCGCACCCTAAGGCTTGAGGCTGCCCAGCACCTTCACGCCGTCGCTCACATTCCGGTCCACCACCATGATCTCGCCTGAGCTGGCAAATTCGCCGGTCAGCGCCGAGATGTTGACCTGGTGGGTGACCAGCAGCAGCGGCCCGCTGCCGGCCCGCTCGGCCAGCCATTGCTTCAGCGCTAGCGTCTGCGGGTCGCGCTGGCCGCGGTTCTGGAAGAACGAATTCAGCGGTTCGAGTACTTCGGGCGTGCCGAGGTTCATCAGGCTGGCGGTGTCGCGGCAGCGGCACCAGGCGCTGGTCTTCACGTCCGCCAGCAGGATGCCGTTGTCCCGGAAGGCGTCTCCGGCGCGCCGGGCCTGCTCGCGGCCTTCGACAGACAGGTTGCGCTGCGTCGTGCAATCATTGACGTCGAAATTTGCCGGGTCGCCCGTACCCGGCGCGAGCGCGTGGCGCATCATCGCGAAGGCCCTGCCCTCGCGCAGCGCCGCCCACAAGGCCTCGTTCGCCTTCGCAGGCCCAGGCAAGGATGCCAAAGGCAGGGCCAGGCACGCTGCCGCGGCGAGTTGAAAGAGTGTTCTGCGTTTCATGTGCGTTGCAACGCCGCGAAGCCGCCAGAAGTTCCGCGCGGCAACCCGCTAACCGTGTCTCTTGCGCGACATTTCCCGTGCCGCTTTTGAACGCGACATGGAGTCCGCCCGGCTGGCACCTTTGCGCGCATGTCTTCGCCTTCCACCACATCCGCCGGCCTGAACGACACCTTCCGGGGCGTGCTCTACCTGTGCGCGGGGCTGTTCATATTCGCGTTCCAGGACGTGATCATAAAGCTGCTCTCGGACCACTACCCGGTGCACCAGCTGGTGTTTGCGCGCGGTCTCATCGCCCTGCCGATCATCTTCATGATCGTTCACTACGAATCCGGGCTCGGCACGCTGGCGACACGCCGTCCGGGCATGCATGCGCTGCGCTCGTTCATCGGCTTCGGGGCGTTCTTCTTCTATTACCTTGCGCTGCCCGCCATGCCGCTCACCGCCGTGGTGGCGATCTGGTTCACTTCGCCGCTGTTCATCACCGCCCTTGCCGTGCCGGTGCTGGGCGAGAAGGTCGGCTGGCGGCGCTGGTCGGGCATCCTGTTCGGCTTTGCCGGCGCGCTGGTCATCATCCAGCCCGGCGCGGACACCTTCCAGCCCGCCGCCCTGCTGCCGATGCTGGCCGCGTTCTGTTACGGCGTGTCCACCGTGCTGGGCCGCAAGATCGGCATCACCGAATCCGGTTCGGTGATGGCGTTCTACATGATGCTCACCTTCTTCTACATGGGCGTGGGGCTCGGCGTCGGCGTGGCGCACCTTGGCCTGCCGGTGCCCGAGGCCGGGCCGATGCGCTTCATGCTGCAGCCCTGGCAAATGCCCACCGGGGTGGAGCTCGGCATGATCATCATGGTCGGCATCATTTCCGGCGCCGGGTTCTGGATGCTGGCCACCGCCTACCGGGTGGCCCGCGCGCCCGTGGTGGCGCCGTTCGAGTACACCGCCATGCTGTGGGTCTCGATCCTGTCCTACCTGCTGTGGGGCGAAATTCCCAAGCTCACCACCGTCATCGGCACGCTGATGATCATTGCATCCGGCGTCTACGTGCTCAGGCGCGAAGCCATCGTTCGCGAACGCCCACTGGCCGGCAAGGGCGTGTGGCGGTCGCGCAACTGAGGCTGA
>CAZYKZ010000341.1:0-2563 GCA_964648175.1 uncultured Anderseniella sp.
ATCATCGCCGGGAAGTTGAACGGCGTGATGCCGGCGGCCACGCCCAGCGGCTGGCGCATCGAGTACATGTCGATGCCGGGGCCTGCGCCTTCGGTATACTCGCCCTTCATCAGGTGCGGAATGCCAAGCGCGAACTCGGCAACCTCGATGCCGCGCTGAATGTCGCCGTGGCTGTCCGGAATGGTCTTGCCATGCTCCGACGACAGCATCTGTGCCAGGCTTTCCTTTTCGGCGTTCACCAGTTCGATGAACTTCATCATCACGCGCGCGCGCTTCTGCGGGTTCTCCCGCGCCCAGCCCGGCTGTGCGGCTGCCGCGTTTTCTACCGCCGCGCGGACCTCGTCCTTGGTGGCCAGAGCCACTTTTGCCTGCACTTCGCCCGTAGACGGGTTGTACACATCGGCAAAACGGCCGGATTTGCCGGCGACACGCTTGCCGCCGATGAAGTGACCAATTTCCTTGACCATGGGTTGTTTACTGCCGGGCCGGTGAGTGCCCTGCAGCCTCCTGAGATGTAGTGGACCTTATCCGGGCGGGGACCGTACTCACCGGTCAGGGTTGAGGCAAGCACCAGATTCGCCACATCTGTCGGGCAGTTCCCGAAAAAATCCTCTGATCACGTTTTGTTGCGTTGCACCATTCTTGCCTTCAATTTGTTGCAATGCAGCATTATCCTTTCACCTAGACGATTTCGCCCTCTGGGCAAGAAGGAAATCCATACCATGACACATGCACTATCCAGCCCTGCTTCGCTCGTGGTCCGGCGGCTGTGGCCCTCCGAAGCCGCGCTGTTCCGTGGGCATTTCGACCGTCTCGACGCCCATTCGCGCGCCATGCGCTTCGGCGGCGCCGTTCACGACACCCTTCTCGATGCCTACGTCCACCAGGCGCTTGCCGGCAACGGCCTTGTATACGGGGCGTTCGTGGATGGCGCCCTGCGCGGTGTTGGCGAGATCCGCTTCATTACCGAACACTATCCGTGGCAGGCAGAAGCTGCCTTCTCGGTTGAGCCTGACTGGCAGCATCAGGGCCTGGGCGATGCCCTGCTGGAGCGCATCATTGCGGTTGCCCGCAACCGCACCGTTGCCGGTCTCGACCTGTGGTGCCGGGCGAGCAACAGCCGCATGCGCAAGCTTGCCGAAAAGCACGGCGCCGAACTGGAGTTCTCCGGCGACGAAACCCACGGCCGCTTCACCATGCCGTGGCCAACGCCGGTTTCGCTGATCGAGGAAGTTTTTGGCGAAGCCATCGGCCTGAGCCGCTGGCTGGCGGCTCCCGCTATCGCACGAACTGCGCTGGCATCAGCCCGCCAGGCTCAGGAGTCCAACGCCGCATGAACCATCATGGCGCACGGTGCAGGGTGCAATCTCGCCCGGCGAGGCGATGCCTGACCGGCGCAGCGTGAGCACGAACAGTACTGCCGCATTGGCGACGAGTTCGGGAAGATCGGCAGCCCCGATCCCGCTGTCGAAGGCGCGCGACAAACGCATCGCCGCGCGCCGGCAATAGTCGGCAGCCTCGGCATCGCTAAGGACGGCGGATGCTTGCCATTCACTCTCCAGCTGCGCGCGCGGCACTTCCGCCAGCACGCTTTCGCCGATCAGCAACGGCACATTTCCCCGGGCCGTGATCGCTTCCACCGGACCAGAGCCATCGCAACTGAGCGGATAACAGACGCTCACCGCCATCACCGGACTGGCGGCATCTAGGGGAAACATTGTACCGGGCATCAGGCTCATGACGGCTGACCTTGGCTCGCTGCGCGTAACCGGAAGCATGAGCCCGGTTGCGTTGACAACCGGTTAACCATGAATGGCGCCGGCTGGGTCAGCCGGGAAGATAAGCCTTGTTCCGGGAAAGCGTCTTCAGAGTCTTCAACGGCAAGTCGCATTCAAAATCGCCGGCCGCATAGGGCGCGATGGCGTAGGGCGGAAACAGGATGGTCGCGCCGGTCTCGTTGAAGGCCCAGGACGCCAGATTGCCGACCATCTCATGCATTGATTGAGGCGTCGGATCGAACATCGCCTCGCGCCGCTCCTGCGGGCTAAGCTTCTCGCCGCCGGGGCGTTTCAGGGCCTCGAAACACAGCTTCGACAATTGCGCCACGGCCTTGTCCGGAAACACCTTGCCGAAGTCCAGCACGCCGTCGCGCATGTGCACGTTGTACGTCGCCGAATAATGATTGGGGTGCGCCCCGCCGTCATAGCGCCCGGTGCTGACCGTGACCGACATCAGCTCCGGCGAGGCATAGGTCAGCGTCATCGACTGCTGGAAATCGAGGAACCCGCCCGGCGGATCGAAGTCGACCTTTTCATCCACCGGCGCTTCGGCGATCAGCTTGTCCACCACGTCATTGAACGCCACTTCGCCCTGCAGCTTGGGTTCGGCAAATTTGAAGCCCGTAAAATCCACCTGGTATCCCCGCGGCATCGCATCCTTCATGACGGCAAACGGCTCCAGCTTGCCCTCGAGGCCCGGACCCGAACGTGCTGCCGCGGCAAGCTCGCCGATGCGCGCCTCAGTCATGTTCGTCAGACATGCAACACGCTCTGCGTCGCTGCCC
>CAZYKZ010000342.1:0-2562 GCA_964648175.1 uncultured Anderseniella sp.
CCGAGGCGGCCGGTGCCGGCCACGCGGCCTTGCGGGTTGACGGTGAGGCCGCCGTCGAGGTCCATCTCAGCTGCAAAGGCGGAGACACGGGCCGTGCCGGAAAGGGCGGACGAGGGGGTGCCTGACAGTTTCAGTTCGACGCTGGCCGGTTCGTCGCCGCCCTTCACAGGTTCAAGGCCCGTGAGCGCCAGAAGGTTGGCGCTGGTTGACCCGGTGGCGGTAGCATCCAGCACCAGCTTGCCGGCACGCCAGTCCTGCAGGTTGCCGTCAAAGGTTGCGCTGGCGTCGATACTGGCGCCAGCGGCGGTTCCCCTCAGCGTGGCCTTGAGCGAGTTCTCTGCAGCTGCGGTGGTCAGTTCGGACAGGATCCTGACGTCGACAGGCCCCAGGCGCCGGGCCCAGGGCGCGCGGCTGCCGGCCGCGTCGATGATGCCAGCCAGGCGGAGGAACGGCCGGGGGTCGGTCGCCTTGAACGTGCCCGAAACAGACCCCGTCATGCCATCGGCCGGGAAGGTCAGGACGCCGGCGATGTCCAGTCTGGCATCGCCTATACCGCCGATCTCGATGGTGCGCAGTTCGATCGCGCCTTTGGACATGTCGACGTCCACGGCGATGTCCCGGGCCTCGACGCCCCGCATCACGAGGCTGTCGGTCTGGATGGTCATCTGGGCGTCGCCGAATGCGAGCAGCCCCGCAGCAAGGTCTGCGAGCCCCGTAAAAGTGCCATCTTCGATGGCGGCATTGGAAAAGCCCCGCGGCGCATAGCGGTCGACGTTGATGGTGTCGGCGACCATGCGTACCGAAACCGATGGAGTGTCGCCGGTCGTGACGCGGAAAGAACCGGTCGCAGTTGCGTCGTCGAGGCGGGCCTTGATGCCGGTAAGACGTATCGTATCCGGCGTTAGGCCGAGCTTCGCCTCAAGCCGCGCGCGTCCGCGTGCGCCAGACCAGACCCGGTTGATCGCCTCGGCGCTGTCGGGCAGCGCCCATGTGGCAAGGTCGCGGACTGAAACGGACTCAAGGGAAAGATCGCCGGCCAGTTGCGGCTTGATGGCATTCGCAGCGGGCAGCAGAACGCCGGTGAAGCCGGCGCGGGTCTGGCCGGGCATGCCGCCTGATGCCTCTGTGATGCGCAGCGCCTCAGGCGAGGCCTGACCGGCCAGCCGAACGCGGGTAAGTGTCTCGCCGCCGATGATCATGCTGGTGATGGCGGTCTCGAAGCGTATGCGTGTTTCCGCCGGCAGGGCCTGCAGCACTATGGACAAGCTGTCCAGAAGTGCCGCGGTGCCGCCGGTTACCGGGCTATCGCCTGCGGCCTGTGCGTCCGTTCCGGCGCTGGCCGAGCGCAGCAGGTTGCGGCCGAGCAACTGGTCAATGTCCAGGCTGGCGGCTGCAAGCCGGGCATCGACATCGAGACGCTGACCAAGCGCGATGTCGGCCTCACCGGTGACCAGGTTGCCCCCGGCCAGATCGGTGGCGGGTACCACTTCGATCTTGCGCAGGGAAACCCGGTCGAAGTCGGCGGTCAGTTCGCTGGTCACGCGAACCTGCCAGAGGGAGTTCAGCGGGTTGGCCTTGCCGCCGGCCAGCACGGCGGGAGCGACCGTCAGCTTGCCGGTCACATTGCCGTCTTCGCGCAGTGTCTCGCCGTCGAATGACCAGGTGAAGCCGGTATCGTCCTTCGGGATGATGGAGACGGCGATGTTGAGCGGTTTGCCGGGCCGGTATTTGCCGGTGGAGGCGGACAGGCCGAACGGCGTGCCGGCCTGCGCCGCATCAAGCTGGATGCGCCACGGGCCGTCGAGAGCGGGAGCGGACAGCCTGCCGTTCACCCCTGCCACTTCCGACAGGCCACCACGCCGGCCGTCGCCCAGGAACACCTGGCCATCGACGATGTCGATCCCGGCCACCGCGATCTGGTCGGCGCCCGGCAGGCCCTTGAGCGAGCGGGCGGGGTTGATGTTCCACGAGGTGCCGCCGGAAGCCAGCCGTTCAAGCGCCAGAACGGGCCTGAGCAGCCGCACCTTGCGGAACTCGATCTGGCCCGACAGCAGGGCAGGGGCCGCGATCTCGGCTTCGACCCGTTCCACCTGGGCGAAGTCCTGCAACAGCGAGCCCGGCGGGTTGGAAATGCGGACATTGTCGGCGGTCAGGCTGGGCCACGGGAACAGGCGGACGCTGATCTGCCCGTCGATGGTGACGGTGCGGCCCGTAAGCAAGCTCGCCTGGCGCTGGAACTCCGCCTTGTGATCGTTCCAGTTGACGAAATACGGCGCCAGCCCTAGCACGCCTGCGGCAATGATCAGCAGGATGCCGAGGATGGTCAGCGGTGATTTCAGAATGCTCACTGGGCGGGCCGCATCAGTTCACTGGTTCAACCGGGCAATATCTTGCCCGGATTCATGATGTTTTTAGGGTCGATCGCCTGTTTGATGGTCCGCATCACCGCCACGGCGGGGCCGTGCTCTGCCTCGAGGAACTTGCGCTTGCCCGAGCCGATGCCGTGCTCGCCGGTGCAGGTGCCGTCCATGGCGATTGCACGCATGGCCAGACGATAGAGGA
>CAZYKZ010000343.1:0-2557 GCA_964648175.1 uncultured Anderseniella sp.
CGCCACAAGGCCTGAACCTGCCGTATGGCGACGGGCAAAAGGCTGCACCCAAGTACAATCAGCCACGCGTCTCCAGACAGGCTGGTCAGCTTCAGAACACTGGCAAGGTCCGGCTGCAAATAGGCTAGCGCCAGGATCAGCAGGCAAACGATGACTGCGAGCCAAACGTAGGCGTTTTGCATCACGGGATTTGCAATGAACCGCTCTCGCCAGTTGCGCATGTTGAACACGTGCCACAGCTGCGCAAGGGCAAGGGTGAAGAACGTTACCGTCGTCACGTCGCTGCCCTCGAGGCTTAGCATGAATATTGCCATGACAAGAGCTGCCAGCGTGGACAGTGCGATACTTGTGCCATCGAAAATGATGGTTTGCCATTGGCGCCGCGCGAGGATGGGTTCGTCAGGCGGGCGAGGAGGGCGCTCCAGCACGCTGTCATCACCTTTTACGGTGCCAAGCGCAAGCGCCGGAAAGACATCGGTTACAAGGTTGAGAAACAGGATTTGCAGAGGCAGCAATGGCAGGGGAAGTCCCCCGATGACAGCCAGCGCCACGATCAGGATCTCGCTGAGATTGCAGGACAGAAGATAGGTCGTAAACCGCCGGATGTTGGTCAGGATGATCCTGCCCTCCCGGATGGCATCGATGATGGTCGAGAACGCATCATCGCGCAGCACCATGTCTGCGGCCTCGCGAGCGACCTGCGTGCCGCGTACGCCCATGGCAATGCCTATGTCGGCCTTGCGCAATGCAGGAGCGTCGTTGACGCCGTCGCCCGTCATCGCCACGACGTCGCCCGCCTGCTGGTGGAGGCGGATGAGGTCGAGCTTCTGCTCTGGCGTGACACGCGAAAAAACGAGAGCCTGGCGAACCTGTTCCCGCACTTGCGGTGTCATCTTGTCGACCGGTTTAAGATCGCGGCCGCTGATCCCTGCTTCACCCTCGCTGGCAAGACCGACCAACCTCGAGATATGCCGCGCAGTCGCGGTGTGATCGCCCGTTACCATCACTGTTCTGATGCCTGCGCGCCGGGCATCGGCAATCGCCGAGGCAATGTCGGCGCGCGGTGGGTCCTGAAACCCCACAAGACCGATCAGCACCAGTTCTTCATACGGCCCCGTGTCCGCATCGCGGACAATTTTCTCAGCGACCGCCAGAAGCCGCAGCCCCTGTCCGGCCAGCACCTCAGCAGCCTTGTGCCAGCGCTGGCGCTGCTTTCGGCCGAAGGCCCGCACTCCGGCATTATCAAGAACCCTTGTGGCACAATCAAAGACGGCTTCCGGGGCGCCCTTGACCGCGACAAGGAATTCCCCGTCATGCCTGTGCACCGTTGCCATCATCCGTGTCTGCACATCGAAAGCCACCTCCTTCACTTCCGGCAAGCCGGCAAGCAGAGCCGGCCTCGATAGTCCTCCGGCGGAAGCGACCTCCAGGAGAGCGACTTCCATGGGATCTCCTGACGCCGGATGATCTCCTGAGGCGATTGTTGCGTTGTTGCATAGCGCCACCGCACGCAGGAGCATGGCCAACGCCGTGCCCGGCATCGGCTTCAAGGTTTGCCCGCCAGCGTTGAAGACCTGGTTAGTCCGGTCGAACGTGACCTCTCCGGTGCCCAGAAAGATCCTGTCTACATGCATCTGGTTCTCGGTGAGCGTGCCGGTCTTGTCGGTCAGGATCACGGTGGTGGAGCCCAGGGTCTGAACTGCGGAGAGCCGTTCAATCAAGGCATTCTTGCGGGCCATGCGCAGCATCCCCCTGGCCAGGGCCAGCGTCGCGACGATCGGCAGTCCTTCCGGGATGGCCGCCACGGCCAGAGCCACGCCGGACTCAATCATGAGCATGACATCGCGGCCCGCGAGAATGCCGATCCCCGCGACCAGGCCTGCCAGAACGAGCGTCAGCCAGATCAGGTCACGGCTGAGCCGCGTCAGCTGCTGTTCGAGCGGGGAGCGTTCCGGCTCGCTCTGTTCCACCAGCCTGGTGATCGCGCCCAGTTCGGTGTTCATGCCGGTGCCCGTCACAATGGCCTCACCCGTGCCACGCGTGATGGCGCAGCCCTTGAACACCATCGACGATCTCTCGGCCAGTATGGCTTCCTCCGCAACTGGATCGACTGACTTCGCGACCGGCAGGGATTCGCCTGTCAGCGAGGATTCGTCGCTTGCAAGGTTGGATGCCTCAAGCAGGCGCATGTCGGCAGCCGGAACGTCGCCTGCATCCAGTATTGCAAGGTCACCGGGCACAAGTTCCTCGGCTGGTATGGAGCAGGTATCCCCGTCCCGCCGCACGACGGCATACCGGCTTGAAAGGGCGCGCAACGCCTCCATTGACCGCACCGCCCTCAGTTCGGTGGCAAAGCCGACGATGGCGTTGATGGCGAGCACTGCGGCTATGGCCGCGGCTTCGAGGCGATCACCCAGCAGGAAGGCCAGCAGTGCCGCGGCTATCAGCAGATAGACAACGGCACTGTTGAACTGCTTCAGAAACACCACCAGCAGGTTGGCTGGCGGATGGGTTCGCAAGACATTGGGTCCGTATTGCGCCAGCCGCCTGTTTGCTT
>CAZYKZ010000344.1:0-2535 GCA_964648175.1 uncultured Anderseniella sp.
GCGATGACCTTCGGGTGCACCATGCCGGAGCCGAGGATTTCCATCCACTTGTTGCCGGTGCCGATCTTCACCTGACCGTTTTCGACCGAGTAGTTGATGTCCACTTCCATGGACGGCTCGGTGAACGGGAAGTGCGAGGCGCGGAACCGCATCTTCACTTCATCGACCTCGAAGAACGCCTTGCAGAACTCCTCCAGGCACCACTTCAGGTGACCAAGGTGCGTGGTCTCGTCGAGCACCAGCCCCTCGACCTGATGGAACATCGGCGTATGCGTCTGGTCCGAGTCGCAGCGGAACGTGCGCCCCGGCGCGATGATGCGGATCGGCGTGGTGGACTTCTCCATGGTGCGGATCTGCACCGGCGAGGTGTGCGTGCGCAGCACCCTGCGCGAGCCGTCTTCCTTCGGGTTGAAGTAGAACGTGTCGTGCTCCTGCCGCGCCGGGTGATCTTCCGGAATGTTCAGCGCCCCGAAATTGTACCAGTCGGTCTCGATGTGCGGCCCCTCGGCCACGGCAAAGCCCATGTCGCCGAAAATCTGCACCACCTCTTCCCATACCTGGCTGACCGGGTGGATCGAACCCTTCAGTTCGGGCCGGACCGGCAGGGTAACGTCGTCGAACTCGCTGGCCAGCCGCGCCTCGAGCGCTGCGTCCTTCAGCATCGTGGAGCGCGCGGCTATGGCGTCGGCGACCTTGTCCTTGAGCGCGTTGAGCGCCTGACCGGCTGCCTTGCGTTCTTCCGGGTCCATCTTGCCGAGCGTTTTCATCTGCTCGGAAATGGTGCCCTTCTTGCCCAGCGCGGAAACACGCACCTCGTCCAGCGCGGCCTCGTCGCCCGCCGCATCCACGGCGGCGATCAGTTGGCTCTCAAGTTCTGCCAGGTTACTCATTCTTGTTTCTTTCAGAATCAAAAAACCGGGCCATCTTCCACGCGACATTTCTGAAGCGGGAGTAGGGCCCGGCCTTGCTCGGTTCGTATCTGATACCCGCTCCGCAAGGTGCGAAACGGAAGGTGCAACTGACTTAAGCCAGCGCGCCCTTGGCCTTCTCAACCAGAGCCTTGAAGGCTTCCGGCTCGCGCACGGCGATATCGGCCAGCACCTTGCGGTCAACTTCGACACCGGCTTTGCCGAGGCCGTCGATAAATCGGCCGTAGGTCATGCCCAGCTCGCGGCAGGCTGCGTTGATGCGCTGGATCCACAGGGAGCGGAAGTTGCGCTTCCGGCGGCGGCGGTCGCGATAGGCGTATTGCCCGGCCTTCTCCACCGCCTGCACTGCAGCGCGGAACACGTTCTTGCGGCGGCCATAGTAACCCTTGGCTGCCTTGACGACCTTGCGGTGACGCGCGTGAGCCGTCACACCACGTTTAACTCGTGCCATTTGTGATAATCTCCTTGCGTGCCGTTAGCGGTTGGGCATGAAGCCCTTGACCAGACGCTCGTCACCTTCCGTGAGGATCATGGTGCCGCGCTGGTTGCGGATGAACTTGTTGCTCCGCTTGATCATGCCGTGGCGCTTGCCTGCCTGACCGGCCTTGACCTTGCCGCTTGCGGTGAAGCTGAAACGCTTCTTGCAAGACGATTTCGTCTTCATCTTGGGCATTTTGCTGTCTCCATCTGGCTCGCGCCGGTGCTCACTTCGTTCGCCGGCTCCGCGGGGGCGCACATCGTGCGGCGGCCAGTCGGCCTTGCCTCGCTTCGCTCGCTTGGTATGAGCAACGTGCCTGAGCGCTTGTTGTATTTAAGCATTAAAACCGCCACGGCAGCCCACACTGGCCGGACGGTTCGTTCAAGCGGGCGGGTTATACCCACAGATCGGCCTTCTTGGCAACACCTGTGCGAGACCCCTAGACTGCCTGCGGCAAAAGGCAAGCAGGGGCATCAGCATGACGGCAGACGGCGAAGTCAAAAGGTTTCTCGACACCCACCCGGACATCACGCACCTCGACGCGGTGCTGATAGACCTGTGCGGCAACGCCTATGGCAAGCGGCTGCCACGCGCGCACATCGAAAAGTTCTATGACAGCGGAACGCCCGTGTGCGCTGCCATGAGCCTCGTCGACGTGCAGGGCAACACCGCCGACCCGATGGGCCACGGCTTTTCCGATGGCGACCCTGACGCAATCGTAAGACCGGTCCCGGGACGGCTTGTTGCTGCCCCATGGGCGCCGGGTCTGGCGCAGGTCCTGTGCGAACCCGAAAGCGCCGCCACCGGCAAGCCTCTGTGGTACGATCCGCGCACCGTGTTGAAAGGCGTGGTGGAACGCTTCAAGGAGCTGAAACTCACGCCCGTTACCGCCGTTGAGCTTGAATTCTACTTCATTTCAGCGGAGCGCGGCGACAATGGCGAGCCGATCCCGGCCGTTTCGCCGCGCAATGGCCGTGCTGAAGCTGCCGGCAAGGTCCTGTCGCTCGACAAGCTGGACGAGTTCGCACCGGTGATCTCGGCCATCGAGGCCGCCTGCAAGGCGCAGAACTTGCCCACCTCCACCATGATTTCCGAGTATGGGCCGGGCCAGTTCGAGATCAACCTCGA
>CAZYKZ010000345.1:0-2522 GCA_964648175.1 uncultured Anderseniella sp.
CGGTGATGGCGCCCAGGTCCACCGAGGTGAAGTTCAGCTCCAGCTTGCCGGCCTCGACTTTCGACAGGTCGAGCAGGTCGTTGACCAGTGACAGCAGGTATTCGCCCGAGGTGTGGATGTCGTTGGCATAACCCTCGTAGCGTTCGCTGCCGAGCTTGCCGAACTCGCCTTTCCGCATTACGTCCGAAAAACCTAGGATGGCGTTGAGAGGCGTGCGCAGTTCATGGCTCATGCGCGCCAGGAACTCCGACTTCTGCTTGCTGGACGCTTCCGCGCGGTCGCGCGCCTCGCGCAGTTCCGCCTCGGTCTTTTTCCATTGGGTGATGTCGCGCAGCACCGCGCAATAGGCGGAAGCGGGAATGCCGGCGATGGCGGCAGCCGTGCGGCGCATGGTCAGGAACAGCGGCACCTCGCCACCGTCCTGCATCTGCGCAGTGACCTCCCGGCCCGAATTGAACAGGCTCGAAAGCCCCCGGTCGCCAAGGGCTGCAACATAGTCGCGAACGGTCTTGGCCGACGGTTTGTCCATCAATCCGGCCAGCGGCGTATCGATGACGCTGGCCGCATGAACCCCGAACAGCGCCTCCGCACCGGCGCTCATCCAGTTGATGTCGCCTGTCTCGGACAGGAACACGACGCCGTCGCTGGCGGTGTCGAGTATGGACAGCAGCTCATTCATGTCCACCGGTTGCGCCGCCGGCTGTCCGGTTTCGGGCGCAGCAGGCGTCGCAGACGGTGCAGCATCGCCGGATTGTTCTTCCGTTTCTGCCGGTTCTGGTTGCGGCTCGACGGGCGCTTCTTCTGCGACTGGTTCTGGCGACGGCTCCGGCGCTTCGGGCGTTGCCTGCTCAGCCTCGCCGGCTTTCATGGTGTTAGCTGGTTCCGCCGGTGCAGTCAGCGGCGCTGGAACGGCGGCCGATGCCACATTTTCCGCCGGCGACAGGATGGCAAGCGGCATGGCGCCGTCGTTCCACGGGAACGTCGACTTCTCGACGCGCACCGCAATCGCGGCGCCTGACCTCGTCTTCAGTTCGGCAACGCCGGTCTTGCCGGAAATGTCCGTCACTGTTCCGGCAATGTCGTCGCGCGATGCCAGATCGTCATCGGCGTCGTAACCGAGCAGCGCGGCAGCAGCGGCATTGGCATAGACCAGCTTCCCGCTGCGATAGAGCACAACCGCCCGCTTCACGCCCGACAACGACTTGCGCACCACCGGTGAAACATCAAACCGCGTCTGCGCGACAGGAGCCACAACAGGCGTGACGTCTTTCGCAGGTTGTTGCCGGGGCTCGTTATCAAGGCCCGCAGCCTCGATGGCCGCCCGGATCCTGTCGAGGCTGTTGGCGGCCGGTTCGGCTGGCGCTGTTGGACGTAATGCGGCTGCGCGGGTGGCGGCGGGCTTCTCCGATGCCGGAGCCGGCGTTGCGGCGGCCGGCTTGCCGGCCTGTGCCGCCTGCTGTTCGAGCGCCCTGCGGTCTGTCACGTCTTCGAGCACCACGGAAAAACCTGCAGGCTCCTCCGGTGGGCCGAGCCTGCGGGCCATCAGCCTGAACTCGCGCGGGCCGTAGCCGGTCTTGAGCTGAGCGGAGATGCCGGCCATGCCGGCACGGGCTGCACGGGCCATCAGGCCGTCTGCCGTCGCGGCGTCGGTCATCGTCTCCAGCGTGTCCGGCGGCGTGCCGCGCCAGATATCCCGGGCCGCAGCATTGGCGAACTTCAGCTTGCCGTCCGCAGCACAGATCACGGTTGCCACGGGAAGGCTTTCCAGAACGCCGGCCTCGAAACCGTTGCCGCGGGACGTTGCTGCTTCGCCCGGCAATTCACCGGATTCTGCGACCAGCAGCAGGCCGTTGCGGCCATCTGCCAGTGCATGGACGTGCACCTCGGCGCTGAAAGGGTCGTCCGACACCGCCGACGCAAAGGAAATCATTTCCTGCCAGCTTTCGCCGCGCTTGACCTGGCGGGCCAGTTCCCGCACCCGGGCCACGCCCGGGTCAGCCTCGTCGAACGGCGTCTCGATCAGATCGAACAGGCTGGAACATCCGAAGAAGCGGACGCCCGGCTGGTTCGCCCAGACGACGCGCATGCGATCGCCATCCCACAGCCAGGCAGGCGCGGTCAGCGTGTTCAGGTCGTCAAGGCTCGGCGCGGTACTCTGCGTCACAACATGTCCCCATCCGGCCTGGTTGCCTGCAAGACAATCCAAGCCGGGTCTTCAGTTGCCGTCTGTTTGACAGTCGGCGCTCCGCCCAATGCCGGAGCCCGTTCTGGCCGCATCCGGCTCTACTCTAGTCCGGTTGCGGGGCTTGCGTCCACGCCATTGTTCCGTCCGGCAAAAGTTCTGCCCGGATTACCTGAATGGCACATGTTCCTCCCCGAACCGGTTCTCGTGGCCGGTGTGCATTGGCATCTTGCAATTCCTGCGCCGTGGGCATAGTTTGCGCCGCACCGAACGGCCAGTTCATTCGTGCAGGCGTAGCTCAGTTGGTTAGAGCGCCGGATTGTGGATCCGGAGGTCGTTG
>CAZYKZ010000346.1:0-2510 GCA_964648175.1 uncultured Anderseniella sp.
GTTGCCTGGATCGAGTCGGTCAGCACCAGCTGCTTGAGCTTCGACGCCGTGATGCGGGCCACCGCCCCACCCGACAGCACGCCGTGGGTGATGTAGGCCGACACGTCCGCCGCACCGGCGTCGAGCAGCGCCTCGGCCGCGTTGCACAGCGTGCCGCCCGAGTCGACGATGTCGTCGACGAGGATGCAGGACATGCCCTCGACCTCGCCGATGATGTTCATGACTTCCGAGACGCCCGCCCGCTCGCGCCGCTTGTCGACGATGGCCAGCGGCGCACCGATGCGCTTGGCAAGGGCGCGCGCGCGCACCACGCCGCCAACGTCCGGCGACACCACGCACACTTCCGAGCCGCCAAAGCGGTCCTTGTTGTCCTTGATGTCGCGCACCATCACGGGGGCTGCAAACAGGTTGTCGGTCGGAATGTCGAAGAAGCCCTGGATCTGGCCGGCGTGCAGGTCGATGGTGAGAACGCGGTCAGCCCCGGCGCGCTCGATCATGTTGGCCACCAGCTTGGCTGAAATCGGCGTGCGCGGGCCGGGCTTTCGGTCCTGGCGGGCATAGCCGAAATAGGGGATCACGGCGGTGACGCGGCGGGCCGACGCCCGGCGCAGCGCGTCGATGATGATCAGCAGCTCCATAAGGTGGTCGTTGGTCGGGAACGAGGTCGACTGGACGATGAACACGTCCTCGCCGCGCACGTTCTCCTGGATCTCGACGAACACTTCCATGTCGGCAAACCGCCGCACGGAGCATTTCGTCATGGGAAGGTTGAGATAGGCGGCAACGGCTTCCGCCAGCGGCCGGTTGGAATTGCCTGCAACAATTTTCATGTCTGACTTTGCCCTGCCAAGCCGGACCAACAGCGGCATCACTGCCGTGCCCGGACAACCAGCCTCATGACAGGTGTCTTACAACCCAAGGCGCGCAAATGCCAACAGTCTAATGCCGCACGTCCACAGCGGCAGCAGGATTTAAGCGGAAAAATATTGCACGAACGCTGGCTTAGCGCACGGCGGACCCGCCGCGCACCTGATCGACCAGCGCAAATATTCCCTCTGCGGCAGCTTCGGCCGCAAACCCGGCCGTCTGTCCCCAGCCTTCGTTGAGCGAGCCTGCCGGCACGTCGTTCTGCTGGCGCACCGTGCCCAGCACCTTTCCGTCCGGCAGCATCACCGCCCAGGCAAGGCTAACCTGCTGCACCCCGCCGGCAGGCGCGGCAATCTCCACCCGGCCCGATATGGCCAGCGCCGTCTTGCCGGGCTTGGTGGTGACGGGCCAGCCCGCCTGGCGCAGCATCTTGCGCATGGCCCGGTACAGTTCGTCATTGCCGCGCCCGGGAGAACCGGTCACGCCCACCAGGGCCACCTTGTCGATCTGGAGATTGCCGGCCTCGCTGCTCGCTACCTGCCGGCTGTCCGGCTTGCGGGCAACTGCATCGGCCAGCTCCGTCTTCGGATCAGGCGCGGGCCTGGCGGTCGGCAATTCCTGCGCGGCCCTTGCAGCAAGCGCATCGGCCTTGCCGCCATCCGGCGCATCAGCAGCTTCCGCCGCCTCGTCCTCGCCCATCAGGGCGGCCAGAGAGCTCACTCCGGACGACTTCAAACGCTCCTGCGCCTCGCGCTGCGCCGATTCCGTCAGCCGCCGGTCAAGCTCTTCGGGTGTCAGGTTGTACAGTTCGTCCGGCGTGATCGAGGCCGTCGCCAGCGGTGAATTGGGGCCATAGAAGGTTTCAAGGTCATACTCCTTCTCGGCGTTGGGGCCGGCCTGCGCGAAGGTGTGGACCGGCGGCAGTATGCCGGCCTGCCGCACCCGGAAGCCCAGCTGTGCCAGCCGCGTCGCCAGGTTCTCCGCCGTCAGCGAGGCGATGCGCTTGATGACCACATCGTCTACGCCTGCCCATGGATCAGCACCCGCTGCAGGCACCAGTTCCTGGCTGTGGATTGTATGCAGCACGCCACCGGTATTGCCGGTCAGCGTCCACTGGTAGATGAGCCGCACGCCGCCGCCCTCGGGCACCGGCTCGAACGCACCGGCCAGCTGGTAGCCGTCGGAGAAATTGCCCTGCACGATAGCGATGTCTCGGTTGCCGGCCTCTTCCGCCAGCGCATCGGCCAGAATCCCGGCCTTGTCCGTCGGCATGCCGTTCATGGATATGAGCGCAATGGGCGGTGGAATCTTGCCCGTTGCCCCGCCGCCGCTCAATCCCGACTTGCCGAAATTCGATGCACCATCGCCACCGCCGCTGGCGCACGCGGCAAGCATGGCCATGCACACGAGCATCAACGCCGCGCGCATGAACTTCCACGGCGAAAACGCCGCTGCACTGCATGCATGGATTTGCGTATGCGATCTCAAAACGGCCTTGCCCGCATCTGCCCCCGGCGCCATCAGGAAGCCAATGTGCCTCAAACGTCTCTTGCGCCGCAAGGCGATCGATCGATCACCCCTGCTTTGGCGGCCGCCGGTACTGGATGAAGGGCGACTTGACCGCCACCTTGTCATAGAGCGTC
>CAZYKZ010000347.1:0-2509 GCA_964648175.1 uncultured Anderseniella sp.
TCTCCATGATGGTCAGGTGCGGGAACAGGTTGAAGTGCTGGAACACCATGCCGACTTCGCGGCGGATCTCGTCGATCTTTTTCAGGTCGTCGGTGAGCTCGATGCCATCGACGACGATCTGACCCTTCTGGTGCTCCTCCAGACGGTTGATGCAGCGGATCAACGTCGACTTGCCGGAGCCTGAGGGCCCGCAGATGACGATGCGTTCGCCGCGATAAACGGTCAGATCGATGTCGCGCAGCACGTGAAAGTCGCCGTACCACTTGTTCATCTTGGAAATCTGGATGGCGACATCATCGGACACCCGCATATCCTTTGCCGGTGCTTGCTTGGTGGTTGCCTTGGCCATTTGTCAGGTCCTGTCGTTGAAAAGGGTTAGCGTTTGTGGCCGGTGTCGAGCTGCCGCTCCATGAACATGGAGTAGCGCGACATGCCGAAGCAGAAGATCCAGAACAGTCCGGCAGCCGCGAACAGACCGGTCGAGTGGGTCTGGGGCGCGGCCCAGTTGCTGTCGGTATTGGCCGTCTGGATGATCAGCAGAAGGTCATAAAGGCCAATGATGCCCACCAGGGTGGTGTCCTTGAACAGTCCGATGAAGGTGTTCACGATGCCCGGGATGACCAGCTTCAGCGCCTGCGGCAGGGTGATCAGTCCCATGTTCTGCCAGAAGGTCAGGCCCAGCGCCTGGGCGGCCTCGGTCTGGCCCTTGGGGATCGCCTGCAGGCCCCCGCGCACCACCTCGGCCATGTAGGCGGACGAGAACAGGGCCACGCCGACCAGCGCGCGAAGCAGCTTGTCGAAGTTGGTGCCCGGCGGCAGGAACAGCGGCAGCACAACAGAGGCCATGAACAGCACGGTGATCAGCGGTACGCCGCGCCACAGCTCGATGAAGGCGACGGAGAACAGCTTCACGACCGGCATCTGGGAACGCCGGCCCAGGGCCAGCAGGATGCCGATCGGCAGCGAAGCCACGATGCCCGTTATCGCCACCACCAGCGTGACCAGCAGCCCGCCCCATTGTGACGTCTCGACATATGTCAGCCCGAAGTCGATGGAGAACAGCACCAGCAGCACCGCAGCGGCGCCGGCGATGGCTGCGGACGATACGGCGGCCAGCACCGGGGAGATGATCTTCGCCACGAATCCGAGGAAAAGGATCGGCAGCACGATGGCCGCAACGAACAGGAACGTCGTGACCCAGGTGGAGGTGGTGATGTCGAAATGGCCACCGGTCAGCAGAAGCAGCGTGAGGATCGGGTAGATGCCCAGCAGGAAGATCGCATTGAACTTCTTGAATGGCAGCGATGGCATCAGCATCGGCACCAGCGACAGAACGCCGAGCAGGAACACAACGTTCACCCGCCAGCGCTCGGCCACAGGATAGAAGCCGTAGATCCATTGCGGGAAGCGGGCGAAGACCATCGGCCAGCAGGCGCCCTCCTGGCGGCCCTCGCCACGGCAGGCCTCGCCATTCTCGCCGGTGAAGACTGCATGGAAGACGGCCCAGTCGAGCGCCAGCCAAAGAATGTAGCCGGCAACGGCGCCCATGAGGATGGTCAGGACCGACTGCAGCGGCGTCGGGAAAAGATTTTCCCGGAGCCAGCCCTGCAGACCCGATGTGCTGGCAGGCGGCGGCGACGCCGGCACCTGCTCGGTGCGGACGAAGGCGACGCTGGTTTCAGAGTGCAGATCAGACATCTTCTTACCTCTCCACCAGCCGCATTCTGGAGTTGAACCAGTTCATGAACAGCGACGTGACCAGCGAGAAGGTCAGATAGACCGCCATCCAGATTGAAATGATCTCGACCGCCTGGCCTGACTGGTTGAGCACGGTACCGCCGGCCGCCACCAGATCGGGATAGCCGATCGCCACGGCCAGCGACGAGTTCTTGGTCAGGTTCAGATACTGGCTGGCCAGCGGCGGAATGATGACCCGCATGGCCTGCGGAATGACCACGAGACGCAGCGTCGGTCCAGGCCGCAAGCCCAAGGCATGGCTGGCTTCCGTCTGACCCTTGTTCACGGCCAGGATGCCAGCACGCACGATCTCGCCGATGAAGGCCGCGGTATAGATCGTCAATGCCGCAAACAGCGCCGCAAATTCCGGCACGAGACCGACGCCGCCGCGCAGGTTGAAGTTGCCCTGTTCGGGAAACTCGAAATGCAATGGCTGACCAGCGGCAAAGTAGGCAAGCAGCGGCAGGCCGATCAGCAGGCCCAGCGAGGTCAGGAATACCGGGAACTGTTCACCGGTTGCCGCCTGCCGGGCGCGCGCCCAGCGGTATATCCACCAGATGGCCGCTACCGCCAGCACCAGACCTGCAACAATCATCCAGGAGCCTTCGCCCCAGATGAACTTCGGTATGGTGACGCCGCGATTGGAAAGGAACACCGTGCCGCCAATGGACAGCGCATTGCGCGGGCTGGGCAACGCCGCAAGCACCACCTTGTACCAGATCAGGATCTGGATCAGCAGCGGCACGTTGCGCATGATCTCGATGTAGACTTC
>CAZYKZ010000348.1:0-2505 GCA_964648175.1 uncultured Anderseniella sp.
TCGGCGGCGTTTCAGAAGGCAGGGTGCGACCGTTGCCACGTGCCCAGCCTGGACAGCGATCCGGCCGCATCTCCAGCGCTATATTCCGACCTGTTGCTGCATGACATGGGTCCGGGCCTGACCTCCCATGGCGGGGAAGGAGATGCGTCTCCCCGGGAATGGCGGACCACGCCGCTGATTGGCTGGCGGGGTCACATTCCCGGCCACCGGTACCTGCATGACGGTCGCGCGGCCACCATCGATGAGGCGATCCGCTGGCATGGCGGCGAGGCGCAAAATGCGCGTGACGCCTACCTTGCGATGAGCGCCATCGAACGGCTCGAACTGACGGGGTTCGTGCAGGCGTTGCTGACGGCGCTGCCGCTGCCGCCCACCTTCGATGAGGCGCGCTGAGCCGCCGCCTCAGGCAGAGAGCATGCCTTGCTTCGGCTTGAGCGACGCCATGTGTTCCGCAGTGTCGTACCAGCCCTCCACCGGCACGATGACGTGGCACGGAGAGTCCAGCCGCAACGCCTCGGCCAATGGCCAGTCGTTGCCGCCGGGATGGATGGCGTCTCCGAAGAACGTGACTGCGCGGTCTCCATGGCGCTCGCGGATCGGCACCAGTATGCGCGCCTTGTTCCAGCCAAGAGGCGAGATGTCGACGCTGATCTCGCCGCCGGTGTGGGCTTCGTAGTCCGGGAATGCCTGCTGCAACCGTTCGCACAGCGCGGCCCGCTCGCGGTGAACCTGGTCCCAGGCCAGGTAGGCCTTGCGGGCAGGCTTGTCGGCGGCGCGGCCTACGGTGGATACATTCAATGCGCCGGTGCGGTATTCGATGTGGCGGCCGCAGCGCACCGGGTATCTGCTGTTGTGAAGTTCGCCGTCCAGCCAGTCGATCAGTTCATCCGGAAACTCGTGGTCATGCTGGTATATGGTCCGGCCCTTGACCTCGAACTCGGAGCCGGCGCTGGTGAATACGCCCGCGCTTGCAAGCAGCACCTCCTCCGGTAGCTGCTTGTCGAGCTTGCCCCGGTCCGACCCCGACACCAGGTAGACGGTGTTGGCGCGGCAGAATTCCATGAATTGTAGTGCGAACTCCGGCCGCATCGCCTCGCGCGGCGGAGTCAACGTGTTGTCCACGTCGAAAACGTAAATCATTCCCCCGGACTCCAAGTCAGATTGCAAAGAGGGTCGATGCTGCAACTCCACCGAATCCCTCTTCCCAAGGCTTCACTGTCAGGCGGATGGGTTAATGGTCCGTTAAAAGTGTGTTTCACTTACTGACTGTTGCGGCTTTTGGCAAACTCCGCACAATGATCGGTAATATCGGCGCGCGGTGTCAGCATTGTGAAATGGTGCGCCGCCAGGTCCAGGTCCTGTTTCGTCAAGCCTTCGGCGGTTTCGGCGAACGCGATCGATGCCAATTGGCCGGGGGCGGCGAGGTCTACCAGCCGGCCGGCGCCCCAGTCGAGACGGGCGTGGCCCGCGCCGCAGATCAGCACCGCGCCATCGGTGTTGGCGGCGTTCATCATGGCGTCTGCCATGACGAAGTCGCGGGCACGCTGGATGTCGCGCATCATCGGCAGGACGGTGTCCGGCAGCATGTTGCAGTGGGAGGTCCGGATCACGTCAAGCAGGGCCGTGCCGGCAGCTTCCGGGAGAGGCTCGTCAAGGCCAAGCGCTGCCCGTTCCATATCCGACAACGCTGCACCGACCCGGCCGCCGAGCCGCCTGATCGTTGCCTTGTCGAGATTGCCGGCGCGCAATGTGAGCCCGTTCTGCAATGCGAGATCAAACAGCGGCTGATACATGGCAAAATCGGGCCAGCCGGACGACTGCCATTCCAGCCGGTCCGCCAGAGAAGATGTCCCGGCTGATGGATTGGCCATGAAATGATCCAGTACCGGCTGCCGGGAGCGGTCGACCATCTCGAACACGACGGCGGGCTTTCGTCCTGCCTCTATGATGTGCTGCAGGATCTCGGCTTGCAGGGCGTGGTGGTCCGGGTTGGGATGAATCTCGCCCAGCATCACGTAGCGGGCGGCGACGGCGCGCTGCTTGATGTCATCGAGCGTGGCCGGGTTGCCCTGCGCATCGAACACCTTTCCCACCAGTTCATGACCTGCAAAGTGGGTAGACTGCCACGTCCGCGCCAGCGCCGGCATCGGCACGAGCGAGGTTGCCGCCCCGAGCAGCAGCAAGGAGAATGTCCGTCTGGAAACCTGCATGTCTTGCCTCCTGAAATTCCACATAATTTAGTGCGGAACCGCGTTGAAAACAGCTGCGACAGATGACACGCTTGCGTGATCGGTGAGTTGCTTGCAGGAGGGCCAGCGCGAGGATGCTGAAAACCAATCAGAAAACCAACCAGACGCGGCTCTGGGACAGCCTGATGGACATGGCGAAGATCGGGCCGGGCGTTGCCGGCGGCAACAACCGCCAGACCCTCACCGACGACGACAAGCAGGCGCGCGACCTGTTTGGCACCTGGTGCAAGGCGGCCGGCATGAGCGTCAGCGTGGA
>CAZYKZ010000349.1:0-2499 GCA_964648175.1 uncultured Anderseniella sp.
GCTTCCCGGTTCGAGTGAGAGGCCGCCTTCGCGCGGCGCGACCAGGTCCGGGTTGCCGACCAGCACCGGGCGCGGTCGTTCGCGCAATGCGTGCCGAAGCGCGGTTGCGTGCTCCTCGCTCCACCCGGAGGTGCTAAGCACTACAAAGCCGTCCACATCACTAAGGCCGGCGTCCTGACCGCCAAGGATGCTGTAGTTCTTTACGATCTCTTCGATTGCCGCATTGCCCGGCGCGGCTACCGCCCACCGCCAGTCAGCCAGAGGGAACTGAGCAAGCGACATTGCAAGCACCTGCCGGCTGCTGACAATCTCGTCGCTGGTAAAGTCAAAACCCAATTGACTGTACTTGTTGGGTAGCGAAGCGATGCTGCCAGTCGCTGCATTGGTCAAGACCATCACCTGCTTGCCCGCGCTCCGCAACGCTTCGATGCAAGCGGTCGCGCCGGGAACAGGCATGTCTCCGACGTTGAGCACGCCAAACGAGTCAAAGAGGAAAGCATCGAACCGGTTAATCAGTTCAGAGAGCGAGCCGCAGTGCTTCGAACTGGCTGCAAACCGTGCTGATGGCAGACGCGAGCGAATCTCTTCATAGCGCTCGAAAACCCACTGCGGACCTTCTTCAACAGCAAGCATCGGTTGGGTCATATGATTGCCTGACGCACCTTTGCCGAGACCCATTCCGAAACGAACACCGTTGCCAGGATGACAAGAAATATCAGCGTCACCTGCGGCCATGCGAGCACGTTCAGCGAGGCCTGCAATTGCAGGCCAATGCCGCCGGCTCCAACTAGACCAAGTATGGTGGATTCGCGGATATTAATGTCCCATCGGAATACCGAGATGCCACAGAATGCAGGCAATACCTGGGGCACGATGGCATAGTCGATGATCTGGGCACGGCTTGCGCCGGTCGCCGAGATCGCCTCGACCTGGGTTTCGTCTATCTCCTCGATCGCCTCGTACAGGAGCTTGGCTACAAAGCCGATCGATCGGAAGCCAATGGCAAGGATGCCGGCCAAGACACCCGGACCAATGACGGCGACGAGCAGCAGTGCCCAGATCAGCGAGTTGATCGAGCGCGACGCCACGATGATGAACAGCGCGATCGGCCGGACCAGAGTGCGGCTGGGGGTTGTGTTCCGGGCTGCCAGAAAGGCAACGGGCACGGCGAACAGGATTCCAAGCAACGTGCCGAGCGTGGCAATGTTGATCGTATCCCAAAGCGGCCATAGCAGCTTGTCGATGTAGGACCAGCGCGGCGGCACCATTCGGCTGGCGAGGTCCGCGGCCTGACGGGGTGCGTCCTGAACGAAAGCCCAGATGGTATCCTTCGTCATCACCTGCCAGCAGTAGACGGTCAGGGCGGCGAGGATCAGCCAGCCAATCCAAATGGACCATTGGCGAGCGGAGGTGCGCTTCTGCCAGGCCTTGCCGTTTCCATCAACGGTGACAGGCATCACTGCACCCACTTGCGCACGTAGCCACTGGAGTATTCAGCGGCCATGACGATGAGGATGATCAGGATCAGGATTGCCCCGGCCGAGTCATACTCATAGCGGTCGATGGCAGTGTTCAGCGTTGCACCGATACCGCCTGCGCCGACAATCCCGATCACGGCGGACTCGCGGAAATTGATGTCGAGGCGGTACAGCGACAAACCGATCAGCCGCGGCATCACCTGTGGCTGTACGGCGTAATTGATCAGCTGCGTCCAGCTGGCCCCCGTAGCGCGAATGGCTTCGGTCTGGCTCTCGTCAATATCCTCGATGTCTTCCGCCAGCAGCTTCGCCAGGAAACCGATGGTGGCGAAGCTCAAGGTCAGGAACCCGGCGAATGGCCCGAAGCCGAACATGGCAACGAACAGGATCGCAACGATGATCTCCTGAAGGCTGCGCGACACCGCAATGATGGCCCGGCAGACCAGATAGACCGCAGTGGGGGATATGTTGCGGGCAGCTCCTATGCCGATCGGGACCGAAATCAGCACGCCGGCAACGGTGGCTGTCAGGGTCATGGTGAGGCTTTCGATAAAGCCCTGCTGGATATCGCTCCACCGGCTGGTGAAGTCCGGGACCAGAAAGCCCTGAATGAAGCGCCAGCCCCGATCAAGCCCTTCATAGATGCGTGCCGGGTTGATATCGACGCTGGATATTGCCAACACGAGATAGATCAGTGCACCGGCATAAATTGACCAGCGCAGGCGATCGCTCTTGATCAGGACCGGTGGCCGCGTCCATTGCCTTGGCCTGGAAGAAACACCGCTCATCAAACCAGACCCGCCATGCGTTCCTCTTCGTCACGTTCGCCGCTTTCCTCGTCGCCCGGCTTGGCGGTCCGCATCGTTGTCCAGTCTTCTTCGCCGTAGATGCGGGTCAGGGCGGCATCGTCAAGCTTCTCGGGTGGGCCGTCAAAGACCACTTCACCAGCTTGCAGACCAATGATCCGCCGGGTGAAGGCTTGGGCAAGCAGTACATCGTGTATGTTGATGATGGCCGGGAG
>CAZYKZ010000350.1:0-2494 GCA_964648175.1 uncultured Anderseniella sp.
GACATCCGCATGAGCGACATCGCCGCAGAAGCCGGCATGAGCCTGGCCGATCTTGCCGGCATTATCGGCGGCAAGGCTGACATCCTGCGCCTTTATGGCCGCCAGGTTGATGCAAAGATGCTCAGGTCCCTCGACGATGAACCGGTTACTGGCTCACCACACGACCGGGTGTTCGACATCATCATGCGCCGGCTGGAGCTGATGGATGCAGACAAGGCCGCCATCCGCTCCATCGTGGCCGCACCGGCCTCGTCTGCCGCCGGTTACCTGACCCTTGCAGGCTCGCTGCTGCAATCGCAGGACTGGATACTGTCCGCCGCTGGCATCGAGGACTCGGGGCTTCGCGGCGCCATGAAGACGTCCGGACTGGCCTATGTCTACGTGAAGGCCTTGCGCACCTGGGCCAATGACGATGACCCTGGCCTTGCCCGCACCATGGCCCAGCTCGACCGCTCGTTGCGCGACGGCGCCGACTGGATCAAGCGGCTGGAAACGCCGGCCGCGCTGGCAACGGCGCTCGGCAGTCTCGCCCGCGGCTTCATGCAGGCGCGCCGTGGCCCGCCACCTTCATCATCCGGCGCAGGCGGCACGCCGCCACCCTCCGGCAATGACGCTCCAACAACTCCATCAGGCAACGGCACCACATGAGCACCATCACCTTTGACGACTTCATGAAGGTCGACATCCGCATCGGCACTATCGTCGAAGTGGAGGACTTTCCCGAGGCCCGCAAGCCTGCCTACAAGCTGAAGATCGACTTCGGCCCCGAGATCGGGGTGAAGAAATCATCCGCCCAGATTACCGTGCATTACAGGCCCGCCGACCTCAAGGGCCGCCAGGTGGCCGCCGTGGTCAACTTTCCGCCGCGCCAGATCGGGCCGTTCATGTCGGAAGTCCTAACGCTGGGCTTTGCAGACGACGATGGCGCGGTCGTGCTGATCGGCATCGACAAGCCCTGCCCCAACGGCTCGCGGATGCACTGAAGCAATTGCAGGAAAAGTGGGCACCGGTTTTCCGTCCGCAATTGCGCAAAAAATCAAGTTGGAATACGGATTTCGGCCCGTAATCCGCCGAGCAGCGATTGCGACAGCGCGATGTCGCCGCCATGGCTTTGCGCAATGTCGCGGGCAATCGCCATGCCCAGTCCCGTGCCGCCGGCATCCTGGTTGCGGGCATTGTCGAGCCGCACGAACGGCTTGAACACCTCGGAGTAGCTTTCCGGCGGAATGCCAGGCCCATCATCGTCCACCACAACGCGCAGATAGCTGCCGTCATGAACGGCAGTGATCTCGACATGACTGGCATAGCGGGCAGAGTTTTGCGCCAGGTTGCCCACGCATCGCTTGAAGGCGTCCGCCTTGAGCGGCACGATCAGCTTGCGCGGTGTACTCAGCGAGACAGGATGACCGGAACGGCTCAGATCGTCCGAAATGGTGCCGAGCAGGGCAATCACATCGGTCGGCCGCGTGGGCTCGCTCTCCGCACCCTTCACGAAGGCCATGTAGCCTTCGAGCATCCTCTGCATCTCGCTCACGTCTTCCTGCAGCGCCTTCACCGTGCTGTTCTGTTCCAGCAGCGCAAGCTCCAGCTTGAACCGTGTCAGGATGGTGCGCAGGTCATGGCTGACGCCCGCCAGCATGGCGGTGCGCTGCTCCACGTGGCGCTCGATGCGCCGCTTCATCTTGATAAACGCATTGGCGGCCGCCTGCACCTCCGCGGCGCCGCTTGGCCGGAAATCGGGCACGTCACGCCCCATGCCAAAGCTTTGCGCCGCATCGGCCAGCCGCACGATGGGCCTGATCTGGTTGCGCAGGAAGATAACGGCGATTGTGAGCAGAACGATCGAGCCGCCAAGCATCCATGCGAGGAAAATCTGCCTGGACGAGGCGTGCGCCCTGTCCATGTCCGTCAGGAACCGGAACACGAAGCCGTCTGCCGTTCTCAGCCGCACATCGACATAACCCGTCTGCCCCACCGTATCCACCCACTGGGGCATGCCGACCCCTTCGGCCAGGTATTTCACCAGCTTGGGGTGAACGTAGGACAGGAACGGCTGCTTGATCGGCGGCGGCAGCTCGGCATCGCGCTCCACGGTCAGGCCAAGCGCCAGCCCGTCATTCGCCAGAACCAGCACGCGCGCAAGGTCTTCCTGCGTGTGCGCGCTTTCTTCCCAGGTCTCCATGACCAGCGCCACTTCGCGCACGAACGTGCGCAACAGCGACTTGGTCACCTGCTCATAATGCCGGTCGATGAAGATCCAGCCCATCAACCCCTGCAGCAACAACATCGGGGCGATGACGATGATCAGCGAGCGCGCATACAGCCGCTCGGGCATGTAGCGCTCCAGCAGGCGGTTGAAGTTCCACCACAGGGTGCGCTGCTCCTTGGTCGCGTCTTCTCTGTTCGATATGGCCGTCATGGGCACCTGCCAGGCCCGCAATCAGCGGGCCGGTGATTGGTTTCACGGATCGATGTGCAGAGTATAGCCCTGACC
>CAZYKZ010000351.1:0-2493 GCA_964648175.1 uncultured Anderseniella sp.
GCCTTTTCATCGCCCGGCAGCACGTAGTCGGTGCCTTCCCACGGGCTCAGGTAATCGAACGTGCGGAATTCCTGCACCAGCTTGACCGGTTCGTAGACCACCTTCTTCTTCTCGTCGTCGTAGCGCACTTCCACGTGGCCGGTGACGGGGAAGTCCTTGCGCAAGGGGTGACCGGCAAAGCCGTAGTCGGTCAGGATGCGGCGCAAGTCCGGGTGGCCGGAGAACAGAATGCCATAAAGATCGAACGCCTCGCGCTCGAACCAGTTGGCGGCCGGGAACACGTCGACAGCACTTGGCACCGGCGTGTCTTCATCCGTCTGCACCTTCACCCGGACGCGGCTGTTCTGGTACGGGCTCAGCAGGTGATAGACCACGTCGAACCGCTTTTCGCGCGCCGGATAGTCGACACCGGAAATGTCGATGAAGCAGGCGAAGCGGCAACTGGGGTCATCGCGCAGGAAGCGCAGCACCTGCACGATGTGTTCGGCATCGACCGTAAGGTTCAGCTCGCCGTGATCGATGGAGGTTTCAACGCCCCACTCGGCCAGCCGGCCAGCGATGTGTTCGCCAAGATCAAGCAGTGTTTCGTCCATGTCGTCCCTGCCCCGTCCTCAGCGCTCGATGGTGCCCGTGCGGCGGATCTTCTTCTGCAGCTGCAGAATGCCGTAGACCAGCGCCTCGGCGGTCGGCGGGCAGCCCGGAATGTAGATGTCGACCGGCACGATGCGGTCGCACCCGCGCACGACCGAGTAGGAGTAGTGATAGTAGCCGCCGCCGTTGGCGCACGAGCCCATGGAGATCACGTAGCGCGGCTCCGGCATCTGGTCGTAGACCTTGCGCAGCGCCGGCGCCATCTTGTTGGTCAGCGTGCCAGCGACGATCATCACGTCCGACTGGCGCGGGGACGCGCGCGGGGCAAAGCCGAACCGCTCCACATCGTAACGCGGCATCGAGGCCTGCATCATCTCGACAGCGCAGCACGCCAGGCCGAAGGTCATCCACATCAGCGAGCCGGTGCGCGCCCAGTTGATCAGGTCGTCGCTCGTGGTGACAAGGAAGCCCTTGTCGGCGAGCTGGTCGTTCACCGAGCTATAGAACGCCTGCTGCTCCGGCGTCAGCACCGCTGGCGCGGCGGCAGCTGCGCTAAGCGGGTTGCCGTTCTTGTCGATCAATCCCATTCCAGTGCCCCCTTGCGCCATTCGTAGATGAACCCGATGGTCAGCACGCCGAGGAAGATCATCATCGACCAGAACCCGAACACGCCCACTTCCTTGAGCGAGATCGCCCAGGGGAACAGGAACGCCACTTCCAGGTCGAAGATGATGAACAGGATCGACACCAGGTAGAAGCGTACGTCGAATTTCATGCGGGCATCGTCGAACGCGTCAAAGCCGCATTCGTAGGCCGACATCTTTTCAGGGTCCGGCCTGCGGATGGCAATGATGAAGGCCGAGGCCATCAGGGCGATTCCAAGGCCAATGCAGATGCCCATGAAAATCACAATGGGCAGGTAATCCTGGAGAAGCTCAGGCATTTTTTATCTGATGCGGCCCCCGGAACGTTGCGCGAACCGCATCTCCTCGCAAATCGACAGTTGTCGTTGGCCTTGCGTGGTAACGCAGCCTTGAGGGCCTTGCAAGCCTGAATCCCTGTTCCTGCACCAGTTGGAAAACTGTTTTGCCACGCGGTGCTAGACCAAAGTTCAACGGGTTTTGGAATGGTGCATTCACCCGCCGAATAGCAGGGCATTTCCAGGCATTCTGAAGGGAGAAAATGGCGCGAGTGACGGGGCTCGAACCCGCGACCTCCGGCGTGACAGGCCGGCACTCTAACCAACTGAGCTACACCCGCGCGATGTATGCAGGCCGCATCGCTTGAGCGGCTTGCGTTGGTGATGGGTGGATTAATCAGTTCGCCCGGTCAAGTCAAGCGGCACAAGCCATTGCCGATGACAAAAATGCCACAGGCTGCTGTGGCGATTCCCCTGCCCGGCTCCGGATCAGGCCTGCTTGCGGGCGGTAACCTCGATCTCGATCTTCATGGCCGGGTCGGCCAGGCCACAGCTGAGCATGGTGGCGGCGGGACGCACCTCGCCGAACCACTTGCGCAACACCGGCCAGCAGGGCTCGAAATCAGCTGCGTCCGGCAGGATGTAGTGGACCCTCACCACATCCGCCATGCTGCTGCCGGCCTGCTCCAGCGCCGCGGCAATGTTGCGGCAGCACTGTTCGGCCTGCGCCACGACATCCGGCGATATGGTCATGCTGGCGTAGTCGTAGCCGGTGGTGCCGGACACGAACACCCAGTCGCCGTCAACCACCGCACGGGAGTAGCCGATTTGCTCCTCGAACGTGGAGCCGGACGAGATGAGGCGGCGGGTCATGTGGCGGCATCCTTTCTGCGGATATTGAGCTTCGGCCCCTCACCCAGCAGACGCACCTCGCGCTGCGGGAACGGGATGGAGATGTTGTTGGCCTTCAGCGTCTTCCAGAC
>CAZYKZ010000352.1:0-2481 GCA_964648175.1 uncultured Anderseniella sp.
GAGTGCGTCTTGCCGCGGTCGTGATCGAAGAACACGCCGGGCGAACGGTGCATCTGGGACACGATCACGCGCTCGGTGCCGTTGACCACGAACGTGCCGTTCTTGGTCATCAGCGGGATGTCGCCCATGTAGACATCCTGCTCCTTGATGTCCTTCACGGACTTGGCGCCGGTGTCCTCGTCGATTTCGAACACGATCAGGCGCAGGGTGACCTTGAGCGGCGCGGCAAACGTCATGCCCCGCTGCTGGCACTCTTCCACGTCGTACTTCGGCTCTTCGAACTCGTAGGTGACGTATTCAAGCATCGCCTGGCCCGAGAAATCGGTGATCGGGAAGACAGACTTGAACACGGCCTGCAGGCCCTCGTTGAGGCGGCCGCCATCGGGCTCGGCTACCTGCAGAAACTGGTCATACGACTCCTTCTGCACCTCGATAAGGTTGGGCATCTCGGCAACTTCCTGGATGTTGCCGAAAAACTTGCGAATTCTTTTGCGGCCGATAAAGGTCTGCGACATCTGGGTTCCTTCGCATTTTTGGCTCTGACGCCGGGGGCAGCGGTCAGGAGCAATTCATTCAAGCCAGTGCGGCGGCTTGCCGAGCAGTCCCTGCCCGCCTGCACCTGCTTGTGCAGCCTGACATCGGGACCGCGCGGAAAACCGCCGGTACGCCTCACACTGTTTCCCGCAGGCGCAAAGTCGCCGCTTGCAGGTACCGGGCGGGAGGCGGTGTGCTTCCCGCCCGGCATTCACGTCGGTCCGGCAGCAAGCCGGACCTGATTACTTCAGGGCCACCTTGGCGCCAGCAGCTTCGAGCTTCTTCTTGATCTCTTCTGCTTCTGCCTTCGGCGAACCTTCCTTCACGGTCTTCGGAGCGCCTTCGACCAGGTCCTTGGCTTCCTTCAGGCCCAGGCCGGTGATGGCGCGAACTTCCTTGATGACCTCGATCTTCTTGTCGCCGGCAGCTTCCAGAACGACGTCGAAGTCGGTCTTTTCTTCAGCGGCTTCGCCACCGCCGGCAGCCGGGGCACCGGCAGCAGCAACAGCAACAGGAGCGGCAGCGGAAACGCCCCACTTCTCTTCGAGCATCTTCGACAGTTCGGCAGCTTCCAGAACGGTCAGGTTGGACAGGTCGTCTACAATCTTAGCAAGATCAGCCATTGTTTCGTCTTTCGTTTATTCAGTTGAACCAGTTCAGTGATTGGTTGCGGCCGATCAAGCCGCAGCTTCCTTGTCGGCGTAGGCCTGCATGACGCGTGCGAGCTGAGCCGCAGGCGCCTGCGTGACACCCGCGATGCGGGTTGCCGGCGTCTGGATCATGCCCACAAGCTTGGCCCGCAGTTCGTCGAGCGACGGCAGGTCAGCAAGCGCCTTGACACCGTTGGCGTCGAGAACCTGCGATCCCAGCGCACCACCAAGAATGACCAGCTTGTCGTTGGCCTTGGCGAACGTTGAAATCACTTTCGGTGCGGCAACCGGGTCGTCCGAGTAGGACACCATGGTCGGGCCCGAGAACAGGTCTGCAATGCCTGCAGCGTCAGTGCCTTCAAGAGCAAGCTTGGCCAGACGGTTCTTGGCAACCTTGGTTGCCCCGCCAGCCTGGGCCATCTTGGCCCGCAGATCGTTCATCTGCGGAACAGTCAGGCCGAGATTGTGGGTCACAATGACAACACCGGTCTGTTTGAAGACGGTGTTGAGCGATGTGACGAGCTCTTTTTTCTCTGCTCTATCCACTAGCTCTCTCCAGTTTGCCCGGCCAGAAAGGACCGGGCGGTTGCACCATGCCGCTGATGGACAAGTGCGCTGCAACCTGACTGTCAGGCCAGGAGCAACGACCCGCTTGCCAGCGGCGCTCCGTGTGCCTGTCCTCGTCCCCGGGTCAAACCGCGGTTCCGATCACTGAGGGTCCATACTGTCTCCAACTCCCGAAGAAGCCGGCCACATTCCGGTACCCTTGTCTCATGCGGGCCGCCTGTTCAGGGCAATTAAGCTCGGGGAGGTTTCCCCTCGCACCTGCAATCTCGGACAGGTCTGGATCAGCTTCCTGATCCAACCCCTTGATCTGGAAATATAATTCCCGATCAAGGGTAACTCTTGCATCAGCCTTTCGGCTGCACGGTCACTCAGCCGAAAGGCTGGCGACATCAACTTTCAGGCCGGGGCCCATGGTCGACGACACGGACACCTTCTTGATGTAGGTGCCCTTGGCGCCCGACGGCTTGGCCTTGACCACGGCATCCACGAATGCCTTCACGTTGGCGACGATCTTGGCGTCATCGAAGCTCGCCTTGCCGACGCCGGCCTGCACGATGCCGGCCTTCTCGACGCGGAACTCGACCGAGCCGCCCTTGGCTGCCTTCACCGCACCGGCAACATCCGGCGTCACGGTGCCGACCTTCGGGTTCGGCATCAGGTTGCGCGGGCCCAGCACCTTGCCCAGACGGCCGACCAGCGGCATCATGTCCGGCGTGGCGATGGCGCGGTC
>CAZYKZ010000353.1:0-2473 GCA_964648175.1 uncultured Anderseniella sp.
CCGAGCAATGCAGCCACCACCGCGAGCAATCCGATGATGATGGCCCGGTAGATCAGCTGACGCCGGAATTGCGCCCAAAGCCATTCGAGTTTGGTGAAATACACCTTGCCGTTTCCTGCGGTTACGAAGTCTCAACTCTGCAAGGCTAGCACGGGTTGCGAAGCCGATGGCAGAGCCCAACAGATTGTGCCCTGGACTTGTTCCGGACCCCAGACTCGCACGACACTTGGTCCCGCCTCGATGGCCGGGGCACAGGCAACACGGACACCATGACCAGACGCGGTTTCTTCAGATGGTTCGGCGGGCTGCTGCTGGCGGGCGCGGCACTGACCGGCTATGCATTCGCCATCGAGCCCGGCTTCCGGCTGCGCATTCAGCGCCATGCCTTCACCCCGCCCAACTGGACGCCCGGACTGAAGCTCAAGATCGTGTGCCTTGCCGACCCGCACCTGGGCGAACCCTACATGCCGTTGTCGCGCTGGGAAAAGATCATCGGGATTGCAAATGACCTGAAGCCGGACCTGGTTCTGCTGCTCGGCGACTACACGGCAAGCCATCGCTTCGTCACCCGCCATGTTCCCGTGGAGGACGTCGCAAGGGCCTCCACACGGCTGGAGGCACCGCTGGGCGTCTACACTATCAACGGAAATCACGACTGGTGGTCCGACGTGGAGGCGCAACGGCGAGGGTCTGGCCCCATCGCCTCGCAGGAAGCATTCGAGAACAATGGCATCCGCGCGCTGGTGAACGAGGCGGAAAGACTTGAGAAGGACGGCTTCCCGTTCTGGCTTTCGGGCACCGACTCTCTTGTCGCCATCAAGACAGGACGCACTGGCGTTTACGATGGCCGCGATGACCTGACGCTCACGATGGCCGCCATTACGGACGACGCACCCGTCATCCACATGGCGCATGAACCAGACCTGTTCGTGAACATCCCCAAGCGCGTTTCGCTGACCGTGTCTGGACACACCCACGGCGGACAGGTCCGCCTGTTCGGCTATTCCCCCATGGTCCCGTCGTCCTTCGGCAACCGCTTCGCCTGGGGCCACATCGTCGAGGACGGCCGCCACATGGTGGTGTCCGGCGGACTGGGCTGCTCGATCATGCCGGTGCGTTTCGGCATGCCGCCGGAGATCACCTTGCTGGAACTAGGCTAGCCCTGCCCCATCAGCCGTGACACGTGCAGCGGCGGCGTACGCCCGGCCCACGGCATCTCCTGCTCAAGCAAGGTTCCAAGCGCGATCAGCAAATGCTCCTGCGCCGGCCCTGCCCCAAGCTGCACGCCGATCGGCAAGCCGTTCGAATGCATCGCAACCGGAAGCGACATGGCGGGCGTACCCGCCACGTTGTACGGGAAACAGTACTGCACCGGCTCATCGGCCAGCACCATGTACTCTTCCGGCGACAGCCCCGGCAGATTGAGGCCGTACAAACCGTGCGGCTGCGAAACCTGCGCCGTCGTTGGGGACACCAGCACGTCGTACCGTGCAAAGAAGCGGCCGATCTCGCGCCGCGCCTGGTTGATCCATGAAAGCCCGTCGAGGAACTCGTACGGGTCCATGTCGCGCGAACGCTTGTAGATTTCCCAGGTCACCGGCTCCAGCGTGTCCGGCCCCGCCTTGCGGCCCGTCTTCTGGCCGATCTTGTCCAGCATCTTCTGGAAGCCGAAGAACCACACCGCGCACATAACCTCGGACGCCTGCTCCTGATCGAACGTCAGGTCAGCCTGCTCCACATGATGCCCGGCAGCTTCGAGCAGCTTTGCCGTCGCTTCCACCGCCGCCGCGACTTCCGGATCCACCGGTGCATCCATCGTCGGCGCTGTGGTCCAGGCGATGCGCAAGCTTCCGGGGCTCCTGTCGAGCCAGGGCACAAAGCCGCCCTCTGGCGTGGGGATGATGAACGGATCGCCCGGCTGCGGCGCGCACAGGCAATCGAGGATGGCAGCCGTATCGCGCAAGGTGCGGGTCTGCACGAAGTTCATGCTGAGGCCAAAGCCGCCTTCGTCGACCTGCGGGCCGGACGAGATGCGCCCGCGCGACGGCTTCAGGCCAACACCGCCGCACCAGCTTGCCGGGATGCGGATCGAGCCGCCGATGTCGGAGCCGTGCGCCACAGGCACGATGCCGGCCGCCACTGCAGATGCGCCGCCGCCGGTGGATCCGCCCGCTGAATACCCTTCGCGCCACGGCGTCGAGGTATTGCCGTAGAGCAGGTTCTCGGTGGACGTGGCAATGGAATATTCCGGCGCGTTGGAGCGTCCGACGATGTTGAACCCGGCCTTCTTGACCAGTTCGCCATAATGGGTGTCGGCCTCGGCAACGTAACCCTCCGCCAGTCGCGACCCGAATTCCGCCTTGCGCCCGCCAAGGTGTCCGCGCACATCCTTGATCAGGAACGGAACGCCCGCAAACGGACCATCCGCAACGGCTGCCGCCTCGATGTTGTCGTCATAGGTCTCGACGACCGC
>CAZYKZ010000354.1:0-2467 GCA_964648175.1 uncultured Anderseniella sp.
TGGACCCGCTGACCAAGGAACTGATCTACGTGGCGGTGTCGATCACCAACAACTGTGACTACTGCATGGCCAGCCACGGTGCGTCGGCCCGGGCAAAGGGCGCAAGCGACGAGATGATGAACGAGCTCATCGCCATTGTCGGACTGGCCAACATGACCAACCGGCTGGCAAACGCCTACAAGGTTCCGGTGGACGAAGCGTTCAGGTGACGTTCAGGAACTCCGCCAGATGATGCGGACAACGAAAACACCTTTCCGGGAGCCACCACAATGAGATTTACAGCCCTCGCCACTGCCGCCGCCGTCTGCGCCGGCATGTTGCTTTCCTCACCCGCCTCGGCAGAAATGTCCCCGGGCGTATTCTGGGTCCACAACAACTCCTATATGAGCATCATTCGCGAAGGAAATTCCGTCACAATACGCTACGCAGACCCCAAGTCCAGTTTGCGCAAGCATGGCGTACGGCGAGGTACGGTACTGTTCCGGGGCCAGATGACCGGCAGCCGCATTCGCGGCACGGCCTACACCTTCAGGCAGGGTTGCCAGCCTGCGTCCTACAATGTCTCTGGCCGCCACACTGAGGGTGATTACGGGGTGAAGACTATCGTTCTGAGCGGCGCCGCCCCAATCCGCGAGGGCTGTGAAGTCGTGGGCTACACCCGCAACAGCTCGAATGCACGGCTCGAGTTCGGGTATGCCGGCACTGGCGATTGAAGCCGGGAGATGGTCAGGAACGGGGAAGCGCCGCGGTTATCGCGTTTTGCAACACAGCCGCATCCGGCGTAACGGGGCTCGGGAAGGTAGCTGCCACGGCGCCGTCCGGCCCCAGCAGGATCTTGTGGAAGTTCCACTTCGGGATGGCGCCGTCCCCCGCCGTTTCGCGTGCCCACTTGTAGAAAGGATGGGCCGCATCACCCGTCACCGGCGTGCGGTCGGCGAGCGGAAAGGTGACGCCGAAGTTCAGCGAGCAAAAGTTCTTGATCGCCTCGCCCTGCAGCGGTTCCTGGCTGCCGAAGTCGTTTGACGGTACGCCCACAATCGTGAGGCCGCGCGGCCCGAACTCCTGCCACAATTTTTCGAGCCCGGCATACTGGCCGGTATAGCCACACTTGCTGGCGGTGTTGACCACGAGAACCGCCCTGCCCCTGAACCGTGACAGCGGCAGCGGCTTGCCGTCGAAGCCATCGAAAACAAACCTGAAACCGTCTCCGGCGCCGGCCAGCGAAGCGGACGGGCGGGCAAGGGTTGCCATCAGCCCCGTGGCTGTGGCAAGGCAAACGGCGAACTGGCGGCGGGTCATCATTGCCTGCAAATCTCCTTTCATTGGGCGCCGGGACAACGCTCGATCAGGAACAAGGTTTCATGTCCGGCCTGCGGCAAGATATTTCGCCAGTGGTGGTTGCAGCCCTCTACAAGTTTACCCGTCTGGATGAGCCCGGCGCGGTGCGTGGACCGCTGGCCCAGATTTGCTGCTCCAACGGCGTCAAGGGAACGCTGCTGCTGGCGCGCGAGGGCATCAACGGCACCATCGCCGGCTCGCGCGCCGGCATCGACGCCGTGCTTGCCCATGTCCGCTCGCTGCCAGGCTGCGCGGACCTTGAGCACAAGGAATCGTTCGCTGACGAAATGCCGTTTCACCGCATGAAGGTGCGGCTGAAACGGGAGATCGTGACGATGGGGGTCGAGGACATCGACCCCAACCAGATCGTGGGGACGTATGTGGACGCCAGGGACTGGAACGCGCTCATTTCCGATCCAGATACGGTGGTCATCGATACGCGGAACGACTACGAGGTGGCCATCGGCACCTTCGAAGGCGCGATAGACCCGAACACCAGAAGTTTCAGCGAGTTTCCCGACTGGTTCCGGTCGAAACACAACGAATTCGCGGGCAAGAAGATCGCCATGTTCTGCACCGGCGGCATACGCTGCGAAAAGTCCACGGCGTTTGCGAAGCAGGCAGGAGCGGGCGAAGTCTATCACCTGAAGGGCGGCATATTGAAATATCTCGAAGTGGTACCGCCTCAGGAAAGCAAGTGGCAGGGTGGCTGCTTCGTTTTCGACGAACGCGTTTCCGTCGGCCATGGACTTGAGCCTGACGGGCACGTGCTGTGCCGGGCCTGCCGGATGCCGCTCAAACCGGAAGACCTGACTTCTGCGCTCTACGAGGAAGGCGTGTCCTGCCACCATTGCCACTCGACCCGCACGGAGGAAGACCGGGCGCGGTATCGCGAGAGGCACCGGCAGGTGAAGCTGGCGGCGGCTCGTGGCCGCAAGCACGTTGGAAGCTGAGGCCCGAAGGAACTTGCGCCCCGGACTTGCCTCAGCCAGCCGGGGAACTGGCATCGGAAATCTGGAGCGCAAGTAATCAGGGCCTTCTCGTTGAGCCTCTGCGTCGCGGGCGGGCGAAGCGGGCCTTTGGGCCTTCAAATCAAATCCGGCGTGTGATGTTTCTTGGTGAAGCCGCG
>CAZYKZ010000355.1:0-2463 GCA_964648175.1 uncultured Anderseniella sp.
GGCATGGCGACCTCGACCCGGTTCAACGGCTATGGCGAGGCTGACCTGATCGAAGTGGGCGAGGTCTTCAACGGCTGAGCCGCGGCTCAGCGTGCACCTGCCGCCAGCAGAATCTTCTCCATCTGCGTGAAGCCGCGTTGACGCGCATGCGTCAGCGCGCTCACCCCGTCGCCGTCGGGAATGTTCACATCGGCGCCGCCCGCTATGAGGATTTCGAGTATCTTCTGGTGTGCTTCGCCACCGTCCCCCAGGATTACGGCCTCAAGCAGCGCCGTCCAGCCAAGGCGGTTGATGTGATTGACCGGGCTGCCCGTCTCCACCAGAAGACGCACAGCCTCCACGTGGCCGCGTTCAGCAGCCGGGATAAGCGCCGAACCGCCATAGCGGTTGACCTTCGAGTAGTCCGGCCCCTTGGGGATCAGCAGTTTCAGGATGGCCACATCGCCTCGCGCCCCGGCCAGCAGGAACGGCGAGTCCTTGATGTTGTCCTGGGCGTTGATGTCGGCCCCTGCCTCCACCAGCACGCGCGCAAGTGCTGCATCGCCACGCTGGACAGCGATCATCAGCGGCGTGCGGCGGCGATTGTCGCGCACATCAACCTTCGCACCTGACTTCAGCAGCCTTTGGGCCTCGGTCAGGTTGCCAGCCTCTGCTGCCGCCAGCAACTCACTTGAACTGTCCTGCGCCATTGCTTTCTGTTCTCCCGCAAACGCCACAGCAATACATGCCGCAAACAAGCTGGTGAAATGACGCCTGTTCACCTTCGCCCACCCGTCAGCCACGCACATCGCTTCGACCCGTGACTGTCATCATGGTTGCGGACATGGTGGCAATCAATCTCTCTTGCCCCTGCTTGACAGCATGAGCCCTGCCCTCGCAGAAGCTGATGGTGCGCCCGGCCTTCACTACCCTGCCCTCGAAGACAAACCGCTCGCCGTCCGCAGGCGCCAGCAAGCTGGTCTTCAGCTCGACCGTCAGCACGCCTGCGTCTGCCGGCATCAGGGAAAACGCCGCATAGCCACAGGCGCTGTCCAGCAGGGTTGTCGTGATCCCTGCGTGGATGAAACCGTGTTGCTGTGTGAGCCTGTCATCGTGGGCAATCTGCAGTTTCACAAGACCGGGTTCGACGTGGACAAGCTCAGCTCCCATGAGCGTCAACGCGTTCTGACGGGCCAGGCTTGTCCGCACCCGGTCTTCGTAATCGTCGGTTTGGGCTGTGAACGCCGTCATTGGAGCTTACCGGTATCTCGCTGCGCTGATAAATTCGCGGAACGTCTCGCACCACACGACAACGGTATCATACTCGTTGATGTCGATACCGGCTGGCACCTCGAGCACGAAGCCATTGAACGTCTTCACATCACCGATGCGGGCGGCAGCTTGCTTCACCGCCTCGAACTGTGCCTCGTCCTCCACGAAACCTGAAGTGAGATAAAGCTTGTAGTCCGGCCCCGGCGCCAGCTTGCCCTTGTGCGCGATCTTGTGGGAACTGACGCTGACATCGCCTTCACCCCAATGCAGGAAGTCGCTGCCCTTCAGGTCCCGCCGGAAATTCCCGGTGAACGCGGCAGACTGGCTGACCTGCGCGATCTCGGCTTCGTCAGGTGCTGGTGGTGCGATCAGGATGGGCAGTGTGTAGATGCCCAACGCGAAACCGGCGGCGCCAAAGCCCAGATGGCTCAACAAGAGCAGCAACTTCTTCATCGCAACGTTCTCCCTCTTGCCGTCACTGATGGCTCAAAAACAGAAAGGGCGGCTCGCCGGGAGCCGCCCTGTTCAAAGCGTCACGAACTGACACCGCTTATGCGGCTTCTGCTTCGTCCTGATTCTGGGTCGGACCGGAGTCCTGACCGCGCGCGGAAGGATCGCGGTCGACGAGTTCGATCACGGCCATCGGCGCAGAGTCGCCATAGCGGAAGCCCGCCTTGAGCACGCGGGTGTAGCCGCCGTTGCGTTCCTTGTAGCGGGCGCCGAGCACGTCGAACAGCTTCTTCACCTGGGCTTCGTCGCGGATGCGAGACATTGCCTGGCGGCGGGCATGCAGGTCACCGCGCTTGGCGAGCGTGATGAGCTTCTCGGCGATCGGACGCAGGTCCTTTGCCTTCGGCAGCGTGGTTACGATCTGCTCGTGCTTGATCAGTGCTGCCGCCATGTTGGCGAACATTGCCTTGCGATGCGAGGCAGTGCGGTTCAGCTTTCTTCCGCTCTTTGCGTGGCGCATTGGCCTTCTCCTTGAAACACCCTTGAGGGGCAGCCTCCCGGCCGTCCCGGCAGTTGAACTCAGTAGTGGGTTTCGAACTTCTTGGCCAGTTCCTCGATGTTCTCAGGCGGCCAGTTCTCGATTTCCATGCCGAGGTGCAGACCCATCTGGGCCAGCACTTCCTTGATTTCGTTCAGCGACTTGCGGCCGAAGTTCGGGGTGCGAAGCATCTCGCCCTCGGTCTTCTGGATCAGGTCGCCGAT
>CAZYKZ010000356.1:0-2446 GCA_964648175.1 uncultured Anderseniella sp.
GTAGCACAGAATGCGGCAGGGTGCAGGTTACGGATTGGAGAGGTGGGGGTGTCAGCGATAGGCAAGGGAGTCTTCGCGAGACACGAAGTCATATTTTTCAGCGTAGAACTCGACTGTCTCTTCGGGTGTGTCTCCTCCTCGCCTCTTGATTGAGTCCCGGTTGGAGCTTCGCTCCTCCTCGCCTCTTGTTTGTTCGCGGTCGAAGCGGGTGGGGCTGATAAGCTGTTTCCTTCCGGAAGGTGACGTTTCTCACTTGCCGGATGCGCGAGTGAGGATGAAAGTCTCTTGTACTTGTTGCGGCTAGGCGGGCGTTCCGGAAGGCGGGCGCGCCGGGCAGCAGCGCGGGAGAAAAACGCGTAATGAAGAAACTGCTTTCTCTGGTTCTGCTCGCGGGCATGAGTGCGCCTGCAGTTGCCCAGGGCTGGTCTGCCGGAGATGACGGCAGCATCAGCATTCCGGCCTCCGTCGCCGGTGCCAAGCTGGCAGGCGCCAGCATGACCTGCCAGGGAGGGGCTTATTCGCTTGTCCTGCCGGGTGTCACAATCGGTTCCGGTTCAGGGGGGCAAAGTCCGGTGGCCCTGCTGGTGGACAAGTCCGTGTTCGCTACCACGGCCGATGCCGCGACCGGCATGATCGCCGTGCCTGAAGCGGCGATTGCCGCACTCAAGTCCGGCAGCCGGTTGACGCTCAGCTTCGCGGCGGGCGCGATGCAGGTCGAGACTTCATTCGCCTTACGCGGCTCGTCAAAAGCGCTGGAAAGCCTTGCAGCGAAATGCCAGTCGGCAGCTGCATCTGCTGCTCCCACCGCGGCTGGAAGCGCTGTGGCGCTGGAGTTCGAGGCCGTTGCGGAGGCTGGAGGTTCCATGTCGGTGACATTCAAGGGGCCGAATGGTAACGGCGACTGGATTGGCCTGGCGCCAGTTGGCAGCCCGGGCAGCACGTGGCTCGGGGGCTCCTATGCCTATACGTCGGCGGGCAACCCGGTCACGTTTCCGGTGCCCAAAGCATGGGGGACCTACGAAGTAAGGTATGTCACCGCGTCCAGTGCAGTCTTGTTGGCCAAGACCGTCGAAGTGAGAGGCGAAGGTGGCCCGAAGCTGGACGCCCCCGCGACGGCGGTGGGCGGGTCGGCGATCGACGTGACCTTTGAGGGGCCGGGCGGAAGCGATGCGTTTATCACAATCGTCAAGCCAGAAGCGCCGCCCACCGCAATCGGCGAGGGATCGCGGGAAGGCGCCGGCAATTCTCCGGCAACGCTTCGCGTGCCGCTTGAAGCAGGCGCATTCGAGTTGCGATACGTCGCAGCAGGCAAGCTGGTGGCAAAGCGCGACCTGACAATTTCGCCTGCGCCTCAGGTTACAATCGCGCCCATGGAGGCGTCAGCAGGGCAGGTGTTGAGTGTCGAGTTGCCTAATGCTCCGCGCACTGCTGGGGACTATCTCTATATCGCGAGGGCCGGTACCCCTGACCCGGATTATGGCGGCGGGTATGTGGCGGTTCCCGCTACCGGCCCCGCTTCAATTCCGGCGCCGCAGGAAACCGGTTCATGGGAGCTCAAATACATGGTTCCGGCGCGCGGCAGCTATGCGGTGTTGGGCCGTGCGGCCTTGACGATCAAGTAAGGTGATATGAAAAAGCCCCGGCAGCGCATGCGGCCGGGGCCATTTTGTTGGCGGCAGTTTGCCGGTAATGGCGTTAGCAGGTTGCGCCGAAGGTCACGACGCAGCCGGCGCCCTTGAGTGCGCCGTAGCCGATGGTGCCGGCGCCCATGACGGCGCCTTCGCCGATGCGGGCAGCGCCCTTGACGGTGCCGGACACGATGCCGGGCGGGCCATAGGCCTGGGCGTCGTCAGCGACCTTGCCGCCGCTCTCGCCGATACCGTCGACAACCTCGCGGCCGCCTTCGATCACGCCGAGGACGGTGAAGTAGGCGCCTTCACCCACGCCTTCGACCGGATCCGGGCCGGGGATGAACTTGTCTTCGGCCGGCACGTCGATGGCGGCGTTGAAGTTCTTGTGGACCGTCACCTCGGCGGGGCCACGATCAGCGGCGTGCGAATTCGGCGCGCCTGCGACGGCAAAGCCGGCGGCGACACCCAGAATAGCGGTGGCATAGAGGACGCGCTTGATCATCTTGTTCTTTCCCTCTTCGATGAATCGGACTGTCGGAGCGCACTTTAAACGCGCCCTAGTGTCAGGCTTTCGGCAGGATTGTGGCCAAATTGTGGGGCGGCTTTTCTTGTCGCAATCCGGGATGGAAAACCGCTAATCATGCCCGCTGCGGCGCACCGACGAAGAGAGGCCGATACCTGCAATGAACTACCGCCACGCCTATCATGCCGGAAACCATGCCGACGTGCTGAAGCATGCGGTGCTGGCGCGTGCGCTGGCGCACATGGGGCGCAAGGACAAGGGCTATTGCGTGGTGGACGCCCATGCCGGCATC
>CAZYKZ010000357.1:0-2421 GCA_964648175.1 uncultured Anderseniella sp.
GTATTCATCAGGCAATCAGGCTCCGGCAGTCGGTGTAAACGGAGCCGCTGAATAGGGCCAAACTGCCTTGATTGCCAGACTTATTCGGCTGCAAGTCCGGGCTGATTTCCGGCCGGGTGCGCCGCCAGTTCGCGCGGGCTCGGACCGGAGAAGGTGGTGCGGTACATCAGCCGCTCGAAGCCATGGTAATCGTTCACGGCATAGTGCTGCGTGGCGATATTGTCCCAGATGGCGACGGTGCCCGGCGTCCAGGTAAACCGCACGCAGAACTCGGGCCGCGTGATGTGACGCTGGATCTGGTCGAGCAGGGGCGCACTTTCGGCCTCCGTCAGGCCGTCGAACCGGGTCACATAGGTCGGGTTCAGGAACAGCATCCGCCGTCCGGTGACCGGATTTTCAAGGACCGCCGGATGACGCCGCTCCTCGTCGGCGGTCGGGTCTCCGCGCGACATCTGCACGCCCGCGCCCGATTGCGCCTTCTTGGGCGGCGCCCACTTTATGCCGTAGGGCTTGCCGACGTGAATGGCATCCCGGCCCAGCAGCAGCTGTTGCAGGGGTTCGGGCAGGTGATCCCAGGCGGCTGCCTGACTGGCCCAGATGGTGTCACCGCCATGGGGCGGCAATGTGTGGGCGCACAGGACGGAGCCGGATGGCGGTCTTTCCAGAAAGCTGAAATCTGAATGCCAGTCACCGCCGAATACGCCGCCTCTTTCTTCGGCTCCCTTGTAGACCCGGATGACGTCGGGCTCGGCGTCCATCGGCTTGACATAGGGCAGTTGCAGCAGTGGCCCGAATGCGACGGTGAGCGCCTTCTGCTGGGCTATGTCGAGGTGCTGATCGCGGAAGAACAGCACCTGGTGCTCGCCGAGCAGGTTTCGCAAGGTGCCGGACAAAGGCTCATCCGGCGGAGTACGGAGGTCCACGCCGGAAACTTCTGCACCGATATAGCCTGTAAGCTTGCGGACCTGAAGCGCGCTGCTGGCTGACATGACCTCGCCTCCACTAGAGTGATCGGCGAGACGCTAGGGCGGCGGGTTGCCGCTGTCAAACAGTCGCGCCTCAGCGCCAGAAGCGGGGCGACAGCAGCACCAGCAGGGCGAAGAATTCCAGTCGACCGAGAATCATGGCGACGATCAGCACAACCTTCGCTGGCTCGGGCAGCGGGGCAAAATTGCCGGACGGTCCGATGATGGGGCCGAGGCCGGGGCCAACATTGGTGATTGCCGTTACCGCGCCCGAGAACGCCGTCAGCACGTCGAGGCCGAACAGGGTGAGGGCAAGGGTGACGCCGATGACGGAACCTGCGAACGCGGTCAGGAATGCAAGGATCGACAGCACGATGGTTTCGTCCAGCTGGCGGTTGCCGTACTGCATCAGGATCACGCGGTTTGGCGAGAACAGCTGATCAATGTAGCGCCGCGTGATCAGCACCATCGCCTGGAGCCGATAGGTCTTGATCGCACCCGCCGTGGACCCGGTGCAGCCGCCGAGGAACATCAGGATCAGGAAGATACCGGTTGCGCCGGGGCCCCATGTGGTGAAGTCGCCCAGGGCATAGCCGGTGGTGGAGATGATCGACAGGACGTTGACAGTGGCGATGCGCAAGGCGCTGGCCCAGTCGTACTGGTCCGTCAGTGCGAGGTAGGCGGTAACGGAGATGATGGCCGTTGCGCAGATCTTGATGAAGCCGCGCACCTGCACGTCGCGCAGGATGTCGAGACTGTTGTGCTGCCAGGACTTGATGAACAGGATGATGGGGAGCGAACCGCAAAACATGCCTGCGGCAGCGACCCAGTGCACGGCATGCTGCTCATAGTGGCCGAGCGAGGCGTCGTGTGTGGAGAAGCCTCCCGTCGATATGGTGGTCAGGGCATGGTTCACGGCGTCGAACATGGTCATGCCGGCGAGCGCATAGGCGGCCATCAGAATGACGGTCAGCAGGATGAAGGCGATGGCGATCTGGGGAATGATGGCGGTCTCGCGTCCCATGACCTTTTCCGACCGGTCGGAGCTTTCAGTCCGGAAGATCTGCATGCCGCCGACCCGCAGGAACGGCAGCACGATCATGGCCATCAGGATGATGCCGACGCCGCCGATCCATTGCAGCAATGACCGCCACAGCAATACGCCGGGCGGCTCATGCTGCAGATTGGACAAGACGGTGGCGCCGGTGGTGGTCATGCCGGACACGGCCTCGAACCAGGCATCCACGAAGTCGAGCCTGTCGGCCATGAAGTAGAACGGCAGGCAGCCAGCCAGCGGCACGGCAAGCCAGCTCAGCGAGGTAATGACAAAGGCTTCGCGCAGCGTGAGGTTGCGCTCGGGCCAGTGATCGCGGGTGACCATGATCATCAGGCCTGCGATCACGCCGACAATGCCGCCGGCGCGGGCGAATGACGTCCAGTCCTCGCTGCCGGCCAT
>CAZYKZ010000358.1:0-2415 GCA_964648175.1 uncultured Anderseniella sp.
CGATCGCAGCGAGATAGTTCTCGACCGGGTTGTTGATGCCGATGTTGATGACTTCGAAGCCTGCGCCTTCCATCATCATGGCGACGAGGTTCTTGCCGATGTCATGAATGTCGCCCTTGACGGTGCCGATCACCATCTTGCCGACGCGCGGAGCACCGGTTTCAGCCAGCAGCGGCTTGAGGATGGCCATGCCGGCCTTCATCGCGTTGGCGGCCAGCAGCACTTCCGGCACGAACAGGATGCCATCGCGGAAGTCGATGCCGACGATGCGCATGCCTTCGACGAGGCCTTCGGTCAGGATCTTGTACGGGGTCCAGCCGCGCTCGAGCAGGATGTTGACGCCTTCCTCGATCTCTTCCTTGAGACCGTCATAGAGGTCGTCGTGCATCTGCTGCACAAGTTCATCGTCATCCAGGGACCTGAGATCGAGATCGTCGTCGCTCATCCGCTTACTCCGTAGAAGGCGCGGGCCGGTTGAAATTCTTCGCAGCCTTTTACCGCGTTTCACACTTCCGGCAACGTATTCTTAGCGACATCAACATGCCTGAATGCGACTGAGGCGGGATTGTATCCCCCAATCATGGCATTACGGCCTATTGCCCATGCAACAGGGCGCGTGTAATGACGGATGAAACAAATTCAGCATGCCGCATGTATAAAGGCAGCGATCAATCTGGAGGCAACCCCCCGACATGAGCGGCTTTTCCGTAGAGGCAGTGCGCGCCCAGTTTCCCTCGCTGGCCATCAAGGACGATGGCAAGGCGCGGATCTACCTCGACAACCCGGCCGGCACGCAGGTGCCGCAGCATGTGATCGATCGCGCAACCAAGGCGATGATCAGTCAGAACGCCAACCTCGGCGGCGCCTTCATCACCTCCCGGCTGGCCCAGGAGCTGGTTGACCAGACCCGCATTGCCGCAGCCCAGTTCTACAACGCACCCTCACCGTCAGAGATCATGTTTGGCGCGAACATGACCACCATGACGCTGGCCATGTCGCGCAACCTGCAGAAATCACTGAAGATTTCGAAAGACGACGAGATCGTCCTTTCGCGCATGGACCACGACGCCAACGTGGCGCCCTGGCTGCATGTCGCCTCCGACACCGGGGCAACGGTCAAGTGGCTCGACTTCGATCCGGACACGTTCGAGTTCGCCGACGATGCGCTGGACAAGGTTCTGAGCGAACGTACGAAGATCGTTGCGCTGGGCCATGCTTCCAACTGCACCGGCACCATAAACGACGTCGCCGCCATCTGCCGCAAGGCGCGTGCCGCCGGGGCTGTGACCTTCGTGGATGCCGTGCAATCGGCCCCCCACATCCCCATCGACGTTCAGGCAATCGGCTGCGATTTCCTCGTCTCGTCGGCCTACAAGTGGTTCGGGCCGCACCAGGGCGTGATGTATGGCCGGCGCGCACTGCTCGAAACGCTCTACTCCTACAACGTGCGCCCGGCGCTGGAATACGGCCCTCCCGGCGCCTTCGAAAGCGGCACCGCGGCGCGCGAGACACTGGCGGCCACGCTTGGCGCCATCGAATACATCGCGTCCCATGGCAGTGACCAGAACCAGGGCGTTCAGGTATCGCGCATGCGCATCGTCAGCGGCATGACTGCGCTGCAGGAACATGAGACGGCGCTGACCCGCCAGCTGATCGGCGGTCTCACCTCGATCAAGGGCGTGAAGGTGCGCGGCATCACCTCGGCAAACGCCATGCACCGGCGCGTTCCCACGGTTTCGATAACGGTCGACGGCAAGAACCCGGCCGACCTGGCGCAGGCTTTCGCTGACGACAACATCTTCCTGTGGTCGGGCCACAACTACGCGCTGGAGCCCATCAACCGCATGGAGCTGATGGACAAGGGCGGCGTGCTGCGCATCGGCCTTGCCCACTACAACACGGCAGACGAGGTCGACACGGTACTGGAGCGGCTTGAGGGGCTGGTCTAGCCCCTCCTGCGGCCCCTGCCCTCACGGCCGCGGCGGGCTGCACCTTCGGCGGCCGTATCGGTGCCGTGCGCCAGTGCCGACACCTTGCCCAGCCGGGCCTCGACCGTATCCACGTCCGGGCGCTCGCCCTTCTCGTAGCTGTCGAGCGAGTCGCGCATTGCGCGGACATGCTCGTAGGTGGTGCCGCAACAGCCGCCGATGATCTTCGCACCAGAGTCCAGCGCGAGGCGCGCATAGTCGGCCATCAGTTCCGGCGTACCGTCATAATGGATATGGCCGTCGACCCAGGCCGGGATGCCGCAATTGCCTTTGGCAACGACGACTGCTTGTGGGTCAGCCTCGGTCATGCCGAGAACGGCGGCGACAAGCTCAGCTGCACCCGTACCGCAGTTGGCGCCGATGGCATCCGGTGCGCCGGGCTGGGCCGGCGCAAGCTTCGCGTAGTTGGCCGGCGTCAGGCCCATCA
>CAZYKZ010000359.1:0-2404 GCA_964648175.1 uncultured Anderseniella sp.
AAACTCTAAGCGGTTGCGTTCACCCCGCTTAGACAGCATCATGCGCGCCATGGTGCCAGAACGACATGGCACGAGGAGCCAGGCCCGGGGGCAACCGGGGCGTATCACAACAGGGAGTTAACCACCGACAATGACACTCAAGAAACTGCTTGCAACGACTGCACTCGTAGCCTTCGCCACGACGTCCACCTTCGCCATTGCCCAGGCCGCCGAAGTCGAAGGCCCGGAAGTGAAGTGGAACGTCTCGCTGTGGGGCAACAAGCGCGCCTTCACCGCTGGCTTCGAGAAGCTGGCTGAACTGGTCAGCGCCAAGACCGACGGCAAGTTCACCATGACGCTGCACTATGGCGAGGCGCTGTCCAAGTCTCGCGAGAACCTCGACGGCCTGTCCGTCGGCGCGTTCGAAGCTGCCATGACCTGCAACTTCTACCATCCGCAGAAGAACCCGGCGCTGATGGTCACCACCATGCCGTTCCTGCCGATGGGCGACTGGGAAGCCAACCGCAAGATCCGCGATGCGCTTTACCAGCACCCGGACATCGTCAAGGAACACGCCCAGTGGAACGCCATGCTCTACATGTCGTCCTACCTGCCGCAGTACGAATTCCTCGGCAAGGGTGAGCCGCCGATGAAGCTTGCGGACTGGAAGGGCAAGGCCGTGCGTGCAGGCGGCGGTCTCGGCAAGGCCATGGCCGTGCTTGGGGCCACGCCCACCAGCTCCACCGCAACCGAGGTGTATACCGGCATGCAGCAGGGCACCATGGACGCGGCTTCGTTCCCGTTCACCTACAGCCACGTGGCCTACAAGATCCACGAAGTGTCCGACTGGTTTACCGCCAACCTGTCGCCGGGCACCTCCGACTGCCCGCTGCTGTTCTCGCAGTCGGCCTATGACGCTCTGCCCGATCAGTACAAGAAGCTGCTGATGGACGTGCGTGACGAAGCCGCTCAGGCCCAGATCCAGGCTTATATCGACATCGACAAGAAGAACATCCCGATGCTCAAGGAAAAGCTGAAGGAAGTTGTCTACACCGATGAGCAGCTGGACGAGTTCCGCAAGATGGCCGGCAAGCCGGTGATCGACGAGTGGATCAAGGAAAACGAGGGCAAGTTCGATGCCCGCGGCCTTGTCGAGCTGATCTACACCACTGCCGGCAAGAAGTACGAGTAAGCCGGATCAACACCTCAGAACTATCCGGGCCGCCTTGCCTTGTGCGCAGGGTGGCCCGGAACTCCCATCGTGATGCGGACAAGCGGGGTATGGCAGGGTGGCTGATACTGCATCTGGCGACGGTCTTGGCCGTCTGCTTTCGCTGGCTGACCGGATATGGTCGCCGCTGGAAGATTTCCTGAACTTCATTTCCGGGCTGATGATCTTCGGCCTCATGCTGATGGGCATGCTGCAGATCATCCTGCGCACGCTGTTCCGCAACCCGATCTACGGATACATCGACATCGTCGAGGTAGGCATGATCGCCTTCGCGATGTTCTCGATCTCCTACGTCATGCGCGAGGGCGGCCACGTGCGCATGGAGCTGCTGGTCGGTCACCTGAAGGGCCGCGCCCTGTGGATCGCCGAGTTCATCGGCGCAGCCGTGGCCTTCATCATCACGGCCATCCTGATCCCCTATTCCTGGACCTACTTCTACCGCGCCTGGAGCTTCGGCGACTCCACCATCGACATCGAACTGCCGACCTGGCCCGCCAAGCTGGTGGTGCCGGTCATGCTGTCTGTCCTGCTGGTGCGGCTGATCATCCAGATGATCGGCTACCTGCGGCTGGCTGGTAACCCGGACCTCACGCCCGTCGCCGTTCCTGTCATGAAATCGGTCGAGCAACAGGCCGAGGAAGAGATCGAGGGAGCGCGCTAGCCCATGTACCTCGGACTCGACCCCTTCACCACGGGCATCGCCGGCGTCGTGCTGCTCATCATCATGGTGCTGCTCGGCGTACGCGTTTTCGTTGCCGCCTCCATCACCGGCTTTCTCGGCCTCCTCGAACTCAAGGGCTGGCACGTGGCAGCCTCCATCGCCGGCACCATTCCGCATTCGAAAACCGTCACATATCCGCTGTCGGTGCTGCCGCTGTTCATCCTGATCGGCTTCCTCGCTTTCTATGCCGGGCTCACCAAGCGCCTGTTCGAGGCCGCGCGCCGCTGGATGGGCTGGGTGCCCGGCGGCCTTGCCGTGGCAACGGTGCTGGCAACTGCCGGCTTTGCGGCCGTGTCCGGCGCCTCGACGGCAACGGCTGCCGTATTCAGCCGCGTCGCCATTCCGGACATGCTGAAGAACGGCTACGACAAGAAGCTTGCGGCAGGCGTCGTTGCGGCCGGAGGCACGCTTGCCTCGCTGATCCCGCCGTCTGCCATCCTGGTCATCTACGCCATCATCGTGGAACAGTCGGT
>CAZYKZ010000360.1:0-2398 GCA_964648175.1 uncultured Anderseniella sp.
CGGAACCGTACTTGAACAGCCGCGCCTCACGCACCCACAGGTCCATGATGCCGCCTTCGTTGACCAGGTCATCGGAGATCGACTGGATGAAGCAGGCGTGCGGCTGCGGATGCTCGTAGGCCGACTGGGACTTGGTCAGCTTGCCGGTCTCGAAGTCCACGTAGTAGTGGCCCTGGCCGGGGCCGTCGATGCCATAGGCCCAGTGCAGGCCGGTGTTGAACCACTGCGGGGAGTTGGGCGCGCAGCGCTGGGTGGCCAGCATGTGGACGAGTTCTTCATAGAACGCGAGCGCGTCTTCCTCGGAGGCGAAGTAGCCGCCCTTCCAGCCCCAGTAGGTCCAGGTGCCGGCGAGACGGTTGAACACCTGCTTGGCGGACATTTCGGAGGAATAACGCTCGGCCTCGGGCAGCGCGGCCAGCGCCTCGGTGTCTTCCACCGAACGCCACAGCCACGACGGGACGGAGGTCTCCTCGACCTTCTTCAGCCGCGCCGGCACGCCGGCCTTGCGGAAATACTTCTGCGCCAGGATATCGGAGGCGACCTGGCTCCACGCCGCCGGGACTTCGATGTCCTTCAGCTGGAACACGATCGAGCCATCCGGATTCCGGATCTCGCTGGTGGCGTTGCGGAACTCGATGCCGTCATATGGCCCTTTGCCCGCTGTGGTGAATTGGCGTTCTACCCGCATTTTAGTCCCCTTTTTCCGAAGGACGGCCCCGCCGGACCCGGCCCTTCATCAGTCTGTTTTTGTTTCTCCGCCGCCGCGACCGGCAGCCCTTGTCCTCAAACGCCCGCGCCCACACGCACATGGACAGACCAAGCCCTGCCTCCTGCCCGGCACCTTCGGGTGCGCCCGGCACGAACAGACATGACTTCCCTGTCCGGACAGAACGGTTTTGCCGCGCTGCCCGCTGGTTATTGTTGGAGTTCGGCTTTTCGTTTCGCCGCCGGGAAGGCCGTTACTCAGGGCCGTCCCTTGCCCCTTACCCTTGATGCTGACTGTAGTGCCGTCGCGCCCCGCGCGTCAATACCTAGTGTGTTAACGAAACCCTACCACTAGATATTGTGTCCACAGCCTTGACAGACCCTGTGGACAACCTGAGAAGGCCACGATTCGGCGGCGAACCTCAAGAATTCTGCGGGCTTAGGGCTGGGGATAGCGTGGAGAACGTCCCGTCACACGCCCGTCATGGTCGTTACAACCTGGTTAAAACCACCAGATGTTGGGGGTGAGGGGTCTGACAGGCCCCATATTTTTTGGTTAACGAAAGGTTAACGGGTGTGAGCAGGGCGTGGGGCCGGGGAGGGGGTTGCAAGTTGGGGTTGTGGGAGTGGGGTGATCGAGGGGGAATCGGGGGGAGTCAGGGGAGGCGTGGAGGGAATCGCTTGTGTCTGGATTGAGGACTTGAAGTAATAGGCGTTTGTATATACATTTTCATGGCAAATGGGGCATGTGCTGAATGCAGTTCTCAGGTTTCGAGTGGGACGACGGCAACTGGCCGAAGTGCGCAAAGCATGGTGTCTCTAAAGCGGAGATTGAACATACGCTCCTGAACGAGCCTGCGGTGTTTCCGGATCGGAACTCGCATCCGTCAGAAACTCGCTTCAATGCTGTCGGCAAGAACGGCGAAGGGCGATACTTATTTGTTGTATTCACCTTCCGGCAGCGGGCTGATGAGCATTTGCTGAGGCCCATCAGTGCGCGGTACATGCATGCAAAGGAGATTGAACAATATGAGCGGCGCTGAAGGAAAGTCTGGAAAGCCGTTTCCGGTGTTCCAGTCGGATGAGGAGGCGGAACGCTTTGTGGATGAGGCCGACCTGTCCGAGTATGATTTCAGTGGCTTCAAGCCGATGCGGTTTGAACTGGAGAAGAAGACCAAACAGGTCAATCTTCGCATGCCGGAGGGCTTGTTGAAGGCGGTCAAGCTACGCGCCAGGCAGCGCAATATTCCCTATCAGCGGCTTATCCGCGAGGCGATCGAGGACGCGCTGAGGGGTAAGGGGCCTGGGGAGTGATGATTTCGGTGACTGACAGTTGGGAGAGGTTACGCCGGACTGCTGGTCGGCCGGGGGCGAGCGGCGTTCAGCGCGGGCCGATATAGGCGATGGCCTCGATCTCGACCAGCATCTCGGCCTCGGCCAGCTTCGCCTGCACCGTGGTGCGCGCCGGCGGGTCCTTTGCGAACACCTTGGCGAACTCCTCGTTCATGATGTCGAAGTGGCGCATGTCGGCCAGGTAGACGTTGCACTTCACCACGTCGTCCGGCGTGGCGCCGCCCTCGGCCAGCACCGCCAGCACGTTGGCCAGCGTCTGCTTCGTCTGGGCGCGCACGTCGCCCACCGCGACCACGTTGCCGTCCGGCCCCCAGGCCACCTGGCCGGCGGTGTAGATGAA
>CAZYKZ010000361.1:0-2394 GCA_964648175.1 uncultured Anderseniella sp.
TAGCGGCCCGGCGCGATGGCGAGGCCATTGATGATCCACGGATTGTCCTGCGGCGTGATTTCCACCGTATCCACGCCCAGTTCCCGGAGCTTCTCGAGGAACCAGTAGGGAAGCTGCGTGGCGTCCACCAGGGCAAGATCCTTGTCCACCATCACGAAGGAGCCGTCGATGTGGATGGTGTAGCCGTTCAGGTCCACCACCAGCAGTTCCACGCCCTGCCGCTTCAGCACGTCGTCAAGCTGCTCGATGGCCTCGTTGTTGATGCGGATCGAGCGGCCCACCACCGCGGTCTTCGGGTTGATCCAGGCGAACGAGCCGCCCTCCAGCATGCCGGTTGAATGGATGGTGCGCAGGATAGGCACGCCCAGCTTGGCGAGCGTGCGGGTTACAACCATTTCCTCGCCCTGACGTATGCGCGGCGCCATGCGGCAGACGATGGCGCCACCTTTGACCATCAGCGCCGAGTCGCGGGTATAGACGGCCTTGAGCATGCCGTCGGTCTGGCCCTGACCGTCGAGATAGTGCACCTCGATCCCCTCGCGCCTGAACACCTCGACCATGCTGTCGTGCTGGGCGCGCAGCTTGTCCATGTCCGGCACCGTGTCAGACTGCCAGTACCAGCCCTTTTCGAGGTCGCCATAGGAGCCGATTTCCTCGATGCGTTTGGCCGGGTCCACCATGTCCAGTTCAGGCCCCGGCCGATGCACCAGGATCGAGCGGATGCGGCCCACGTCATTGTCCACGCCCCAGGCCTGGCCCCAGTCCTTTGTGAGCCGCGATGGGTCCTCGAAGGCTGGTTCCGGGCTCGACCCGAACAACTGGATTGTCTTCTGGTAGACGTGTTCCGCAAGTCCGCCGCTCATCTGGCTTGCTCCCGTTACTGGTTCAGCACCTGGAAATGCGCCTCCACCGGCTTTTGCGAGTTGATGGCGAGAATGTCCTGCGGGCAGCACGACATGACGGCGATCACGTCCAGCTCCGCGCGCAGCACCACATAGTCGCCCTTCTTCGACAGGGCCGGATCGAACGACAGCGTGCCGTCCTCCTGCCATGGAATGTTCATGAACAGGTTGATGGAGGCCGGCGTATACGGCACGTAGAGGCCCAGTTCCGCCAGCGCGCCGTGCATGTTGTCCTTGCAGTTGTCGTGATACTCGGTGCAGCCCAACAGGCCGTAGCGCTCGTTGTCGCACGGCGCCATCAGCGTGTCATGCCGGCCGGGCGAAGTGTCTTCGACCAGCGTCATCAGCGGGCGGCGCCGGTTGGAATAAAGCGCATCGCCGGTCTTCGGAAACAGCCGCGTCCAGGTGGCGCGGGATTGGTCCATGCCGGTATACTCGGTCAGGTGTCCGTCCACGAACGCCCAGAAGTCGACGACCTGGGTGCCGTGGGTGTTGATGATCTTGATGGACTGGCCCTTCTTCACCCGCACTGCCTTGCCACGGCGGGCGGGAACTGTCTGCAAATCGCTCATCTGTTGCCTTCCTGAAATGAGGTTTCGCGCGGCAGATTAGCAGCTTATGCGCCCTTGTCACCAAGCCATGCTTCCATCGCCGCGCAAACGCTGTTAGAAGGCGCTCCATCCTTCAATGAGCCGATGATTTGATCCGATGAGCGATACCAAGACGGAACGCGACTATTCCTCCACGCTGTTCCTGCCCAAGACCGATTTTCCCATGCGCGCCGGCCTTCCCCAGAAGGAGCCGGAGATACTTGCGCGCTGGGAAGAGATGGACCTCTACAGGACGCTGCGCGACCAGTCGAAGGGCCGGCCCAAGTACGTGCTGCACGACGGCCCGCCTTACGCCAACGGCAACATCCACATCGGCCACGCGCTCAACAAGATCCTCAAGGACCTGATCACCCGCTCGTTCCAGATGCGCGGGTATGACTCGAATTACGTGCCGGGCTGGGACTGCCACGGCCTGCCGATCGAATGGAAGATCGAGGAACAGTACCGCGCCAAGGGCAAGGACAAGGACGAGGTGCCGGTCAACGAGTTCCGCGAGGAATGCCGCCAGTTCGCCAATCACTGGATCGGCGTGCAGACCGAAGAGTTCAAGCGCCTTGGCGTGGTCGGCGACTTCAAGACGCCGTACCTGACCATGAGCTTCGACGCCGAAGCCCGCATCGCCGAAGAGCTGATGAAATTTGCCATGTCGGGCCAGCTCTATCGCGGCTCCAAGCCGGTCATGTGGTCGGTGGTGGAGCGCACCGCGCTGGCCGAGGCTGAGGTCGAGTATCACGACTACCAGTCGGACACCGTGTGGGTGAAGTTCCCGGTGGTGGCTGGTCCGGAGGCAGTCAAAGACGCCTGCGTCGTGATCTGGACCACGACCCCCTGGACCATGCCCGGCAACCGCGCCATCAGCTATTCCAACCGCATCAGCTACG
>CAZYKZ010000362.1:0-2394 GCA_964648175.1 uncultured Anderseniella sp.
TGTAAGGCGGCTCGAAGGGCGAGCCTTCCGGGCAGCGCTTGACCAGTTCGGGCCTGAGCGACATCAGCCGCGAGACGTAACGCACGGCATATTCCACCGCGCTGACGCCGGCATCCGGCACCGACCCGTGGCCGGCAAGGCCTGAAAACTCGGTGGTGTATTCATAGCAGCCCTTGTGGCCCTCGATGATGCGCATGAGCGTGGGTTCGCCGATGATGCAGGCGGACGGCTTCATGCCGATGTGCTTGAGCTCTTCCATCAGCGCCCGCGCGCCGAGGCAGCCGGTCTCTTCATCATGGGTGAAGCAGAAGTGCACCGGCCTTGCCAGGTCGAGGGCGGCATAGTCCTCCGCCATGGCGAGGCTTGCGGCGATGAATCCCTTCATGTCGCAGGTGCCGCGTCCGAACAACCTGCCGTCGCGCTCTGCCATGATGAACGGGTCGGACGTCCAGTCCTGGTTCTCCACCGGCACCACGTCCGAGTGGCCGGACAGCACGATGCCGCCGTCGCGCTTCGGACCCAGGGTGGCGAACATGTTGGCCTTGTGCCCCGTGCCATCGAGGCTGACGTGCACTTCCGCACCAAGGGAGTCCAGCCGGTCGGCGGCAAACTGGATCAGGTCGATGTTGCTGTCCGTCGAGATCGTCGGAAAGGCAATCAGCCGGTTGAGCAGGCTGGTGGTGGAGTCAAGCTGGTGGTGGGGCATGCGTGCAAACTTTCAGTCAGGTGCTGTTGTGCCGGGCAAGCGGAAGTGACAGCATGTGCGGCAGCATTGTCGAGAAACGGATAACAGCGAGGCCATCCATGAACAATGTCGATTTCAAGTATCTCTTCACCTCTGCCGAGGGCCGCATCGCCCGCCAGCAATGGTGGATCGGCGTGGGGCTACTGTTTCTTGTTTCACTGATCTCGACAATCCTGTTCGGCAATGACGGCCTGATCGCGTTCATAACCGGCGTGCTGATGATGATCGCCGGCATCATGCTGCACATCAAGCGCTGCCATGACCGGGGCAAGTCAGGCTGGTGGTGCCTGCTGCTGCTGGTGCCGTTCGTCGGGCTGATCTGGGCCATCATCGACCTTGGCATCCTGCCGGGCACGGTGGGGCCGAACGAGTATGGCCCGGACCCGCTGGGCGCCTGACTGGAGCCAGAGCCGGGCTTGCATTGACACCGCCGCCGGAAGAGATTAAAAGAACGAACGTTCATTTAATTTTTTGAGGGCCGCCCATGGCCAGGATCGCAGGCAGCATTGGCGCCGAGACGGCTGAACGCGTGCGCGAGCAGGCGTTGAAGCTGTTCGCGGCCAAGAGCTTTGCTGCCGTGTCCATGCGCGAGATCGCGGCTGCCGTGGGCGTTCAGGCGGCGGCTCTGTACAATCACTTTCCCAACAAGCAGGCCCTGCTGGCTGACCTGATGCTGTCGCACATGGACGGGCTGCTGGCGGCCTGGGACAACGAGGCTGTTGCTGGCGAAGAGCCGGTTGCTGCGCTCCAGCGGCTCGTGCGGTTTCACATCCGCTACCATGCCGGACGTTCGGACGCGGTGTTCATCTCCTACATGGAACTGCGCAGCCTGGAGCCCGAGAACTTCAGCAAGGTGGAAAGGCTGCGCCAGACCTACGAGGGCATCGTGCGGGCCATTCTGGATCAGGGTGTGCATACCGGGGTGTTCCGGGTTGAAGACACGCGCATTTGCGCAATGGCGATCATTGCAATGCTGGCGGGCGTCAACACCTGGTACCGGCAAAAGGGCCGGCTCAACCTGTCGCAGATCGAGGGCATCTACACCGACATGGTACTGCGCGTTGCAGGCGCGGGGAGGAAGGAGGACCTATGTTCAGCAGCGGAATGAACTTTGGCCTTGGCGAGGAGATCGACGCGCTGCGGGAGACGGTTTCCCGGTGGGCGCAGGACAAGCTGGCGCCACTGGCTGCGGACATCGACCGCAACAACGACATGCCGCGCGATCTGTGGACGCAGATGGGCGAGCTCGGCCTGCTTGGCATCACGGCCAACCCGGACTTCGGCGGCACCGGCATGGGTTACCTCGCCCACACGGTAGCGATGGAGGAAGTGAGCCGCGCATCGGCTTCTGTGGGCCTGAGCTACGGTGCGCACTCCAACCTGTGCGTCAACCAGATCAACCGCTGGGGCAATGACGAGCAAAAGGCGAAGTACCTGCCGAAACTGTGCTCGGGCGAACACGTCGGCTCGCTGGCCATGTCGGAGCCGGGTTCCGGGTCGGACGTGGTGTCGATGAAGCTTCGCGCCGACAAGCGCAACGACCGCTACGTGCTGAACGGCAACAAGATGTGGATCACCAATGGCCCCGATGCGGATACGCTGGTGGTCTATGCAAAGACCGACATGAACGCCGGACCGAAGGGCATCAC
>CAZYKZ010000363.1:0-2386 GCA_964648175.1 uncultured Anderseniella sp.
GCGGCCGGTTTTCACTTTGGCCGGCAATGTCTGCTGTACCCCCGAAAGCTGCCGTCTTTCAGGGCAACCCAGTTAGTCCGAGATGTGCCAAGTTCGGTCATTTGCGCTATCTGTGCCTCACCTAAATGGTTGAGATTTCCTAAAAACATTCCTTGTTCGGATAATGTTTTTTCATTGCTCTATGATGTTGTTGACGGCGATTCGCAGACCCTACAGGAGGACTTGTTATGGGAGACAAGCGAGTGCCCAACGGAGGCATAGATCGCAGAGCAGCTTTGGCCAAGCTTGGTCTGGCAACGGCAGCAGCATATCTGACACCTATGGCGCTTCAGATAAGTTCCGCACACGCATCCGGAGGCGGTTCCGGTGGCGGGGGCGGTGGAGGCGGTTCTGGCGGTGGCGCAGGTGGTGCTGGTGGCGGCTCTGGCGGCTCTGGCGGCGGCAGCTCCAACAGCGGTGGATCGGGAGGCTCGTCATCGTCGAGTTCAAGCGCGGCCGCATCCAGTGCGTCTGCTCCATCTAGTGCATCAGGATCCTCAAGCTCTGGCGGAGGAGCAGTTGCCAATTTTGGTGCCGCTCCTGTTTCAGGAAGCTGAGCAGCAAAAACTGCTGATCACAATCAGCAAGCAGTAGTTGAGAAAAGAGCGAACTCCGCGTCATCATTGAGACGGCGCGGAGTTTGTCTTTCTGGTACCGGGTGTACGCTGCTGAAATGCCATCCAAGGGTAGAGCCGTGATAGCAATAGATGATTGGACCGTTGCTAGATTTGATGGTGTTGAGGCAGCAGTCGTACTACGGGGATGCGATGGGCTGACAGATTGTCTGGACGCCGTGTTTGTCAGTTGGCCATACCGCCTTTCGCCAGGTGCTGACTTCGGTCCCGGCAAGTCGATATCAATCTCCAGACACGACCATGGCTACCGTGTCACTTCCCCATGGATGGCAGAGAAATACAGAGACCTTGAGCACCCCGTAGATGTAGCCTGCTGGCTGGTCGTGGAGCTGAGTTGGGCTTACCTGGAGCAATACCCTGAGACGTTATGCCTGCACTGCGCCGGAGTTGAGATTGCAGGACGCCTCGTCTTGCTACCTAACCAATACCGTGCCGGAAAGAGCGTGTTGTCAGCATGTCTGGCAGCGCGCGGTCAACGTGTTTTCGGAGATGACATCATTCCGGTCGCGATAGGCGATGGAAGCGAAATCCTGGGCGTTTCTACCGGCGTGGCACCGCGCCTTCGAATACCTGTCCCAACCGATATCGCGTCCTCAGACAACGAGTTCATACGGGGTCATATGGGCAAGGCAAGCCATCGCTATGCGTATCTCGACCTTGAAGGCAATCTGTTGGCGCGCCGGGGCCAGAATTGCCCGATTGGAGCGATTGTACTGCTCGATCGAGATGAAGACGCCACAGCTTGCCTGGAGCCGGTTAGCACTGCAGACGTCTTGCAGGCAGCGATCTGGCAGAATTTTTCAAGACAAATGCCGTCTATGAATATCCTTAACGTGCTCCGCTGGCTCGTTGACGGGGCCGAGCACTACAGATTGCGCTATTCGTCTGCCAGCGACGCTGCAGATTGCCTGATTTCTGCGTTTTCAAGCTGGCAGCGTCCCGCTCCGTTAGTGCAACCTGTAGAGCTGGCAATCCATAGTGAAAGGGCTAGTAGGCGCACTGCCACGTTTGAATCCGATCAGCTGATTAGTCGCGCAACTTACGTGTTTGAATGCGAGACCGACGGGAACAGCTTTCTGGCAAGCCCTGCTAGCGCATCGATTTTCAGACTGAACTTGCTAGCTTCAGCAATCTGGAGACTTTTGGAGACTCCAATGCGATCGACTGAAGTGGTGGAGATTGTGCAGGCCGCATTTCCAGATCAGGATAGCGACACAGTCCGTCACGACGTTCTGAGGCTAATTCAGTCGCTGATTGATGGAAATTTTATTGAGCTTCACGACGCCGGCGAACTTTCACAAGAAGTCTAATTCTGTCGAGAACCAACACTTTGGGTTTGCTGCGCTTTATGCCCGAGTCTGGTCTCTACATTTGCTAGCAACGCCCTTCGTACTCGCTGGGGCCGCTTATGCTTTCAGTTCAATATTTCGTTCTTGGAAGGCCTTCGTTGCATTTGTGTGCGGAAAGTCTTGGTCCGGTACGGGCACTTTGAGAAACGTGCAAAGCGGCTCCCAGCCAGAGCCCAGCTCATAAACTAACAGTTGTCTGGCCGGGATCGCTGACTTTACCTCGGCTGCATGCCTCTCGAACTCAGCTATTGCCCGTTCCTTTGTATTCAGGCGATCGCCGAGAAAGACTTCGACGAACTCTTGAATCCGGCGCATGTGAGATGCCTCCGGCGGAAAATCAGTCTCGCGAAATACTTTGATCGT
>CAZYKZ010000364.1:0-2378 GCA_964648175.1 uncultured Anderseniella sp.
GAAATTCTTCAGCTGAAGGGCGATGTCAGCGCTGGGCGCCGCGAGTGCGCCCCACTTCGGCGGCCATCACGACACGCTTGTCCACCGGACGGAACTGCATGGTGTCGCCGTCTTCGGCGTTCGTCGCGACATACCAGTCGCCATTCTGGACGATGGAGCCGCACTTGAACTTGCCGCGCGTCCATGACCGCCAGGCCACGCACAACTTGTTGTCTTCAAGCTTCCAGGCGCCCTTGTCTTCCTTGCCGAAGGCGCGGCCCATCATGGAGCCGTCTTCCTTCGCCGCGATCAGCAGGCGGTATCCGCCCGCGACCCGCGCCTCATAGTGACCGGGGAACAGTGCGGCAATTGCTTCCGGCTCAAGCGAAAGATCATCGGCAGCGGCTGGCAGGCTGAATACGGCGATTGCTGCAGCGAAGGCAGCGAGTGCTGGCAGTTTCATGAAAATCCCTCATTTCCTGGCCGCGTCACCCAGCTTCCCTTGCAGACTGGCAGCGCAACTTTACTCACTTGGTCGTTCGTCCTTGCAGTTTCAAGGCTTCCATCAGTTTCAGGGTTTATGGTTGCCATACACTTAATGTGCATGCGGAATTGGGCGATTTTGCAGTGACCTCATGGCGGCCCGTCAGCGGCGGTCTTTGGCAACCAAATTTTCACCACCCTGATTCACCACAACGAAAGGCGCTCCCGCCACATTACAGCCGGTCAAATGATGTCGGGGGCTTTCATGAGCATCGCAGAAACCGGTTACACGCCAGCATTGTCGCGCAGCTTTCTTGATCCCGAGATCGTGCAGCGCGTGCTCAAGGTGTCGGACTTCATCGTGTTGTTTGCCGGCACCACGGCCCTGTTCATGCAGTCGGCCATTTCGCTCGACCCCCAACTGGCCACCATGATGACCTTTGCGTCGATGGTGATGGTGTTCGCCACGCTTCTCGCCTTGCGTGGGCTTGGCGCCTATCACATCCGCTCCCTGTTGCAGCCGCTGCGTTCCACGTTGCTCGCCGCCAGCTTCTGCGCCCTGGCCGGTCTCATTGGTTTTCTGATGATCCGCGCGTTCGTCTTCGAGCTGCCCGTGTCGTGGCTGGCCGGCTGGCTGCTGATCCCCGCAATCCACTTTTCCATTTCCCGTTTCGCCACCGCAAGCTGGCTTGCGCCGCGCGTTGCCAGCGGCATGCTGCGCCAGCGGATCGCCATCGTCGGCGGTGGCAAGGCCGCCGAAGAGGCCATCGGGCTGCTCGAACGCTCGCCAAACCTCGACATCGAGATCGTCGGCCTGTTCGACGACCGCGACGACGAGCGCTCGCCTGCCTCGATCCGCACCCACCGCAAGCTTGGCCGGATCGGCGAACTGGCCGAATTCGCGCGGCTCAACCGGATCGATCTCGTTGTTGTTGCAATCCCGCTGTCGGCCGAGGAACGGCTGCTGCAGGTGCTGAACCGGCTGTGGGAACTGCCGGTCGACATCCGCATCTCCGGCCAGTCGTCAAAGTTGCGCTTTGCGCCGACGGCTTACGAGTATCTGGGCGAACTGCCCATGCTGTCAGTATTTGACCGGCCTCTGGCAGGCTGGTCCGCCATCATCAAGTCCGCAATGGACCGTGTTGTCGGCCTGTGCGCGCTGGTGGTTCTGTCTCCGCTCATGCTGGCAACGGCCGTCGCCGTGCGGCTTGAATCGAAAGGCCCCGTGCTGTTCAAGCAGAAGCGCTATGGCTTCAACAACGAGCTGGTCGAAGTGTGGAAGTTCCGCTCCATGTATACCGAGATGAGCGATGCCAACGCCGCCAAGCTGGTGACGAAAGACGACCCGCGGGTAACGCGCGTCGGGCGGTTCATCCGCAAGACCTCCATCGACGAGCTGCCGCAGCTGTTCAACGTGCTCAAGGGCGAGCTGTCGCTGGTGGGTCCGCGCCCGCACGCCACCCAGGCAAAGGCTGCAACGGAGCTCTACGAGCAAGTGGTGGACGGCTACTTCGCCCGTCACAAGGTGAAGCCCGGCATTACCGGCTGGGCCCAGATCAACGGCTGGCGCGGCGAGACGGACACCCATGACAAGATCGCCAACAGGGTGAAGTACGACCTCGAATACATCGATCGCTGGTCGATCTGGCTCGACCTGCGCATCCTGATCAAGACGCCGTTTGCGCTGCTGTCGCCTGCCAACAAAGCCGGCGCATACTGAGCTACCGGTTCGTACACTTACGTAAAGAGCAGTCTTCATCCTGAAATGGAAGTCCGCTAGGCTGAGTTCCCGGCGGACAGATTCCTGTCCGGCCGTGCGACAACAAGCTTCAGAGGGCCAGTTTCATGGAATCAATCATTGCACAGGTGATCGGCGGCGCCATTGGCGGCGGCGCAGGCGGCAAGCTCATCAGCGG
>CAZYKZ010000365.1:0-2371 GCA_964648175.1 uncultured Anderseniella sp.
CTCAAGACCAGCTACTGGGACTGGACCTTCAGGGACGGCAAGGAACATTACATGTGGTACGCCGGCACGCCACCGGTGCAGATGGTGTTCGCACTGAGGAAAGCTCTCGACCTGATCCTCGCCGAGGGCCTCGGCAACATCTTCCGCCGCCACGAGATCCTGGGTGGCGCCACCCGCGCCGCCGCGGAAGTCTGGTGCTCGAAGGGCGAGATGGCGTTTGCCGTCGTCGAACCGAAGGAACGCTCCAACTCTGTCACCTGCCTGCTGACCCCGGAGGGCGCAGGCCCCGCCATCATGGACTATTGCGAGCGCAATCTCGGCGTCACCATCGGCCGCGGCATCGGCCCGCTCACCGGCAAGGCCATCCGCATTGCGCACATGGGCCATGTCAACGGCTGGGGCCATCTCGGCACCATCGCCGCCGTCGAGACGGCGCTGAAGGCGCTCGGCATCGAGCACGGTGCAGGCGGCGTGCAGGCAGCCACGGACTACATTGCAAGACACGTGAAGTGAGACGACCGCATGACCCAGGCTGACATCATCATCCGCAATGCGCGCATCATCACCATGGACGACGATGCCCCATCGGCCGAAGCGGTCGCGCTGTCAGGTGGAGTGATCCTCGCCGTTGGCAGCAATGATGATGTGATGAACCTTGCCGGTCCCGGCACCCGCATCATCGAAGCCGCCGGACGATCTGTCATGCCGGGTTTCATCGAGAGTCACATGCACATCTTTCAGGGCGCCGCTTCGCTGTCCGCGCTGGATCTTACCGGCGTCAGCGGCAAGGAGGCATTGCGAAATGCCATCGCGGACTGGGCAGCGAAGCATCCGGGGGACGGCATCATTTTCGCCAATCAGGGCAGCTACACCATGTTCGGCGACGAACCGGCCACCCGCCAGCTGCTTGACGAGGTCTGCCCTGACAGACCCTTTGCCATGCAGTCGCCCGACTTCCACACCTGCTGGGCCAACACCGCCGCACTGGAAGCCGCCGGCATACTCAAGGGCCGCGAGTGCATTACTGGCTCCGAAATCGTGATGGGCGCGGACGGGCTGGCCACTGGCGAACTGCTCGAACCCGACGCCTTCATCGACGTGGTGGCGCTCACGCCAACGCAGGGCCGTCAGTCGCTGGGCATCACCACGGCCCGCGATCCGCACCCCCCGGCCACGCCAGCCCAGCGCACCGCCGACATCGCCACCATGAAACGCGGACTGGACTATTGCGCCTCGCTCGGCATCACCTCGATCCACAACATGGACGGCACGGTCTACCAGTGCGAATTGCTGCACGAGCTTGAGAAGCAGCACGCTCTGCCCTGCCGCATCGAGGTGCCGTTCCACTACAAGAACGACAAGCAGCTCTCCGACCTTGAAGAGGCCGAACACATGCGCCGCACCTGGGCTTCGGACAGGCTGTGGTGCAACCGGGTCAAGCTGTTCATGGACGGCGTACTCGACTCGGGCACGGCGTTCGTGCTGGGCGGCTATCCGGACGAACCTGACCATGACGGCGACCCGCTGTTCGGTCAGCAGGAGTTTGCCGAGATCGCCACCGAGATCGACCGGCGCGGCTTCCAGATCGCCGTGCACGCCATTGGCGATGCAGCCGTGCGGCGCACGCTGGACGGCTACGAGGCCGCGCGCAACGCCAACGGCGAGCGCGACTCGCGCCACCGCATCGAGCACATCGAGATCATCGACACGGCCGACATACCCCGCCTCGCGCAGCTTGGGGTCATCGCATCCATGCAGCCGCTGCATCCGCCCGGCTGCGGCTTCCCGCTGGAACCAACGCTCACCCGCATCGGCAAGGCCAAGCAGGCCAATGCCTATGCCTGGAACACATTGCGCGAGGCAGGCGCCAAGATGTGCTTTGCCTCCGACTGGCCGGTATCCCCGGTCGACCCGCTGTTGTCGCTCAAGGCCGCAACCACGCGCCAGAAGTACGACCCCTCGCATACCGACCAGCGCCAGAGCCTGCACCAGGCCATCCATGGCTACACCGCTGGCGGGGCCTATGCCGAGTTCAACGAGCACCGCAAGGGCCAGTTGAAGGCCGGTTACATGGCTGACGTGGTGATGCTGGACGGCGATATAGAGGCCGTCGCACCGCGGGATATCACCAGCCTCAAGGTGGTGCTGACCATCTGCGGCGGCGAGGTCACCTACGAAGCCTGAACTGCCCGAGCGGGAACACTGCCCGCCTGCACACGTTGGTAATCATATCAACCAACGCATCGCAGGAGGCATCAGAAATGGCCGACATCTATGCCGAGATCAGGGCCGACCACGACATCCACCGCAAGCTGCTGGAGACCATAGCCGACACCAGCGGCGACAGCGCCGAACGGCGCAAGGCGTGGAA
>CAZYKZ010000366.1:0-2355 GCA_964648175.1 uncultured Anderseniella sp.
AGGGGCGCTATCACTGCTTCGGCTGCAAGGTGTCCGGCGACATCTTCACCTACCTCGTGGAGAAGGAAGGCGTGCCTTTTCCCGAGGCCGTGGAGCGGCTGGCGATGCAGGCGGGGCTCGAGATGCCCAAGCTGTCTCCCGAGGCGGAGGCGCGCGAAGAGCGGCGGGCCAACCTGTACGACGTCATGCAGATGGCGCAGGACTTCTTCACCGCTCAGCTGCAGTCGGCGGCGGGTGCGAAGGCGCGCGGCTACCTGTCCGACCGGGGACTTTCGGCTGGCGTGCAGCAGGACTTCGGCGTTGGCTATGCGCCCAATGACCGCCATGCGCTGACCAAGGCGCTGACGGCGCAGAAGGTCAGCCCGGAGCAGATGGTCGAGGCAGGCCTCGTCATAAAGCCGGATGACGGCAAGCCATCCTATGACCGGTTCCGCGACCGGATCATGTTCCCCATCCGCGACCCGCGCGGGCGGGTGATCGCATTCGGTGGCAGGGCGATGAGTGCCGATGCGCTGGCGAAGTATCTCAACTCACCGGACACGCCGCTGTTTCACAAGGGCACAGTGCTCTACAACCACGACAAGGCGCGCAAGGCGGCGCACGACACCGGTGAGTTAATCGCCTGCGAAGGCTACATGGACGTGATTGCGTTCACGCGCGCAGGGCTGCCGCAGGCGGTGGCGCCGCTGGGGACGGCGCTGACAGAAGACCAACTCGGCTTGATGTGGCGGATGGTGCCGGAACCGGTGCTGTGCTTCGACGGCGATGAGGCCGGGCTGAAGGCTGCCTGGCGGGCGCTCGATCTGGCGCTGGAGCGGCTCACCCCCGGCAATTCACTGAAGTTCGCGCTGCTGCCCGAAGGCCAGGACCCGGACGACCTGCTGCGCACCGGCGGAGCGGATGCCGTGAGGCAGGCGATCGGCGCGGCCGAACCCATGGCCGACATGGTGTGGCGGCGGGCGCTGGCCTCCAACGACCGTTCGACGCCGGAGCGCAAGGCACGCTTCGAGGCGGACCTGATGCAGACGGTGAACCAGATCGCCGACCCGACGGTGCGCAAGTACTACCAGGACGACATGCGCGAGCGGGTGAGGGCGCTGTTCGGCCGGGCGGGTCCGGCATCGGGGCGCAGGGGCCGGGGCATGGCGGGCAACCCCTATCCGGCGGGACGGATGAGGGGCGGCCGGTTTGCCCAGAAGCAGCCCTGGGAGATGAAACTGCCGGCCTCGCCGCAGCTCAAGGCACTGGCCGCACGGCCTGCCGCAGAGGTGGCGGCGGAGCGGCGCACCGGCTTCATTCTGCTGACGCTGGTCAACCATCCAGTGCTTGCCGAGGAGCTGGTGGAAGAGGTCGCCAGCCTCGACGTGCAAAGTGCCGCGCTTGACTCTTTGCGCCGGCGAATCATAGATACGGTCGCCTCTGGGGCTGACCTTGAAACATCTGGCTTGCGCGACCACTTAATCCAGACCGGGATGGGCGCAGTCATTGATGCGCTGGACTCCCAGGCCAGGCACCACGATTGCTGGTTTGCACGCGCGGACGCCGCCGACAGGGACGCTCGCACGGGTTTGCAGCAATTGCTGGCGCTGAACCGGAAACTGGTGACTCTGGAGAAGGAACTGAGACGGGCCGAATTGCGCCTCGCAGAACATCCGAGTGAAGAAAATCTCAATCTTCTCAACGAGGTGAGGGAGCAATTGCAGTCAATGGCGGGCGCGGAAGCCAGCGTTGACGGGTACGGTGAAGCGTCGGGACGCATGTCCAGTCCGACCGGGTGAGGGCCTGAGATGGCCGTCAGCCCATCAGGACCAACCGGCATGCGCAGGACGTGACGCCACGAATGCACGGGCCCGGCGAACATGATTAAGACACGGTTAACGGCAGCAAGGTGATAACCGGCTTGCCCTGACCATTGAAACGAATCAGGGACACTGCTGACAGCGGACGGGATCGGGCCCGGCCTCTTCAGCCCCCAAGATGAGCGAGCGCAAGACGAATGGCGAGAGCACAGGCACGCGAGAATTCTTCGGCCAGCAAGAAGGCGGCAGCGGTGGTCGAGGACCCCAATGCCGAGGAAAACGACGCCCCTGAAGTTGGCAGCGATGGTCCGGTTCTCGACCTGACCGATGCCGGCGTCAAGCGGATGATCAAGCTGGCGAAGCAGCGCGGCTTCGTCACCTATGATGAACTCAACGAGGTGCTGCCGTCGGACGAGGTGTCGTCGGAGCAGATCGAGGACATCATGGCGATGCTCACCGACATGGGCATCAACGTGGTGGAAACCGAGGAAGAGACCGAGGACGCCACCGAGGTTGCCGAAAGCACCCAGACCGGCGTGGTGAAGGCGGAAAGCAA
>CAZYKZ010000367.1:0-2347 GCA_964648175.1 uncultured Anderseniella sp.
ATGCGCGGCAGCCGCGTGCAGGCTGTGGTGAACGAGCTGCAGGGCGAGAAGATCGACATCATTCCGTGGACGCCCGACGCCGCCAGCTTCATCGTCAACGCGCTGGCCCCGGCCGAAGTGGCCAAGGTGGTGCTGGACGAGGACGCCGAGCGCATCGAGGTCGTGGTGCCCGACGAGCAGCTGTCGCTGGCCATTGGCCGGCGCGGCCAGAACGTGCGTCTGGCTTCGCAGCTGTCGGGCTGGGACATCGACATCATGACCGAGGCAGAAGAATCCGAACGCCGCCAGAAGGAATTCGCCGAACGGACCCAGCGCTTCATCGAGGCGCTCGACGTGGACGAGATGCTGGCCCAGCTGCTGGCATCTGAGGGCTTCGACTCGATCGAGGAAATTGCCTACGTGGCGCCGGAAGAAATCGCCATGATCGACGGTCTGGACGAAGACACTGCGTCCGAAATCCAGGCCCGCGCATCCGAGTACCTGGACAAACAGGCCGCCGAACTTGAAGCCAAGCGCAAGGAACTGGGCGTGAAGGACGACCTTGCCTCCTTCGAAGGTCTCACCCCGGCAATGCTGGTGATGCTCGGCGAGGAAGGCATCTACACGCTGGAAGACTTTGCCGGATGCATTCCGGATGATCTGGTGGGCTGGAATGAGCGCAAGGATGGCGAAACCATCCGCCATGCTGGCGCCCTGTCAGGAACGGACATGAGCGCTGCCGAAGCCGAAGCCCTGATCATGCAGGCGCGGTTGCAGCTTGGCTGGATCGAGCCGGAACCGGAGCAGGAAGCTGACGCGGAAGAAGACGCCGAAGCTGTTGCTGCGAGCGAGTAAGGCGGTGCCACGCGCGCATGGGACAGGCTGTACCAGATATCGCCGGACAGGACGGAGCGGAGGAGCGCATGTGTGCGCTCACCCGCACCGTTGCGCCGCGCGCCGAGCTGGTGCGGTTTGTCGCTTCGCCTGACGGGGAAGTTGTTCCCGATCTCAAGGAGTGCCTGCCGGGCCGCGGCATGTGGCTGACGCTGTCGCGCGATGCGATAGATCAGGCCGTGCGCCGCAAGCTGTTCGGCCGCGCCTTGAGGGAAGATGTCCGGGTGCCGGATGATCTGGCAGACCGGATCGGCCAGCTTCTCAAGCGGGACTGCCTGGCCACGCTGTCACTCGCGGCCAAGGCCGGTCAGGCGGTGGCCGGCTTTGACAAGGTGTCAGGTCTGCTCGACCGGGGTTCAGTCCGGGCTCTCGTCGGTGCATCAGACGGCGCGGAAGACGGCCGCCGAAAGCTGGCCGCGCGCCTGCGCAACAGTGGCGAGGCCGCGCAATTGGTGGAATGTCTTGCTTCCGCTGATTTGGATTTGGCATTGGGCCGCACAAATGTGATACATGCAGCCATCATGCCCGGTGGCCTTGCAGAGAAATTCCTCGCCTGTGCTAGGCGGTTGGAGAAATTCGGGTTAAACGGAGCCGCGAATTCCGCGGGAAATTGATACGCAATGAATGATACGAACGACAACGGAAACAACAATGATCGCCCCGGCGGCCGCACGCTCGGCTTGCGCACAGGCGGCCAGGGACGCGTGCGCCAGAACTTCCCGCACGGCCGGTCCAAGACGGTTGTCGTTGAGACGAAGCGCAAGCGCGTCATTGGCGGGCCAGGCGCCAAGCCTGCTGCACCTGAACCTGCCGCCCCGCCCAAGCCGCTGATCTCTGCGCCGGAAAAGCCGGCAGCGCCAGCACCGCGCGCGGAAACCGCCGCCGCTGCCGGTCGCACCGGTGCGCCCAAGGTGCTGCGTACCTTGACAGCGGAAGAAGCCGAAGCTCGCGAACGCGCGCTGATTGAAGCCCGCCAGCGGGATATCGAGGACAAGAAGCGCGCCGAGGTCGAAGCCCGCGAGCGTGCCGAGCGTGAAGCCCGCGAGGCTGCGGAACGTGCCGAGGCAGAGGCCGAGGAAGCACGCCGCGCCGCCAAGCGCGCCGCCGAGGAAGAAGCCAAGCGCAAGGCGGAAGAGGTCAAGGCCAGCAAGGTAGCCGAAGTTGACGACGAAGGCGAAGGCGGACGTGCCAAGGCCCGCCGTCCCGGTCCTGGCGCCGAAAAGCCGGCCGCACCGCCCAAGCCGCGCGGCGATGCCGACCGCCGCCGTGGCAAGTTGACCATTTCCAACGCGCTCGATGATGACGGCGAACGCGCTCGCTCGCTGGCTGCCTTCCGCCGCCGGCAGGAACGCCAGAAGAAGCAGGCGATGGGCGGCGGCTCGGTCCGCGAGAAGGTGTCGCGCGAAGTGACCATTCCGGAAGTCATCTCCATTCAGGAGCTGGCCAACCGCATGAGCGAGCGCGCGGTGGATGT
>CAZYKZ010000368.1:0-2347 GCA_964648175.1 uncultured Anderseniella sp.
ACCGGGCTCGTTCACCCCTGGAGGAGACCCCGGCCGGTTTTCCATGCGTTTTTGGCCGCTTTTTGAGGCTTTGAACGCCAATTTTGCAAGACAGCAGGAGACTAGACGATGTCGCAGACCGTCAACATCACCGCTGCCTCGCGCGACCGGGCCGGCAAGGGGGCCGCCCGGGCCATTCGTCGCGAAGGCCGCGTTCCGGGAGTAATCTACGGAGACAAGAAAGACCCCCAACTGGTTTCGCTCGAGTACCGCGAGCTGATGAAGCAGGTCCAGACCGGCCGCTTCCTCTCGACGCTGGTGGACATCGACGTTGACGGCACCAAGGTGCGCGCCATTCCGCGCGACGTGCAGTTCGACCCGGTTCGCGACTTCATCATCCATGTCGATTTCCTGCGCCTGGGCAAGGGCGCCAAGATCGCCGTGCAGGTGCCGGTTCACTTCGTCAACGAAGATGCATCCAAGGGCCTGAAGCGCGGCGGCGTGCTCAACGTCGTGCGCCACGAAGTTGAAGTGAACTGCCCGGCCGACGAGATTCCGGACGGTTTCGAGATCGACCTGGCCGGCCTCGACATCGGCGACAGCATCCACGCCTCCAGCGTGAAGCTGCCCGAGCACGTGACCTTCACCATCACCGATCGCGACTTCACCATCGCCACCATTGCTGCCCCGTCGGGCGGCGCTTCGGGCGGCGATGAAGGCGAAGCCGAAGCAGCCGAAGAGGCTGAAGGCGAAGAAGAAGCCGGCGAGGAAGAAGGCGGCGAGAGCTGATCCCGGCTTTCCCCGGTTGACTGGCGTTGACCGGGGAAGACCCCAGCGAGGCTTCCATGCTGATCATCGCAGGCCTTGGCAATCCCGGCGCGAAGTACGCCGGCAACCGGCACAATATCGGTTTCATGGCGGTGGACGAGATCGTTCGCCGCCATGGCTTTTCGCCGTGGCGCAAGAAGTTCCAGGCCGAGGTGTCGGAGGGGCTTCTGGGCGGCGAAAGCGTGCTGGTGATGAAGCCGCAGACCTACATGAACGAGTCGGGCAGGGCGGTTGGAGAGGCGATGCGCTTCTACAATCTCGGCCCGGACGACATCGTGGTCCTGTACGACGAGCTTGATCTCACGCCGGGCAAGGTGCGGGTGAAGACGGGCGGCGGCTCGGGCGGGCACAACGGCATCAAGTCGATTGACGCCCATTGCGGCAAGGATTACCGCCGGGTGCGCCTCGGCATCGGCCATCCGGGCTCGAAGGACCGGGTGACCGGTTACGTGCTGGGCGACTTCGCCAAGGCGGATGCCGAGTGGCTCGACCCGCTGATCGAGGCGGTGGGCTCGCATGCGGACCTGCTGGCGAAGGGCGACGATGCCGGTTTCATGAACAAGGTGGCGCTGGCCATGGGGTCGATGGCCCCTGTGGACGAAAAGCCGAAGCCGCCTGCCAAGAAACAGAGCCATATCCACCAGGCCAGACAGCCGGCAAAGCAGCCGCCGATGGCCAAGTCAGGGCCGATGGCGGACTTGCTGAAGAAACTGCTGGGCAACAAGGACGAGAACTAGATGGGTTTCAAGTGCGGTATCGTGGGGCTGCCGAACGTCGGCAAGTCGACCCTGTTCAATGCATTGACGCAGACGGCCGCCGCGCAGGCCGCCAATTATCCGTTCTGCACCATCGAGCCCAATGTGGGCGACGTGGCCGTGCCGGACGAGCGGCTGGACAAGCTGGCGGCGATTGCAAAGTCGGGCCAGATCATTCCGACCCGGCTGACCTTCGTCGACATTGCAGGCCTGGTGAAGGGCGCGTCCAAGGGCGAGGGCCTGGGCAACCAGTTCCTGGCCAACATCCGCGAGGTGGACGCCATCGCCCACGTGGTGCGCTGTTTCGAGGATGGCGACATCACCCACGTCGAGGGCCGCATCGACCCGATTGCCGACATCGAGACCATCGAGACCGAGCTGATGCTGGCCGACATGGAAAGCCTTGAGAAGCGCATCGCGGGCGTGGAGAAAAAGGCGAAATCCGGCGAGAAGGAAGCCAAGGCCCAGTACGAACTCATGATGCGGCCGCTGGAGCTGTTGCGCGAGGGGCGTCCCGCCCGCGAGGTCGAGGTGGCCGACGACGAGATGAAGGCGTTCCGCATGCTCGGCCTGCTGACGTCAAAGCCGGTTCTGTACGTATGCAACGTGGAGGAAGCGTCTGCCGACAAGGGCAATGCGTTCTCCGACAAGGTGAAGGAATTCGCCGCCGCGCAAGGCGCACAGGCCGTCGTTGTGTCGGCCCGGATCGAGAGCGAGATCGCCGTGCTCGACGAGAGCGAGCAGCGGGAATACCTGGAAGCCATCGGGCTGGAAGAGCCGGGCCT
>CAZYKZ010000369.1:0-2344 GCA_964648175.1 uncultured Anderseniella sp.
ATCATCACCAGGGTATTGATCAGGGTTGGCGTCGATGCGGCCTCGATTTCCTCCCAGTCGGCACGCATGGAACGGGCCTTGAGAAACCTGTCGAGACTGTCCAGAAGCGAACGCCGCTCGGAATCGCACTCTTCAAGGTCATCAATCGACAAATCGCCGGCGAACGGCCGAAAATCAGGAACCACACTCCGATAGGGCAAGATGGATTCAAGCTCCTGCACTATCCTGAAGCGGCAGACGCCGGACAGAATGATCTGGACCGGACCATTGCCGTCCTCATGAAACGAGGTAATCCGTCCGGCGCAGCCAACGCTGTAGAGATCCGGATCGGGCGAATCAGCAGATAGCGCGGGATCGCCTTCCCGGTCGACATTGCGGGGCTGTATCATGCCAATCAGCCGATGACTGGCCAGTGAATCAGCGAGCATCTTCAGATAGCGCGGCTCGAAGATGTTGAGCGGCAGGTCACCACCTGGAAGCAAAACCGCTCCGGGCAGGGGAAAGATTGGCAATGAGGACGGCAGATCACCGACGGTCTGGTAAACGGCTGCTGTAGGCATGTAGCCAAACACTTTCTGCCGGAGGCATCAATTCAGGCAAACAGGATGGAAGACAGCCGCCGCCGTCCGGCAACGGTCAGCGGATCTGTGGGGCCCCAGGCTTCGAAGAAGGTCAGGAGCTGCTTGCGGGCAGCCTCGTCATTCCAGGCACGATCCATCTCGATGATCTTCAAAACGTGGTCGAGAGCTTCCTCCCGCTGACCGGCGGCATTCAGGGCAATGGCGAGGTCGAGCCTGGACTGATGATCCTTGGCATCGGTTTCCAATGCCGAGAAAAGCCGGTTGATCTCTTCATTGTCGACAGGCGTTTCCGCCACCTCGAGTGCTGCCAGCGCACTGGATATGGCGGCGTCTGACCGCAGCGTTTGCGGCAGTTCATCGGCAATCTCGCGTGCGGCCTCAATTTCACCGAGGCCTATGAGGCACTTGATCTGGCCGGCGATGGCTCGCGGCTCATCGGGTGCAGCCTGCAATGCCGCGCCATACATTGCCAGCGCCTGATCCCAGGCTTCAGCAGCCATGGCGGCTTCTGCATCATCAAAAAGCTGGTTCAGTTGCTCGGCCAGTCCGCCATGACCCTTGACCAGCTTGTCGATGAACTTGCGCAGTTCCGACTCAGGCAGTGCTCCCATGAAGCCGTCGACGGGCTGGCCATCTGCAAAGGCGTACACTGCCGGAATGGACTGAATGCGCATTTGCTGCGCAAGCTGCTGATTGGTGTCGACGTTGATCTTGACCATCCGGACCTTGCCGCCAGCCTCCTGAACGACCTTCTCAAGCGCCGGACCCAGCTGCTTGCATGGTCCGCACCAGGGGGCCCAGAAATCAACGATGACAGGTGCCGAGCGCGATGCCTCGATCACGTCCTTCATGAAGTTGGCCGTGTCGGAGTCCTTCACAATCGGCCCGGCACCAGCTGGTGCTGGTACGGCCGAATCTGCTGATGAAGCGGAAGACGTGCTGAAGCTTGTACCCATCGAGAACGTATTGCCCGACATGTGACCGATTTTCCTGTAAATGCCCAAGTGTCTTGCGAACCTCTAACATGGTGCGGGTCACCGCGCCATGCAACCCGGTCCAGATCAGTATAGCGTGACGGTTTGCGGTTTGTGTCCGCAAGATTCGATGAAGCGCAGCAGGTCCGCCGGGGTCAGCGTGGTCGTGGCCGTGTTCACCAGTGGATGGTAGCTGACGAAGTCACAGTCCATCATGCTGGCATCAAGCACAACGTTCACCTGATGCGAGGCGTCATTAATCAAGGCAAAGGGCGTGACGGACCCCGGTTCCACGCCGAGGACTTCCTGCAACAGCTCTGCCTTGCCGAAGGATATTCGCGCTGCACTGATCCTGTCCGGCAAGGACTTCAGGTCGATCACGGCATCCTCAAGACAGACGACCAGCCACAGTTGCCCCTTCTTGTCCTTGAGAAACAGGTTCTTGCAGTGACCGCCGGGAATGTCGCCACGCAGGGCGCGTGCCTCTTCCACGGTGTAGACCGGCGGGTGGTCGCGGGTCACGGCCTCGATGCCAAGTTCATCAAGGCGTGCAAGCAGTTGTTGTTTCGTGGCCGTCATAAGGGCTCCTGTTGGGGCAATTCAGCGAGATGAAAAATTGTCGGACGAGAGCTATTGCATTTAGTTCCGGCTTGCGCAATAAAGCGGCGCTTGAAGCAGGGCGCCGCCATCGGCGGCGTCCCATACCCTACGGACGCGGGCGTAGCTCAGGGGTAGAGCACAACCTTGCCAAGGTTGGGGTCGTGAGTTCGAATCTCATCGCCCGCTCCA
>CAZYKZ010000370.1:0-2337 GCA_964648175.1 uncultured Anderseniella sp.
ACCGGCAGGCGGAAATAGTCACGGATATCGGTCTCGGTGGCGATGCCGAGTGCGCGGGCTGACTGCCTTGCCAGTTCGCGCATGGCATCGGCGCGGGACGGGGTCGGTGCGTTGAGCGCTTCACCCGGCAGCACCCGTTCAGGCACGTCGTAAATCCGCTCAAATCCTTCACGCTTCGCCGTGGTCACGTCACCGGTCCAGAACAGGTATTCCAGCGCGGTCTTGTTGTCGTTCCAGCCCCACCATTCGCCTGATCGCACGGCGGGCTGGCCGAAATCGCGCGGCCGCAAGGGGCCTTCGCCGCGCACCCTTTGCAGAGTCTGCTCAATGACTTGCGGGCGGTCCTTCGCAAACTGTGTGAGGCCCTTGTAGATGCCTTGCCCGTTCCGGGCGTCGTCCATGCGCCAGCGCAGCAGTGGCTGGAAACGGTGCGGCAGGAAGCTCGCCTCGTGCGCCCAGTACTCGAAGCATTTGCGCTTGCGGTCGTTCAGCGTATGCCGGTCCAGCACGTCGCGGTCATAGGCGCCGAGGCGGGAGAACAGCGGCAGGTAGTGCGAGCGCGACAGCACGTTGACGCTGTCGATCTGCAGCAGATTGAGATCGTCAATCGCACGCGAGAGCGTTGTCCATCGGGTCGCCTTCGGCTCTGGCTGGCTGCCTGACAGTCCTTGCGCGGTGAGCGCGATGCGGCGGGCCTGCTTGAGGCTTATGGCGTCGGACCGCGCCATCAGATGCAACGTCCGCCGTCCACTTCCATGCATACGCCGGTGATGAACGCGCTGTCGTCAGAAGCGAAGAACAGCGCCGCATTGGCCATGTCCCGCGGTGTTGAAAACCGGCCCATTGGGATGGTGGAGATGAAGGCGGCGCGCATCTCGTTGGTAATCTCGCCGCCCATGAAGGCGCCCAGCATCGGGGTTTCGCCGGCCACGGGGCAAAGTGCATTGACGCGAATCTGGTCGGGCGCCAGTTCCACCGCCATTGCCTTGGTCATCGTCGTGGCAGCGCCCTTGGAGGCGTTGTACCAGACGAGGCCGGGGCGGGGCCTCAGCGCTGCGGTCGAGGCAGTGTTGATGATGGATCCCGATCCCTGTTCGCGCATGATGGGGACAACGGCCTTGGCGGCGAGGAAGATCGACTTCACGTTCACGTCGAAGATCTTCTGGAAGGTGTCTTCATCGACATCCAGCATCGGCTGGTTGGTCTGCGGCATGCCTGCGTTGTTGACCATGATGTCGAGGCGTCCGAACCGGTCCGTGGCCAGCTTTGCCGCCGCGTTGAGGTCGGTCTGGCTGGTGACGTCGCAGTGGCAGTAGGTGCAGTTGCCGCCAATATCAGAGGCTGTCTTTTCGCCCAGGGCGTCGTTGATGTCGGCGATGATGACGTTGGCGCCTTCCTCGGCGAAGCGGCGCACGATGCCTTCGCCGAAGCCCGATGCGCCGCCGGTCACGATGGCGGTCTTTCCTGCAAGTCTCATGTGAGCGGTTTTTCCATGTTCACGAGGCGGTCGGCGAAACCATAGCTTCTGTAAACCTCGTGCGCGAGAGTGTTGCGCGTCAATACTGACACTCGCAGCCACTTTGCCCCGGCAGCGCGGGCGAGGCGTTCTGCATCGGCCAGCAGCGCCTTGCCAACGCCGTTGCCGCGAGCCTTCTCGGCAACGGCGAGTTCGCTCACATAGGCGTACCAATAGGGAACCTCGTCCACGTCATCGGCTTCCACGCGCGTAAGGATGGCGCAATAGCCTTCTACCTTGCCGTCGATGCAGGCCATGCGAATGTGGCCCGCGTGCTGGCGGCAGTCCTGCCTTAAGGCATCCACATACCAGCCGGCGATTTCGTCCGGCGGCAGCATGCGGTCGTAATACTGGCCTTCATGGGCCTGCAACTGGCGGATCAGGCCGATGAGCGCCGCTTCGTCGGCGTCGTCATAATCACGGATTTCAATCGCTGCGGACATGGTGAACGTTAAGTATCCATTCACTGTAAAATTCAAATCAAATTGTACGAAAACTATCGCAGTGGCACATTGCATCAAGCGTTCAGTTCAGCGCCGCACGCTGGACTTAATCGCCGGACCGGAAAGCTCTTTCTGAGGGGTGAGGGCCCTGGTCCGTCAAGGCGGCGCGAACGCGAATGACGGCGGTGCTGGTTGAGGGGCCAGCGCCGCCGTTCTCATTTGAGCGATCAGGATGTCTCAGTCGTGGAAGACGGCTTCCGGCGGGCGGGCCTCGCCGTTCTTGAGGTCCGGCACGTGCTTGAACAGCGTCGAGCAGTAGGGGCAGACGATCTCGTTCTCGTCGCCCATGTCCAGGAACACGTGCGGATGGTCGAACGG
>CAZYKZ010000371.1:0-2307 GCA_964648175.1 uncultured Anderseniella sp.
AGGTGCTCGGTCAGCCGCTCGGCGAAATACAAGGGCGAAGGCCGGCCCACATAGTGCTCCAGGAAGTCGTTGAGCTCAGCCGCATACGACGGATCCTTCCGGGCAGCCGCATAGGCCTCCTCCAGCTCGAGGATGTTTGGCATCAGCGTTTCCGCCACGAAGCGGCCGCCGAAAATGCCGAAGTGGCCCGTTTCGTCGGGTCCCGTCCGGAACGAATTAGGTGCTGGAGATGTCATCGAATTCCACTTTCCTTACGCACATTTTCCGCCGGGTTTCTCACTGACCGCCCGGCATATTCTGGCCTGTTCTACCTGTGCTGCTTCACGGCCTCAATGAATTTGATGATGGCTGCGGCATCCTTTCTGCCGGGCGCCGATTCCACGCCCGAGGACACGTCCACGATTGGCGCCCCCGTAACCTCGATCGCCCGGGTGACGTTGTCCGCATCGAGCCCGCCCGAGAGCATGAAGTCATGCGTTGTGCCGTCAGCCGAAAGCAGCGTCCAGTCGAACGCGATGCCGTTGCCACCGGGCAGTGCGCCTTCCAGCGTTTCCGGCGCCTTGGCGTCGAACAGGATCATCGCCGCGATGCCGGCATAGGCCCGCGCGGACTCGATGTCGGCGGCGTCCCTGACCTTGATGGCCTTGATGACCGGCACGCCGGTGCGGCGCCTGATTTCGGCAATCCGTTCCGGCGTCTCCGATCCGTGCGCCTGGAAGAAGTCGGGCTTCACCCCGGCATTGATCTCGTCGATCAGCGCATCGCTGGCATCGACCACGAGCGCCACCACCTTGGCGCGGCCGCGCGCCTCGGTGGCCAGCGCCTGCGCCACAGGGATGGAGACGTTGCGCGGGCTCGGCTCATAGAAGACGAAGCCCACATAGTCGGCGCCGGCCTCGACGGCGGCGCGAACGTGCGCCGGCTCGCTCAGCCCGCAAATCTTGACCTGTACCTGGCTGCTCACGCCGTCACCCCGAGAGCCTGCGCAATGGTGGATGCCGCCGCTGCCGGATCCTCGGCCTGGGTAATCGGCCGGCCGATCACGAGGATGTCCGCGCCTGCGGCACGAGCTGCCTCTGGTGTGGCGACGCGCTTCTGGTCCTGCACGTCAGCGCCTGCGGGCCTTACGCCGGGCACCACGGTCATGAAATCTGCGCCACAGGCCTGCTTGATGGAAACAATGTCGTGCGGCGAGCAGACCACGCCATCGAGCCCGCAAGACTTTGCCAGCCTGGCAAGCTTCACCACCGTCACGGCCGTGCTGGCTTCGGGATCAAATCCGGCTGCGTGGATGTCATGATCGGAAAGGCTGGTCAGCACCGTTACCGCGATCAGCTTCGCCCTCCCGTCCACGGCCTTCGCGGCAGCCTCCAGCATGGCCGGGCCGCCGGAGGCATGCACGTTGACGATGGCAGGCGCCGGGGCAAGGCTCAACAGCGAGGTGAGGCCCTGCGCCACGGTATTTGGAATGTCGTGCAGCTTGAGGTCGAGAAAGACCGGCACGCCTTCTGCCGCCACCTGCGCATAGCCGTCGCGGCCTTGCGCATAGAACTGTTCCATGCCGACCTTCACCAGCCCCACCTTGCCGCGCAAGGTGCGGGCGAGCCGGGCGGCGTGGGCCGCGTCCGGCGTGTCCAGGGCCACGCAGATCGGGTTCGTGAACATGCTTGCTCCGTCAGGCTTGGCCGGCGGCCAGGGCCGGCGGGTACGGTATGGCCCGGCTTGCTGCGCGATGCAACCGCATTGCCGCTCGTGCGGCAACCAGACCGGCGATGAAACGGGATGGTCGCCTCAGGCGGCGGGGCCGGGCAACCGGGTAAGGCTGCCTGCGCCCGTGCCGGACTGCGACTTTGCAGCCCCGGGCTCGTGCGCGTGGGACTGCGCCTGCCTTGCCTGCTTGCGCCACTTGCCCTGGCGCAGCCAGACGACCGCGCCGCCAACCACAAGACCGATGAAGATGCCGATGAACAGCAGCATGAAGGCCGGCATCGACAAGGCGAGCCAGGGGTCGTCCTTGCTCACCGGGTCGAGAGACACGGTAATCCAGTGACGGTTGGCAACGGCAAAACTTATCAGCAGCACCGCAACAGGCGCGCCGATGGTCCAGGATATGATGCGTTTGGCTCTCACTCGCCGTTCCCTGTTCTGTTCATTCGCGGACCGTACAGGCTAGCCGGCGGCCGGGCAACAGGGCTAGTCGTCGTCACCGCTGTCCGTGCCGCCATTGAGGCGCTCGCGCAGTTCCTTGCCGGTCTTGAAGAAGGGTACCCGCTTGGCGTCGACCGGCACCGGATCGCCGGTGCGCGG
>CAZYKZ010000372.1:0-2294 GCA_964648175.1 uncultured Anderseniella sp.
GAGGCCGCCCATGCAGAAGGTCTCGCCGATGCGGTGGACGGGTTCTGCGAAGGCATCGCCTTCAGCCCTGCCCAGATCGAGCGGGTTTTCGTCAAGGCGCGCGAACTCGGCCTGCCGGTCAAGCTGCACGCCGAGCAATTGTCCAATCTCGGCGGGGCGAAACTCGCCGCGAAATATGGCGCGCTGTCGGCCGACCACCTGGAATACCTCGACGAGGACGGCGTGAAGGCCATGGCTGACACAGGCACCGTTGCCGGGATCGTGCCCGGCGCGTTCTACACCCTGCGTGAAACACAGCTGCCGCCCATCGACCTCTTCAGGAAGCATGGCGTGCCGATGGCGGTGGCGACCGACTGCAACCCCGGTTCGTCGCCAATGACCTCGCTGCTGCTCTCCATGAACATGGCCTGCACCCTGTTCCGCATGACGCCGGAAGAGGCGCTCTCGGGCGTCACCCGCAATGCGGCGAAGGCGCTGGGACTGGACGACTGCGGCGCCATCGAACCTGGCAAGCGCGCCGACCTCGCCGTCTGGAACATCGAGCACCCGGCCGAACTTGCCTACCGCATTGGCTTCAACCCGCTGCACCAGCGCATCTTCGCGAGCAAAGCATGAGTACGATCACCCTGACCCCCGGCGCGGCGTCGCTGGACCAGCTTCGCCAGATATACCGCGCAGGGCTGTCTGCAAAGCTGGACGACTCCGCCCGGCCCGCCGTCGAGCGCGCCGCCGCTCAGGTGGCGGCAGCTGCGAAGGGCGGAGAACCGGTCTACGGCGTCAACACCGGCTTTGGCAAGCTGGCCTCGGTGAAGATCAGGCCGGAGGACACGGCCACCCTGCAACGCAACCTGATCCTGTCGCACTGCGCCGGCGTGGGCGAACCGATGCCTGCGCACATCGCCCGGCTGATGATGACGCTGAAGCTCCTGTCGCTGGGCCGCGGCGCATCCGGCGTGCGCTGGCGGGTGATCGAACAGTTGCAGGACATGCTGGCAAAGGGCGTGACGCCGGTGGTGCCGAACCAGGGCTCCGTCGGTGCATCGGGCGACCTCGCGCCGCTCGCCCACATGACGGCGGTGATGCTGGGCGAAGGCGAAGCAGTGTTCGACGGCAAGGTAATGCCGGGCGCGGCTGCCCTGAAGGCGGCCGGGCTCGAAACCATCGAACTCACCGCCAAGGAAGGCCTCGCGCTGATCAACGGCACGCAGTTCTCTACCGCCTATGCGCTTGCCGGCCTGTTCGAGGCCCGTCGCCTTGCGGAAGCCGCCATCGTCACCTCGTGCCTGTCTACCGATGCCATTATGGGCTCGACCGCGCCGCTGCAGCCGGAAATCCACGAACTGCGCGGCCATCGCGGCCAGATCGACGTGGCGGCCGCCATGCGTGCGCTGATGGAGGGCTCGGAAATCCGCGAGAGCCACCGCGAAGGTGATACCCGCGTGCAGGATCCCTACTGCATCCGCTGCCAGCCGCAGGTGACGGGCGCTGCCGTCGACCTGATCCGCCAGGCCGGCCGCACGCTGGAGATCGAGGCCAACGCCGTGACTGACAATCCGCTGGTGCTGGAAGGGGCGGGGATCATCGTCTCTGGCGGCAATTTCCACGCCGAACCCGTGGCCTTCGCCGCCGACACGCTGGCGCTGGCCATAGCCGAGATTGGCGCGATTGCCCAGCGGCGCATTGCGATGATGGTGGACCCGGCGTTGTCGTTCGACCTGCCGCCGTTCCTGACGCCCGACCCCGGCCTCAACTCCGGCTACATGATCGCCGAGGTGACGACCGCCGCGCTGATGAGCGAGAACAAGCACCTTGCCAACCCGTGCTCGACGGACTCGACGCCCACCTCCGCCAACCAGGAAGATCACGTGTCCATGGCGGCCCACGGGGCAAGGCGGTTGACGCGCATGACGCCTAACCTCGCCAGCATTCTTGGCGTGGAACTGCTGTGCGCATCGCAAGGCATCGAGTGCCGCGCGCCGCTGAAGACCAGCCCGGCCCTGCAGAAGGTGCTGGCGCGGCTTCGCGCCGACGTCCCGTCGCTGGGCACCGACCGCTACATGGCAACCGAAATGAAGACTGCCGCCAACCTCGTCGCCTCGGCTGACGTGGTGCGCGCCACCGGCAATGATCACCTGATCGACTGGAGCAACTGACATGACCACCAACCCCCGCCACAACCTGCGCGACGTCTATCCGCCGACAGGCCCCGAGATCACCGCCAAGCACTGGGTCACCGAAGCGCCGATGCGGATGCTGATGAACAACCTGCACCCGGACGTGGCCGAGAACCCGCA
>CAZYKZ010000373.1:0-2287 GCA_964648175.1 uncultured Anderseniella sp.
TCGCGCGGCGTCAGTGAAAGTGTTTCGATGGTCATAGCTCGTTCTCCGATGAGAAGCTGAATTCCAGCAGTTCCATGAATTCGATATCGCCCGTGGCCTTCGTCCAGGCGCGTTCCAGTGCGCTGGCGCGCTTGACGGTGGCCATGCGGGTGAACACCGCCTTCTCGCCGTAGGGAACGACGATCGGCTCGCCGTGTACTTTCACGGTATCTCCGGGATGAATCTCGATATCGCCGTCAAGCTCCACGTGGGCATGGAGACTCTCGAACGTATTCTCGATTTCGATCGTGCAACCCACGTCGAATTCGCGAGAATTTTGCTGAAGATTGCTCATGATTTCTGCTCCTTCAGAAGCCGTGAGAAAACCGCGGCATTGGTTTGTCCGAAGGCGTCGAGCGCCACGCTTGCGCCGGTTTCGGGATCGATCACCGCCACGTGGCCCGTTGCGTAGTGAACGAGGCGGAACGGAGGCTGCGAGCCGATACCCTTGAGCTGGCGCTGGCGCACGAGGCCGCGCATGGTGGCGCGCAGAAAGCCGTTGCTGCCGGGTGCGAAGGTCGCCACGTTGGCGCCGGTGCCTGCATCGATCACCAGGACACTGCCGCCGGGACCATCCAGGAAGCGCAGCTCGCGCGCTTGCGTCACCTCGTAGGTGGGGTCGGTGTTGTCCTTGAAGCCGGTCAGCTTTGCGCTGCCAACCAGCGCAAACGCGCCGATGGCTGCTGCTGCAATGATGCCCAGTCCGGTGCGGGTTATATAGGCAGGACCGGGGTCGGGGGGTGGCTTGTTCATGCTGTCGTCTCCTCGCGTGTCTTGTTCGTGTTGCCTGGCGGGGCCTTTGGCCTGAACTCAGGCCGTCCAGCCCGCCAGTTCCGGTTTTCCGGTTGCAGTCTTCTTTTTGGATGCCGCAGCAGCTGCGGCAGCAGGCTTGGCGAATGCAGCGGTCTGGACCGCTTCGCCTTCACTCTTCTTGATGGCGCCGGCCAGCAGGCCCGCCACTTTCTGGGGTTCCGCAATGCAGCGCATGGCTGGTTGCGGATTGGCGAAGTGCCAGGGCCGCACGTTCGGCCACAGGGCAAGCCAGGCTATGCGCACGCCCTGGACCGGGGTCAGCGACAGAGTGCCGGTTTCGCCGTGTTCGGCCAGCGACGCTTCTCCGAGCTGGCTGAACGGAATGTTGATGGACATCGGCAGGGCCAGTCCGTGGCGCAGCACCAGCCGCTTGCTGGTGAGCGTGTAGACCGTCGAGCGGGCATAGCCATAGGCCAGCATGGCCAGCAGTCCGACGCACGCAATGGAAATGGCGGCGAAGGTGCTGGTGGCCGAAGCCGTCTCCAGCAGCGGCCTTCCGTCGTACAGCGACGCTGCCGCGTACCACGCCACAAGGACGGCGAAGTAGATCGCCACCTTGCGCACGTGGAAGGCATGCACGGCCAACGGCTTCCATTTCGGCGAGCCCTGCCAGAGGATCTGCTCGCCGTCCGGTGGTACGGCGGGCAGTCCCCTGATCGGTTCGAAGTCGAAGTCGTCGTGACTCATAACACCTGCTCCGCCCGCTGCGGCGTGGCGTAGAGCCGGCCACCAGCGAAGTAGCCCATGATCTTGTCTTCCTCGAGCAGGGTTACCTGATCGGGTTCCTTGGTGGTGGGCACGCCCGCCATCTGGGTCGACAGGATCGACTTGACGTGAGCCTTGCCGCCCGAGATGCGCACGCAGTTGGCCGGAACCAGCCGCGAGCGGGCACGGGGCGAGCCGGCCAGCTTGATCTCGTAGTAGCGGATCATCATCTCGGCGTGATCGGCCCAGATGTCGGTGATGGTGCCGGCAACCTCACGGTCTGCGCACACCACGTCCATGCCGCGCGGATCGGGATCTTCCGGGTTCACGTGCAGGTGGCCGTCCTTGCCCATTGGCCGGATCTTGACCTTGTTGTCGAAGGTCATGTCCGGCACGTCGGCGCGCTCGGCCCAGGATGCGGGACCAACGCCGTCGGCCATTGCGTCACCGGTCGGAATGAGCGGTGCTCCCGGCCATGCGCCAGCACGGCGAGCCTTCACCGGGCGCGTGTCGCGCACGTCGTTCGGGGCGGAGAAGGTGCCGCCATGGGGCAGCAGGAAGGTCTTCGGCTCGGGGATCAGCAGAAAGCCCTTGGCCTTGACCTCGCCGGTCGGATCGATCTCCAGCGGATAACCTTCGCGGCGGTCTTCCTTGCGGATGTAGAAGACCAGAAGCGCGAAGAAGATCCAGAACACGTAAAGCGTGATCTGGGCGACGTCTATGTAGGATG
>CAZYKZ010000374.1:0-2284 GCA_964648175.1 uncultured Anderseniella sp.
CGTTTGGCCTATCCCATACGGGATGGCATTCCGATCATGCTTGTAGAAGAAGCACGGGAACTCGATGACTGATCATAGCCCGCATCAGGACGAGATCTGGCCGGAGGAGTTGCGTCTGCAGGACAAGGGACGCCGGCTTTCTGTAACGTTCAGCAACGGTGAGATACACAATCTCGATGCCGAGTACCTGCGCGTTGAGAGTCCAAGTGCCGAGGTTCAGGGGCACGGGCCGGGTCAGAAGGTGTGCGTGGCAGGAAAGGCTGATGCGACAATCATCAAGATTGATCCCGTCGGAAACTACGCGGTGCGGCTCACCTTCGACGACATGCATTCGACCGGCATTTACAGCTGGGATTATCTGCTCAAGCTTGGCCGGGAGCGTGAAAGCATCTGGTCAGCGTATGTCGAGCGTCTGGAGCGGGAAGGAAAGTCCCGCCAGCGGTAGATTCAGGACGGTCCTGATTTACAAGTGACCACCCGTCATCAGGGTTGGTTGCCGGCCGGCAGTGCCTGCGGCCTGATCCAGGAAAAACCGCTTAACCGGCGGTACTGCGTTCACCAGTTTCAGGCCTGCCTGACGCGCCAGCGCAAGTGGCGTCACGTCATTGGAAAACAGCCTGGCCAGCCCATCGCACATTGCCGCTACGATCATCGTATCGGCCCGGCGCCAGTCCTCGTACTCCTTGAGCGTGGCCGTACCGCCGATGTCCTGGCCGCGGCGAGCCGAAAGCTGGACGCATTCTGCCAGTGCGGCAATGTCCTTCAGGCCGAGGTTGAAGCCCAGCCCGGCAATTGGATGGATGACATGGGCCGCATCTCCGACAAGGGCGAGCCGTGGTGCAACGAAGCTCTTTGCTATCTGTAATCCGAGAGGCCAAGAGGTGCGCTGGTTTGCCAGGGAGATTTCGCCGAGATGATCGCCTGTTCGCTGCCTGAGCTCATCCAGAAAGGCAGCCTCATCCAGCGCCATCAGCCGGTCGGCCTCTTCCCGGTCCTCCGCCCAGACCAGTGAAGACCGGTTTCCGGTCAGCGGCAGAACAGCAAACGGACCATGGGTCCGGAAGTGTTCTTCGGCTCGGCCCTCATGTGGCTTGGTGTGGTTGATGGTGAGCGTGATGGCAGACTGCTTGTACGGCCACTTCACGATGTCTATGCCTGCGGCCTGCCGGGCAGTGGAGTTGCGGCCGTCCGCGGCAACCAGCAAGGCTGCACTGTGTTCGTTGCCGGTCGAGGTCTTGATTGAGACCGTGGCTGGTCCGAACGAAAACTCCTGAACGCTTTCACCTGTAATGACATCGATGTTGCGGCAGTCCTCAACCGATTTGGCCAGGGCCTCAAGCAGGGTCCCGTTTTCGAGCATCCATGCAGAGGGCGTGTCGCTTGATCCGGTCCGGGGAAAGTCAAGCAGGACCGGTGCGCGGTCGGCATTGGTCTTGGCATCCGTCACGATGATTTGCTGGAAGGGCTGCGCGTATGCGGCTGCCATTGGCCAGATGCCAAGCGCCTCGAGAAGATTCCTTGATGCGAATGTTATCGCCGTTCCACGGGTATCGGCAGCATAATTGCGCTCGCCGAGGGCAGGCCCCTGGTCTATCACCAGCGTTCGCAGAGGTATGGACAGATGGCCCCCCGACAAGGCAAGAGCACAGGTCAGTCCGGCAAGACCTGCTCCGGTTACAATCACATCGTATTTCTGTCGGTTGGTCATTTTGGATTTGGCTGCTGACGTTGCTGCTTGGGGGATTGGCATCTCAATGTCTGAGTATGATCTGGTAATCGCCAGTTTCCAACTGGAACGGCTGGAGGACAACCTGTTTCAAAGCCGCAGCCCAGCCATCGGCTGGCGCCGTACATATGGCGGACTTCTGCTGGCGCATGCGACGGAAGCTGCGCGCCTGACCGTGGGACCGGACAAGGTTTTCCATAGTCTGCACGGCAGCTTCCTGCGGCCGGGCAATACTTCGGAACCGATGGTCACCTCGGTCGAGCGGCTTCTCGACGGCCGGACAATCGTCCACCGCAGGTTGACCCTGACGCAACTTGGCAAGCCGGTCTTCACCGCCAGCATCTCGTTTCGCGCGCCGGGTGACGGACTCTTCTTCTCACCCCCTATGCCGGCAATAACCGCTCCCGAACAGCTGCCGGACGAAAAATGGTTGTTGTCCAAATATCGCGATCGCCTGCCTGAAAGCGCGCATAAGTATCTTTCGCGCCTCAAGGCATTCGAGGTACGGCCAGTCGATCCGGAACAATACCTGTTTGCACCTGGCAGTCAGGGCTCGCA
>CAZYKZ010000375.1:0-2275 GCA_964648175.1 uncultured Anderseniella sp.
TGCCGCCGCCATACTGGAACCACGACAGGAAGGCGATGTTGTCGATGCCGACGCCAGCGCCCGCGACCGGCGAGCCGAACAGCATCGCGGCCGGGTGCTTGCCCGACCAGTAGTGTGTCCAGGCAAAGCCGCCTTCGATCAGGCCGGAGTCAACCGCGTCGAGCGTTTCCTGCACGCCCACGACGGCGCCCGCCGGCAGTACCTCGATCACCACTTCGCCGTTGGTGAGTGCCTTAACGTCCTCGGCGAAGTCCTTCAGCATGACGATTTCGTCAGCCGACGTCGGGATCACCGACTGCACCCGGATCTTGGTTTCGGCCGATGCCAGCTGAGGCGCTGCCACCGCAGCCGCGAACAGCGAAGCCACTGCAATCTGCTTGGTCAGTTTCTTGAGAATGGACATCTGTTTCCTCCCTATTCTCGTTTTGCCTTCGTGGTTGGTCCCTTGGTGAAATTGCCTGCCGTCGAAGGCTGTCCGGCGGCTGGTTGGTAAATCGTGTTTGCTAGCGCGCATCCTCCAGGATCATGTCCGATGCCTTTTCGCCGATCATGATGGCGGGTGCGTTGGTGTTGCCCGATACGATGCGCGGCATGATCGAGGCATCCGCCACCCGCAAGCCCTCCACGCCATGGACCCGCAGACGGTGGTCGACCACTGCTTGCGGGTCATTGCCCATCTTGCACGTTCCGGTCGGGTGATAAATCGTGGTGGAGTTGCGCCGCGCCCAGTCCAGCAACCCGTCGTAATCGTCATCGGCCAGTTCCGGGCCGGGCCGCATCTCCTCGGTGATCATGTCCTTCACCGGTGCCTGGCGGCAGATGCGCCGGGCGATGCGAATGCCGTCCACCAGCGTTTCCTGGTCCAGCCGGGTCGCAAGGTAGTTCGGATGAATGGCTGGATAGTCCTGCGGATTTGCCGACTTCAGCCGGATTTCGCCCGCGCTTTCCGGCCGCAACTGCAGCACCGACGCGGTGAACGCATCGAACGTGTGGGTGCCCTCGGTGGGCTTGTCGGCGCTGAACGGCTGGATGTGGAACTGGATGTCGGGGCTGTCCAGTTCGGGCCGTGTGCGCAGGAAGCCGGTGCCGAGGCTTGCCGCCATCGTCATGGGACCAGAGCGGGTCAGCGCATACTGGAGCGCAATGCGCGCCATGTTGACCGGGCCGCGGGTGCGCGTGTTGATGGTCGGCACCGACACCTTGTAGACCGGCCTTGCCTGCAGATGATCCTGCAGGTTGCGGCCTACGCCGGGGCAGTGGTGGACCACCTCGATGCCGTGCTCGCCAAGGTGCGTCGCATCGCCGATGCCCGACAGCATCAGGATCTGCGCCGAGCCGATGGCGCCGGATGACAGCACGACCTCGCGCCGCGCCCGGATGGTCTGGCGCTCGCCGTCGCGGATAATCTCGATGCCGCTGGCGCGCTTGCCCTCGAAGGTCAGCCCGGCGGCGAGTGCGTGGGTGATGATGTCGAGGTTCGGCCGGTTCTTGATGCCGGAGAGGTAGGCCTTGGCCGACGAACACCTCAAGCCATTGCGCGCGGTGAGCTGGAAGTAGCCGATGCCTTCCTGGTCTTTGCCGTTGTAGTCGTCATTGTAGGGAAAGCCGCACGCCTGCGCTGCCTTCAGCCACGCGTCCACCACAGGCCACGACTTGCCCGACCGGCTCACGCTCAACGGGCCAGATCCGCCGCGATGGCTGTTTTCGCCGCCTTCCCAGCTTTCCGCCCGCTTGAAGTAGGGCAGCACGTCTTCCCAGCCCCAGCCGGCATTGCCCAATTGGCGCCAGTTGTCATAGTCCTGCGGCTGGCCGCGCACGTAGAGCAAACCGTTGATCGAGCTGGACCCGCCGAGCGTCTTGCCGCGCGGCCAGTCGATGGCGCGTCCTGCAATGCCGTCGTCTGGCTCGGTCCGGTACATCCAGTTCAGGCGGCGGTCGTTGATGGTCTTGAAGTAGCCGACGGGAATGTGGATCCACGGCGATGAGTCCGGCCCGCCCGCCTCGATCAGGGCGACCGTGTGGCGCGGGTCTGCCGATAACCGGTTGGCAAGGGCGCAACCGGCGGATCCCGCTCCGACGATGACAAAGTCATACTCCACCGCGCAAATCCATATAGACTAAAAAATGAGACTTTTTATCTCGATAAATAGCCTAACTGTCTATATGATCGTCCTGCAAGGGTGAAAACGGCTGGCCGCATGCTTTTCGCCCATTGGCACCAGAGGAGAGCGTGCGGCATGAGTGAACCGGAGAAGATACCAACCTCGCTGCGCAC
>CAZYKZ010000376.1:0-2267 GCA_964648175.1 uncultured Anderseniella sp.
CCAGGGCGGCATCCACCTGCAGTTCGCCCTCGATGGCGAGGTCTGGCGCTTGCGCGTGGACGATGGCCAGCGCTTCGGTGACCTTGCTGACGGCGGCGTGGGCAGCGCTGCCCTTGGTCGAGAATGACAGCAGCGCGCCGCGTGCCGGTTCGTCCAGCAGCTTGGTTGCGGTGGCCATGCTGGCGATGGCGATTTCGGCAAGATCCTCGGCGGAGGGGTCGATGTTGACCGCACAATCTGAGAAAATGAAATCCTTGCGCCCCTGCCCGCGATGGTTCGGCACCGACATGAGGAAGTAGCTCGACAGGCGCTTTACGCCTTCGGCCCGGCCCACGGTTCTGAGCGCGGCGGAAATGACCTTTGCCGTTTCGCACACCGCACCGGCGATCAGCCCGTCGGCCTCTCCGGCCTCGACCATGACGCCGGCAAGATAGAGCGGATCACCGGCCATCTCGTCGAGCGCGTCGGAGGTCAGACCGGGTTTGCGGGCTTCGAGAAAGTTGCGCACCCGCCTGGTCACGTCCGGCTGATATGGGTCGAGGATCGCGATGCCGTCGATGGCCGTGCCGTGAGCTTCGGCTGCCCGGCGAATGCTTTCGGGTTCGCCCAGCAGCAATGGGCGGGCGAGCCCCGCTGCGGCGAGGCGGACGGCGGCCTCCATGATGCGCGGGTCATCGCCTTCGGGAAATACAATCCGTCCATTGCGCGCCGCGGCGCGGGTAGCAAAGGGTTCGACAATGTTGTGCACGAGGGAAGCCTGAAATGATCGGGAGTTCTGCGGATATTTCACTACAACCATGTCGGAATACTGCTGCACAAGCACCAGATTCTTGCAAATCCCCGGCCAGAAGGACGGATTCTGCGCCCGAAAATTGCCCAAACAGGATCACATTGACGTCGCGTTCACCCGGAAAACTCGAAGACTGAGGGACGGCTCACCTGCAAAGGGAACCCTCAACATGACAGACAGTGCCGAACGCCCCCTCATCGGCCCTGAAACCGCGAACGACGCCGGAACGCCCGGCGCCATCGACGCAGCCGGCGATCCGGTGCGGCAGGATCACGGCCAGACGTCCGTCCCGCCAGCGCTGGAACAGGCACGGCCCGGCTGGCGCATGGACGCCTGTGACGATGCCGGTGCAGGTGAAGGCTACGATCGCGACGATTTTGATGAGGACGACGATGGCCCGGTAATCCGGCGGATCCGCAGTCCACAAACGCCCGGCATGTTCTCGCGCCAGCTTGGCGCAGAACCCGGCTACGATTGCGGCGAGTTCGACCCGCTGGCCGGACCACCGCTTCGCGAGCATGACCCGGTTCATCGCCCTGATGCTCACGCCCGGTTGGCCCAACCCTATCCGCGCAACGCCCGCAGGCATGAACACGAGGAGTTCTCGGTTGCCGCCATCCGCGAAAAGCGCATGCGGCGGCCGGCCGGCACTCACACGCCCACCAGGCTCGGCACCAAGCTGACGGTTGCCGCCCTTGCCAGCGCCTGCATGATCTCGGCAGGCGTGGCGCTTGGGCTATACGGGCAGGATATGGGCCGGATCATCGAGCAGCAGGCCCGTGTTGCGGGCACGGCCGTGAACACCGCGATCGGACAGGTCGTGTCTGCTGCCGTCAGCAGCCTCGACCAGGGAACCGAGGTCAAGGCCGAAACCGGTCAGGACAGCAATGCCGTGACAGCCTCAGCCGCCCCGGAAGCGACACCCCAACCAGCCACTCCGGCTACAGGCCGCAAGCTGATCTACAAACGTCTGCCGACTGCCGTCGAGAAAACTGCGGATGCTCCGGACACGCAACGCCAGGTCCGCACGGTCAATGCGGCTTCGCTTGGCGGAATAGAGCAGCTGCTGGCGCCGCCTGCCGATTTCGCTCCCTCGACGAGTGCGGTGGACTAGCCAGCGGGCCACTCTCCCTGATACCCGCAAGCTGCCAGCGGCCCCGGACAGATCGCCAGTCCGGGGCCGCTTCCATATCAGGTAGAATTGCTAAAGCCTGAGCCTAGCTCGAGGGCTTGCCGAACAGCGCGTTGTAGAGCTTCTTGTCGCGGCCATAGATGTCCTGCCGGAATTCGACCGAACCGCCTTCGCCCCGCCAGGCGGTGGCATAGACGATATGGACAGGCTTCTTCACCGGCAGCTTTACCCGCGTGGTTTCCCCCGTTGCCACCACAGCCTTGATGCGCTCGAGGTCCCAACCCGGCACATCGCGCAGGATCGTCTCGCCAAACTCCAGCGGCTTGTAAACGCGGATGCAGCCAT
>CAZYKZ010000377.1:0-2265 GCA_964648175.1 uncultured Anderseniella sp.
CCGCTGATCGCCATCTGGGGCATGGAGACGGCGTTCGGCAAGTTTACCGGCAACCAGAACGTGCTCGCTGCCGTCGCAACGCTGGCCTATGACTGCCGCCGCTCGGCGTTCTTCACCGAGCACCTGTACCACATGCTCAGGCTCGTCGGATCGGGCCGCGTCTCGGCAAACGCCAAGGGCGCCATGCATGGCGAACTGGGCCAGACGCAGTTCATGCCGAAGGCCATTGCCCTTTATGCGGTTGGCGACCTGAACTCCCGCGAGGGCGCGCTTGCCTCCACCGCCAACTTCCTCAAGGCGCATGGCTGGCGCAGGGGCGCAGGTTACCTTCCGGGTCAGCCCAACTATGCCGCAATTCAGGGCTGGAACGCAGCCAGCGTCTACCAGCGGGCGATCGCCGAAATGGGGGCGCAGATCGACGCGAATTGAGCGCGGATCAGCAATCTGCCTTGCCGGCGCATACGGCGTCGCGGAACGCCTTGAAGATGCGGCGTTGCGCGGCGCGGTAGATCATGAATTCCGGGTGCCACTGCACTCCAACGAGAAAACGGCCGTCGAGGTCATCGCACTCGACCGCCTGGATGATGCCGTAGCGATCCCGCGCGCTGACGCGCAAGCCAATGCCGAGCCGGTCGACGGACTGGCGGTGGAGTGAGTTGGCGCGGAAACGGGTCTTGCGCATGATGCGGTGCAACGTGGTCCCCTGCTCCACGGTCACGCTCTTCAGGGGCAGCGGCGTCCACATGCGTGGCACGTTCTCATAGGCCGAGTGGATGTCCTGGTGCAGCGAGCCGCCGCGATGCACGTTGAGGATCTGCGCGCCACGGCAGACGCCTAGCACCGGCAGGCCGCGCTCCTCCGCAACTTGCAGCACCGAGAGTTCGAGCTGGTCGCGGTCCGGGTCAATCTTGACGTCAAGGGTCAGGTCGCCCTGGTAGATGCCGGCGCCGACATTGTCGCCACCGCCGATGACGAAACCGTTGAAGCTGTCGAGGTCGTGGGTGCTGGCGTTGGCGCTGGTGAGGCGCACGGGCCGAAGGCCGGCCAGCCGCAGCGCCAGCCAGTAGAACACCCACATCGAGGTACTGCCGCGCACCGAGGTTGTGACGCCGACCTTCCGATCAGGGCTCATGTCAGCAGCCAGCCGGTCGACATGATAGCCCAGTTGCCGGGCACCAGCCGGGCATCGTTCTCCAGCCACGCATCGCTCATGGCCGCGAGCTTGTCCCGGTCGGCGGCAAGGCGCTCCACCACGCACCAGCGGTTCCACTCAAGGGCCAGGCTCCAGCCGGGCTGGCCGATCCTGGCGTCGGGAAGGCGGTAGTGGAAAGTGGGCCGCGCCTTGATGCGGACATCGTCGACGCTTGAGCGTACGCGGGCCCCGTCGATCCAGGCGAACAGCGGCAGCATGTCGAGCTCGCGGTTGCGGGTCGGGTTGAAGGCCAGGTAGTCGTCGATCAGTTGGTCCATGTCCGGCTGGTAGCCGGGTTCGAGTATCCAGCGAACATAATCGGCCGGAAACGGGTCGGCGAAGCTGGCCAGGCGGCGGGTGAAGTCGAGCTCGATGATGGCGCGCAGCCATGGCGACATCAGCACGTAGGCGCGCAGCATGGCGAGAATCCAGCCGGGTTCAGCCGAGGCGATCTCCGGGTTCAGCTGGCAGCCGAAGGCATAGAGCGGACTGGCGGAGGAGCCGCTGGCGCCGATGTCGACCAGCGCTTCGGTGAGGGCTTCAAGTTCAGGCAGCCGGTCCAGCTCCACCGGCGGGCAGACGATCTCGTTGGGCACGACAAGCTCGGAAATGTTGCCGAGAATGCTGCGCAGCCGGTCGGCAAATTCCTGCTTGTCATCTTCCGCCCCGGGTACGCGATGCACGTACTGGCTGTCGAGCTCGATCAGGAAGTCGCCCAGCGCGGTGTCGCGAACGTGGTAGCGGTGCTGGTCTTCGCGCTCCAGCCGGCCGCCGAACAGCGCATGCACCTTTTCCGCCGCGTCCCGCGTGGACACCGAGCCGAACTCGATCTCGACACCGACATGGCGGGGCTTGCCCTCGTGGTTCAGCGTTTCGGGCGGGGTGAAGAAGGAATTCGATGTCATGCCGTCAGCGCCGCCCCTGCGGTGTGTCCTGCGGTTTGCGCCGGCGGCCGTACAGCTCGAGCCGGTGGTGGACGATCTCGTATCCCAGCTCGCGGGCGATCTCTTCCTGCAATTGCTCGATCTTTTCCGAGTGGAACTCGATGACGTCGCCGGTGTCCATGTCGATCA
>CAZYKZ010000378.1:0-2253 GCA_964648175.1 uncultured Anderseniella sp.
AGCTGATACATGAGCTCATCCGTCTGGCCGATCCGCTTCACGGCCTGTCGTCGACTCCGGGCAACACAGGCCTCAATGACGCACTCGTCAGGTTACGCCGCATTGCACGTCCCGGGAGCCTGATCATCATGCTTGGTGATTTTTACGGTATCGATGACGAAACCGGTGGCCATCTCGCAAAACTGCGTGCTCACAATGATCTGCTCGCGATTCGAGTTACCGATCCCGTCGAGATCGCCCCTCCCCCGCCTGGTCGCTACGAGATCACCAACGGCAAGGAGACTGCCTTGCTCGACATTGAAGCTGCGAGGGGACGCAACGCTTACAACGAATTCTTCAGCCGGCAGCATGAACTGGTTCGCGAAACCCTGCAGCGCAACGCGATACCGCTGTTGCAACTCTCGACGAACGACGAGCCGGTCATTGCACTACAGCAGTGGTTCGGCAAGGGACGGCGGCAGGCAGTAGCAGGAGGAGCTGCCCGGTGAGCGATCCCGTTGCCCAGTCGCTTCAGTTGCGCGACATCCATCTGCCACCGCCCCCTGATTTCTGGCCACCTGCCCCGGGCTGGTGGCTACTTGCAGCCATCCTTGTCCTGGTGATTGCATGGATACTCTTCCTTCTGTGGCGAAGAGCCAGATTACAGCGGGCACAACGCCGTTTGCTCGCGCTGCTCGACGAGCTTGATCTGACGGATAAACACGAGCCACGTAAACTCGCAGAGCTCTCAATGTTGCTGCGCCGGATTGCACTGATGCACTACCCGAGACAAGAGGTCGCCGGATTGACAGGCGAGTCCTGGTTGCATTTTCTCGACAGCTCCGGAGGTGACGGCGGCTTCACGAGGGGACCGGGGCGCGTGCTTGCCGATGGTCCCTACATGCCAGACTTGCCAGGCGAATATGACCCTGTCGGTGTTTCCGCGCTGGTACGCAACTGGATCAGGAAAAATGCGGGGGGGCGCAGTGGAATCTGAATTCGCCTGGCCATGGCTGTTCGCGCTACTCCCTCTGCCACTACTGGCACTGCTTCTGCCGCGCGCGCAGGTGTCCCGCCCTGCTGCGCTCCGTTTCCCGTTTTTCGAGGCATTCTCCGCCAGCACGGCAGGCAGGAGGGGGCGTGGCAAGGCTTGGCGCTTGCCCGTTGCGCTGCTCGCCTGGTTGCTGCTGGTCGTTGCTGCAGCACGTCCCCAGCTAATTGGTGAGACCATACACCTGCCCGTCGCCGGGCGCAGCCTCATGCTCGCAGTCGATATTTCCGGATCGATGCAGACGGATGACATGCGCATCGGCGGCCAGCGCATGACGCGTCTCGCAGCAGTCAAGCAGGTCGCCGGAGACTTCATCGAAGAGCGCAAGGGTGACCGTGTCGGCCTGATCCTGTTCGGTGACCAGGCCTACCTGCAGGCGCCGTTGACGTTCGACCGTCGCACGGTCGACACCCTTCTCGACGAGGCGGCAATCGGTCTTGCAGGGCGCAATACGGCAATCGGTGACGCTATCGGTCTTGCCGTCAAACGACTGCAGGACCAGCCGGAAGAGAACCGCATCCTGATCCTCATGACAGACGGCGCCAACACGGCAGGCGCTGTCTCGCCCCTGAAAGCAGCCGATCTTGCGGCAACAGCGAATGTCCGCATCTACACCATCGGCATCGGCGCCAGCGAAATGGTCGTACGCGGCCTCTTCGGCAATCGCCGTTTACCCAACAGGGAGCTCGACGAAAAGACACTCAGGGCGATTGCAGACAAAACCGGCGGACGCTATTTCCGTGCACGCGACGCCGGCAGCCTCGCCGACATCTACGCCCTGCTCGACGAAATCGAGCCTGTCTCGGTAGATACGCAGAGTTACCGTCCCGTTGACGAACTCTATGCCTGGCCTCTTGCAGCCAGTTTCTTCCTGACGCTCTTCATGGTGCTGCTTCCGCAGCTCGCAGAACGGTTGCGCGCCGGCAGGATCCAGAATGCCTGACCAGAGCGCTATCCAGTTTCACTTTCTCGAGCCGGCCTGGCTGCTGATGCTGCTGCCACTCGCCCTGTTGCTCTGGCTTGCAGCCAGGAGACAGGCCGGGGATACAGCCTGGCGCAGGATCATCGACGCCCGTCTGCAGCCCCTGCTGATGAATGGTGGTAATGCCCATCGATCCCGGTTGCCCCTCTGGTTGCTTGGCATCGGCTGGCTGATCGCTATTCTGGCACTTGCCAACCCTGTCTGGGAACGCCAGCCTCAGCCGCTCATGCAGACAAACACT
>CAZYKZ010000379.1:0-2252 GCA_964648175.1 uncultured Anderseniella sp.
CCCCATGACCATCATGAGGGTGAACAGCCGGACGCGGCAAGGGCCGCCAGTACTGGCTGAACAGGACAGAAACTTCCATATGCAACGCTCCGTTATCCGCTCCGTCGGCTCCTACCTGCCGCAACGCATCCTTACCAATGCCGAACTGGCCACCATGGTCGACACTTCCGACGAGTGGATTGTCGAGCGGACCGGCATCCGTCAGCGGCACATTGCGGCGGAAGGCGAGTTCACCTCGCACCTTGCCGTCAAGGCGGCGCAGGCCGCGCTGGACAATGCCGGCATGGCGGCGGGCGAGATCGACCTGATCGTTCTCGCCACCTCGACGCCTGACCAGACCTTCCCGGCCACGGCAGCCACCGTGCAGGCGGAACTCGGCATTACCCAGGGCGCAGCTTTCGACGTGCAAGCGGTGTGTTCGGGCTTCGTCTATGCGCTCACCACCGCCGACAACTTCATCAAGACCGGCTCTGCCCGCAACGTTCTGGTGATCGGAGCGGAGACCTTCTCCCGCATCCTCGACTGGAACGACCGCGGTACTTGCGTGCTGTTTGGTGATGGGGCGGGGGCCGTCGTGGTCAGCGCCGCAAAGGCGGGCGATGATCCGGACCGTGGCATTCTTGCAACCCGCCTGCGCAGTGACGGGCGCTATCGCGACAAGCTCTATGTGGATGGCGGGCCGTCATCGACGCAGACTGTTGGCCACCTGCGCATGGAAGGCCGCGAGGTGTTCAAGCACGCCGTGACCAACATCTCCGACGTGATGGGCGAGACCCTCGACCAGGCCGGCTTCGAACCGTCGCAGATCGACCTGTTCGTTCCTCACCAGGCCAACCGCCGTATCCTTGATGGCACCGCACGCAAGTTCGGATTGTCCACGGACAAGGTCGTGATCACCGTTGACCTGCACGGCAACACGTCGGCCGCCTCGATCCCGCTCGCACTTGACGTCGCCCGGCATGACGGCAGGCTTCGCGATGGAAGTCTCGTCCTTATGGAAGCCATGGGCGGAGGCTTCACCTGGGGCGCAGTACTGGCCCGCTGGTAACGCTGCCTGTATTTACCAAACGTAATCTCGACGATGTGTACGCTGCGTAAAGGTTGACGCGCGAAGTATTTTCTTTATGTATCGTTATAGGTTAGATTGACTATATCGGGTGGCGGCGTGATAAGCTGCGCTTAGTGCTAGGGGCTAGGAAACAATGTCGAGAACGCTTACGAGGGCTGACCTCAGCGAAGCCGTTCACCGCAAGGTCGGCTTGTCACGGACGGAGTCGGCTGATCTGGTCAAGACTGTCATCGACCTCATCTCGGATGCACTGATCGATGGTCAACAGGTCAAGCTTTCCTCTTTCGGCACCTTCGATGTCCGCGACAAGCGAGAGCGGGTGGGCCGCAACCCCAAGACCGGCGAGGAAGTTCCGATCACCCCGCGCCGTGTGCTGGTGTTTCGCCCCAGCCAGATCATGAAGGCGATCGTCAACAATGAGCAGCACCCGAAGGGCGCCAGCGACGACTGACGTTGAGACTGAGGGAAGAGGGCATTCATGAGCGACAAGGCGCCGGAAGCGTTCCGCACCATCTCCGAAGTTGCCGAACAACTTGACGTGCCCCAGCACGTGCTGCGGTTCTGGGAAACCCGGTTCTCGCAGATCCGTCCGATGAAGCGTGGCGGCGGCAGGCGCTATTACCGGCCCGCCGATGTCGACTTGCTCAAGGGCATCCGCACCTTGCTCTACGGCGAGGGCTACACCATCCGCGGTGCCCAGAAAATCCTGAAAGATCAGGGCGTTGCCCATGTGGTTGCAATCGGGCGCGGTGAGGTTGCCGCAGAACCGGCAAGCGAGACGGAAGGTGCGTCGCGCAAGCCCGCCGCCGCAACACCTGTTGCCGCATCCGCTCACCCGGCAGTGGCTGCAGATCGCCCGGCAGAACGGCAGGCGGAGCCCTCGGGACGTATACAGACCCGTGTCGTCCATGAACTGACGCCGGCCCAAATCGACGAACTGCGCCTCGCGTTGACGGATCTGGCGGCCGCACGCAGGTTGCTGTTGCCGGACCAGCCGAAATAGCGGCTTGCGTCAGCCAAACAAATCAGCCCGCATGTGTGAATGCGGGCTTTTCTTTTGCGCCGGTCGGGTGCTATACCGCGCCCATCCGGTCGTGGCGCTTTGTGCACAGGCCGGTACCGGTACATAGGGTCGGAGCGTAGCGCAGCCCGGTAGCGCACTTGTCTGGGGGACAAGGGGTCG
>CAZYKZ010000380.1:0-2236 GCA_964648175.1 uncultured Anderseniella sp.
TGCAGTCCTGCCAGCCATCGGTGCCATAGGCGATGTCGAGGTCGATGGTGTCCGGATCGAACGGTTCGTTCCATACGCTCAGCACGATGCGGACCGGCGTTTGCGGGTGCCTTGCGAAGAAGCGGCTGATCCGCGGCGCCAGCCAGTTGACGGCAAAACCGGACGCGACGCGGACGGTCAGCGACTCCGATCGCTTGCCGCCGAACACCTCCGCCGTGCCGTCGGCCAGCCGCTCGAACGCGTCCCGCACCTTGGGCAGGTAGGCCTCGCCCGCCTTGGTCAGCATGACCGAGCGCGGCTTGCGGTGAAACAGCGGCTCGCGCAGGTACTGCTCCAGCAGCTTGATCTGCTTGGAGACAGCCGCCTGCGTCAGCCGCAGCTCGTTTGCAGCTTGCGTAAAGCTGAGGTGCCGCGCCGACGCCTCGAAGGCGCGCAGCCAGGTCAGCGGCGGCAGTTCCCGTTTCATGACTGAATGGTCCATAACCAGAGCGAGGTCATAGACCTAACTTACATTGTTTGACGCAGGTTGCCAGAGGGCGCCTAATTGCGGAAAGCTGCGGGAATGTCAGCGCCGCGCGGGCGTTGTCACCAATGTGACAGAACCGCCAAAGATAATTGAATGGTTTCACATTCACGGGTCAGGGAGGACCACATACATGACCATGACGTTCGACAAGATGAAGAAGCTGGTGTCGTCCGGCAAGATGAGCCGCCGCGACTTCGTGCAGCTTTCGATGGCTGCCGGCATGACGGCGGTTGCGGGCGAGAACCTGTTCAATGCCACGGCCCGCGCAACGCCGAAGAAGGGCGGTCACTTCAAGTCCGGTCTGGGGCATGGTTCCACCACCGACACGCTCGACCCCGGCACCTGGGAAAACTCGATGGTGTCGGACATCGGCAACATCGCCTTCGATTACCTTGTCGACATCGATACCAAGAACAACGTGGCGCCGGCACTGGCCGAAAGCTGGGATTCCTCGGACACCGTCGATCGCTGGACCTTCCAGCTCAGGAAGGGTGTCGAGTTCCACAATGGCAAGACCCTGGACGCCGACGATGTGATCGCCTCGATCAACCATCACCGCGGCGAGGAAACCAAGTCGGCGGCCAAGTCGATCCTCGCCATCATCAAGGACATCAAGTCAGACGGGAAGGACAAGGTGGTTTTCGAGCTGAACTCGGGCTCGGCGGACTTCCCCTACGTGGTGTCCGACTATCACCTGCCGATCATGCCGGCGAAGGACGGCAAGATCGACCCGCAGGCCGGCATCGGCACCGGGCCGTTCAAGATGGAAAACTTCGAGCCCGGCGTCCGCTACTCGGCCACCCGCAACGAGAATTACCACGGGGAGTCATGGTTCGACTCGGTCGAGATGCTGACCATTCTCGACGTGGTTGCCCGCCAGAACGCGCTCCAGTCCGGCGACGTGCACTTCATCGACCGGCCGGACCTCAAGACGGTGCAGCTGCTCAAGCGCAATCCCGAACTGGAAATCGATCAGGTGACCGGCTTCGGCCACTACGTGGCGCCGATGAACGTCACCATGGCGCCGTTCGACAATGTCGATGTGCGCCTTGCGCTGAAGTACTGCTTCAAGCGCGACGAACTGGTCAACAAGGTGTTGCTCGGCTACGGCACGCCCGGCAATGACAACCCGCTGGCCCCGTCGATCAAGTACGCAATCGACCCCGAGCCGAAGCACCAGTACGATCCGGAGAAGGTGAAGTTCCACCTCAAGAAGGCAGGCATGGACAGCCTCAAGGTGGACTTGTCCGCAGCCGACGCAGCATTCGCCGGCGCCGTCGATGCCGCCATCCTGATGGCCGAGCACGCCAAGGAAACGGGTATCGACATCAACGTCATCCGCGAGCCGTCCGACGGCTACTGGTCAAACGTCTGGATGAAGAAGCCGTGGTGCTTCTCCTATTGGGGCGGCAGGCCGACGGCCGACTGGATGTTCACCACCGCCTACGCCGCCGGCGTCGACTGGAACGACACCTTCTGGAACAACGCCCGCTTCAACGAGCTGCTGGTCCAGGCAAGGTCCGAGCGCGACGAAGCCAAGCGCGCCGAGATGTACGCCGAAATGCAGAACATCCTGCACGACGACGGCGGCATCATCGTGTTGATGTTCAACGACTTCGTCACCGCACACTCGAAGAAGGTGGCGCACGGCGAGCTCAACTCCAATTACGACCATGACGGCGGCTACATGTACCGCCGCTGGTGGATGGC
>CAZYKZ010000381.1:0-2232 GCA_964648175.1 uncultured Anderseniella sp.
GAACGAGGAGATCCGGCGGCATCGCATTCGCCGCATGCTGCTTGCAATCCAGCGGGCGTTTATCTCAACGCTGCCTTGGTCACCGCTGTCCTTCGCTATGGTGATATCGACGTCCGTTGTTCCGGGTGCAAGCTGGTCAAAAGCAATCCTTCCTGGCCTGGTGACCTCGGCCATCCTCGCTGGCACGGGTTGGGCGCTCGATACGATCTTCAAACCAAGGTTGGCAGTCACGCCGGTGCGCAGTACGCCACAGGGCAACTGGAGCGTGATGTTGCCGCTGTTGTGGCTGCTGATCCTGCTGGCGACCACGCTGGTCGTTCTCTATGAGCTGAGCGGGGTGCGGATTGTCGGCCTGGTCACACTGGTCGTGCCAGTTATTGCCGTGATGTGGATGGTACGCCAGCACTGGTCAGAGCAACCGGTGCAGTCAACTGTCAGCCGACTGCAAGCCTATCTGTTTACGGAGTTGCCGGGCTATCGCTCGGAACTGACCTTGCTCATGATGGCCGGGTTCATTGGAACCGTCGGGGCCTCGGTGCTGGCACCGTTGACGAGGCAAGCCGGCGTCGACCCGTCGGTTCTGCCGGCGTGGCTGGTGCTGGTGTCGTTCGTGTGGCGTATCCCGCTGGCAGGGCAGGCCGGTATGAACCCGATCCTGGCCGTGACGCTATTAGCGCCGTTGATCCCGAATGCTGGCGATCTTGGGGTTACCCCCACCGCGCTGGTAGTGGCGATTACGTCGGGCTGGGCGTTGAGTGGCGCGACGTCTCCGTTTACGGCAACAACCTTGCTGATTGGCTGGTTCGCCAACACAAGCCCTTCGCATGTGGGTCTTGTCTGGAACGGTGCCTACGCCCTGATCTGCCTGATGGCGCTTTCGGCCTGGGTGGTTCTGTTTGGTTTTCTATTATGACCCATCGAGTCAGGCACCTCAGTGCCTGTCGGTATGGCCAACAGCGCAGGCCGGGCTCGTGCTAGTGTTACGCCGAGCAATGGTGAGGGTGATCATGGTGTGACGGGCGGTGAGACAGTCAAGATGATGACCCGGAATGTGCATCGGCAGAGCGGCCGCTCACCGGGCTTGTGCGTTAGATGACCAAATCGGCGAACAGTGATCGCAAGATCCGTCGCATCCTTCTGACCGAGGGCACAAGCACCTCGGCGCGTGAGGCGATCACCGCGCTCGGTCTGAGCGGGTACAAGGTCGAGATATGTGATCCTGCTTCATGGTGCCCGGGACGGTTTTCCCGCTTCGTCCAACGTTTCCACCGGTGTCCGGGTATCGCGGAAGATCCGTCCGGTTACCTCGACTTCATGCTTGACCTGCTGTCGACCTCGCCAATTGACGTTCTGTTGCCGATCCATGAACAGGGACTGTTGTTTGCCAAGGTCCGGGACCAGTTGCCGCAAGGTGTCATGCTGGCGTCAGCCTCATTCGAAAATTATCGTCGGGCACTCAGCAAGGCCGGTTTTGACGCCTTGTTGCTGGAGCTTGAGCTGCCCCGGCCGCCGACTCGCTACGTCAGTTCAGCGGAGCAGTTGCGCAAGCTGGCACCCTGGCCGTGTGTCCTGAAACTGCCGATCGGGACAGCCAGCCGCGGCACCTGGATCGTTCTCGATGCAGTCGAGTTCGAACGGGCCATCGCGGAGCTGGGCGCGGTCGAGGCCTTCGATGATGTGGTTCTGGCCCAGGAATTCATCGCCGGCAACACCGGGCATGCGCAGGCAGTATTCTGCAACGGCCGACTGGTTGGCATTCACATGTACCGGCAGTTGGCGCGCGGCGCAGGCGGGGGGCCATCACGCAAGGAAAGTATCTACAGACCCGAGATCGAGCAGCATCTCGACAAGATGGGCCGTGCCCTCGACTGGCATGGCGCGATATCGGTTGACTTCATCGTGAGCGACCAGGATGGCCGACCTTACTATATCGACTGCAATCCGCGGCTGGTGGAACCGATGAGTGCCTGGCTTGCCGGGGCTAACCTTGCGGGCTTGCTGGTGAGAGTCTCGCTTGGTGAGAAGCCCGATACCATCATGCGCGGCAAACCTGGCATCCGGACCCACCTCAGCCTGCAGGCATTGCTGGGGTGTGCGCAGCAGTCAGGCTCTCGCCTTGCCCTGACAGCGGAGTGCTCCCGGCTGCTGTTTGGCCGGGGTGTCTACCGAGACAGCGAGGAAGAGCTGACGCCATGGCGCCATGACAGGCTCAGCGTCACGCCCGTGGTCATC
>CAZYKZ010000382.1:0-2227 GCA_964648175.1 uncultured Anderseniella sp.
GCCTATCAGAACCTCGAATCGGTCGAGCTTGGCGTCACCACGGTCGATCACTACTTCGACACGCTTGGTGGCATCAGCCGGGCAGTCAAGCGGGCGCGCGGCAGCGAGGCTCCGGTCTACATCGGCGACCAGACGCGCGGAACGGCGAAGGTGCGTACTCTCAAGGACCAGATTGCGCTGGAAACCCGTTCACGCACGCTCAACCCGAAGTTCTTCGAAAGCATGCTCAAGCATGGGCACGAGGGCGTGAGAACCATCGAGGCCCACGTCACCAACACGCTCGGCTGGTCGGCAACCACCGGCACGGTCGACCCGTGGGTGTACCAGCGGATTTCAGAGACGTTCGTGCTGGACGAGACCATGCGCCGCCGGCTTGCTGAACTCAATCCTGCGGCATCGTCGAAGCTCGCCAACCGGCTGATGGAAGCGTGCGACCGGCAGTTCTGGACACCGGACGAGCAGACGCTCGAAGCGCTGCGCCGGGCCAGCGAAGAACTTGAAGACAACCTTGAAGGCATCCCAGCGGTTGCGGAGGCAGTGGCATGAACCTGTATACGAAGATGAACCGCCATACCGGCAAGCCCCTGTTGAAGCGGCCCGACGGCGAGGGCAGCGTTCAGGTGCACCTGGACCCGGACATGAAGATTGGCACGGCCAAGGTGTTTGCCGTCTACGGCAAGGGCGGCATCGGCAAGTCGACGACCTCGTCCAACCTTTCAGCCGCGTTTTCCAAGTTGGGCAAGCGGGTGCTGCAGATCGGCTGCGACCCGAAGCACGACTCCACCTTCACGCTCACCAAGAAGCTGATGCCGACGGTGATCGACGTGCTGGAACAGGTCGACTTCCACACCGAAGAACTGCGGACCGAAGATTTCGTCTACGAAGGCTACAACGGCGTGATGTGCGTCGAGGCGGGCGGCCCGCCGGCCGGCACCGGGTGTGGCGGCTACGTGGTCGGGCAGACGGTCAAGCTGCTCAAGGAGCATCACCTGCTGGAAGACAGCGACGTGGTGATCTTCGACGTGCTGGGCGACGTGGTGTGCGGGGGCTTCGCCTCGCCGCTGCAACATGCCGAGCGCGCCCTCATCGTCACGGCCAACGACTTCGACTCGATCTTCGCCATGAACCGGATCGTTGCGGCCATCAACGCCAAGTCGAAGAACTACGACGTGCGCGTGGGCGGCGTCATCGCCAACCGTTCGAAGGCCACCGACGAGATCGACCGCTTCAACGAGGCAGTGGGCCTGAAGCGGCTTGCGCATCTGCCTGACGTGGACGCCATCCGCCGCTCGCGGCTCAAGAAGTGCACGCTGTTCGAGATGGACGAGACGCCCGAGATCACGGCTGTCCAGAACGAGTACCTGCAGCTTGCGCAGAACCTTTGGGACGGCACTGACGAACTTCTGCCCACACCGATGAAAGACCGCGAAATCTTCGACTTCCTGGGGTTTGACTGACATGCCGACAGCCACCTACACATCGCGCCGCTCCGAGCTTGAGACCTACTTCGACCGCACCGCGGCCGATGCCTGGAAGAAGCTCACCAGCGATGCGCCGGTCAGCAAGATCCGCGCGACAGTGCGCGCGGGGCGCAACCGCATGCGTGACAACCTGCTGTCGTGGCTGCCGGCTGACCTGTCGGGCCGCAGGGTACTGGATGCCGGGTGTGGCACCGGGGCACTGGCCATCGAAGCTGCTTCGCGCGGCGCTCACGTCACCGCCATCGACCTGTCGGAAACCCTGGTGGGCTATGCGGCCGAGCTGGCGCGCGAAGTGCCGCTCAAGGGCCGCATCGACTTCCGCGTTGGCGACATGCTGGACCCGGCTTTGGGCGAGTTCGACCACGTCGTGTGCATGGACAGCCTGATCCACTACGACAGCAAGGACATCGTACGCGTGCTGTCGCAACTGGGCGAACGCTGCAACGGGTCGATCAACTTCACCTATGCACCGCGCACGCCCGCCCTGGCGGCGATGCACGCTGTCGGCAAGCTGTTTCCCAAGTCGGACCGCGCACCCGCCATCCAGCCGGTCAGTTCGCACGGACTGCGCGGCCTGATCAGCACGGAGCCAACCCTCCAGGGCTGGTCCGTGGGGCGCAGCCAGCGGATCCAGTCCGGTTTCTACACCTCGCATGCACAGGAGCTTCACCGCGCATGAGCCTGACCGTCACCAGGGCAGCGAACTTGTGGACCCGGCTTGGAACCCGGTGGCTGCCGTTTGCCGA
>CAZYKZ010000383.1:0-2222 GCA_964648175.1 uncultured Anderseniella sp.
AGCGTGCCGATCGGGCTGTTCCTGGGCCGTATCGCCAACTTCATCAATGGCGAGCTTTACGGCAAGGTGACTGACGTGCCGTGGGCGATGGTGTTTCCGGGCGCCGGGCCTGACCCGCGTCACCCGAGCCAGCTTTACGAGGCGGGGCTTGAGGGCATCTTGCTGTTCCTGGCCGTTCGCTATGCAACGCACCATCTCAAGTGTCTGCCGCGCCCGGGTTTCGCGTCGGGCGTGTTCGCGTGCGGTTATGCCCTGTCGCGCATCATCGTGGAATTCGCCCGTGAACCGGACGCCCATATCGGCTATCTCACCGGGGGCTGGGTGACGATGGGCATGGTGCTGTCAGTGCCGCTATTGATGGTGGGCGTCTGGCTGATCTGGCGGGCAGGGAGGAAGCATGGCAAAGCCGAAGCCTGATACGCAAAGGCAAACGACGCCGCTTGGCGATGTGCTGGCGAGGATGATCGCGGCCGATGGGCCGATGCCGGTCGACCGGTTCATGGCGCTGGCGCTGGGCCACCCCGAGCATGGCTACTATATGGGCCGCGACCCGTTCGGGCGGGCGGGCGACTTCATTACCGCACCGGAAGTCTCGCAGATGTTTGGCGAACTGATCGGCATCTGGTGCGCGGCCGGATGGCAGATGATGGATGCTCCGGCTGACTGGAACCTGATCGAGCTGGGGCCGGGCAGGGGCACGCTGATGGCTGACGCCTTGCGGGCGTGTTCGGTGATGCCGGGCTTGCGGGATGGCATGACGGTGCACCTGGTGGAGATGTCGCCGGAGCTTCGAAAAGTTCAGGCCGAGACGCTGAAGCGGGCAGGCGTGGAGCCGGTCTGGCATGACCGGCTGGAGGACGTGCCGGATGGCCCCTCGCTGATCATCGCCAACGAGTTTTTCGACGCGCTGCCGATCCAGCAGCTGCAGAAGCAGGCCGGGCGCTGGCATGAGCGGGTGGTCGGGCTCGATGCAGACGGTGCGCTGGCGTTCGGACTTGCGGCGGACCCGGTGCCGGAGGCACTGGTGCCGGGGTGGGCAGCAGGCGCGGACGACGGTGCGATTGCCGAACTGTCGCCTGCGCGCGAGACGGCTGCGAAGGAGATCGGCCGGCGGATCACGCAAGCCATGGGTGCGGCGCTGATCATCGACTATGGCCATATGCGCTCCGGCGTCGGCGATACGCTGCAGGCCATCGCGAAGCACCAGTTTGCCGACGTGCTGGCGCGGCCCGGCGAGGCGGACATTACGAGCCATGTGGATTTCGAGGCGCTCGCAGCTGTCATCACAGCAGAGGGCGCCAAGGCCTATGGCCCGGTCACGCAGGGCGATTTCCTTTTGAAGATGGGCCTGCGCGAACGCGAGGAGATGTTGCGCAAGCGCGCCGATGCCCGCGCCCGCATCCGTCTCGGCAAGGGGGCGCAGCGGCTGGTGGCCGGCAACCAGATGGGCCAGCTTTTCAAGGTGCTGGCCGTCACGCATCCGGACATGCCGAAGCCTGCGCCCTTCAACATTGAACCGGAGGGCAGGGCATGATCGAGGCATCCACGCTGTCGGCCATCAAGGGCATCCGCCACGGCTTCTTTACCCGCGAGGGCGGGTTTTCCTCGGGGCTCTATTCGTCGCTCAATACGGGGCTTGGCTCGGATGACGACCGCGAGACGGTGAAACGCAACCGGGCGAAAATCTGCGGCGAGCTTGGTGTGTCCACGCTGTTGACGCCGTACCAGGTGCATTCGCCCGACGCCGTCATCGTCGAGATGCCTTGGGATCACGATGAGCCGGACAGCGTACCGCGCGCCGACGCGGTGGTGACGGACACGCCCGGCTTCGCGATTGCGGTCAACACGGCGGACTGTACGCCGATCCTGTTTGCATCGGGTGACGGCAAGGTGATTGGCGCGGCCCATGCCGGCTGGAAGGGCGCCATTGGCGGCGTCCTGGCGTCCACCGTGGAGCGCATGCGAGAGCTTGGGGCGACGGACATTCACGCCGCCATCGGACCGACCATCAGCCAGGCGAGCTATGAGGTGGGGCCGGAGTTTCAGGCCCAGTTCGTGGCGCGCGATCCGGCCAATGCGCGGTTCTTCGTGCCCTCCCTAAAGCCCACCCACTACATGTTCGACCTGCCGGGGTTCGTGCGCACGCAGCTTGAGGCGCTGGACCTGGCCTCCATTGAGGACCTGGCCTTGTGCACCTATGCGGACGAGCAGCGTTTTTTCAG
>CAZYKZ010000384.1:0-2217 GCA_964648175.1 uncultured Anderseniella sp.
ACCAGCTTGGCGCCGTCCTTGGCGATGCCGCCGGACTCGTACGCCTTGCCGACCATGAAGCCGGTGATGTTCTGCAGGAACACCAGCGGAATCTTGCGCTGCGAACACAGTTCGACGAAGTGTGCACCCTTTACAGCACTTTCGGAAAACAGCACGCCATTGTTGGCGATGATGCCGCACGGGATGCCGTGAATGTGGGCGAAGCCGCACACCAGCGTGGTGCCGTAGCGCGCCTTGAACTCGTCGAAGCGCGAGCCGTCCACCACCCGGGCCAGCACCTCGCGCACGTCATAGGGCGTGCGCAGGTCCGCCGGCACGACGCCCATGAGTTCATCCGGGTCGTAGGCCGGGTCTTCAGGCGTCGCCAGCGCCACGTCCACCCGCTTCTCGTGATTGAGGTTGGCCACCGCGCGGCGCACCAGCTCCAGCGCGTGGGCATCGTTGTGGGCAAAGTGGTCCGCCACGCCGGATAGCCGCGTGTGAACGTCCGCCCCGCCAAGTTCCTCCGCCGACACCACCTCGCCGGTTGCGGCCTTCACCAGTGGCGGGCCAGCGAGGAAGATGGTGCCCTGCTCCTTGACGATGATGGACTCGTCCGACATGGCCGGCACATAGGCCCCGCCTGCCGTGCAGGAGCCCATGACGGCAGCGATCTGCGCTATGCCCCTGGCCGACATGTTGGCCTGGTTGAAGAAGATGCGGCCGAAGTGATCCCGGTCCGGGAACACCTCGTCCTGGTTGGGCAGGTTGGCCCCGCCCGAGTCCACCAGATAGATGCAGGGCAGCCGGTTGGCCTCGGCGATCTCCTGTGCGCGCAGGTGCTTCTTTACCGACATCGGGTAATAGGTGCCGCCCTTCACCGTGGCGTCATTGGCGACGATCATCACCTCACGGCCTTCGACCCGGCCGACCCCGGCAATAACGCCGGCGCAAGGCGCATCGCCATTGTAGAGCCCATGCGCGGCGGTCGCGCCCACTTCGAGGAACGGTGAGCCAGGGTCGAGCAGCCGCGCCACCCGTTCACGCGGCAGGATCTTGCCGCGCGACACGTGCCGCTCGCGCGCCGCCTCTCCGCCGCCGTCGAGCGCAGCCTTTACTGCCTCATCCACCACCGCCAGCGCGTCCAGCATGGCCTTGCGGTTGGCGTCAAAGGTCTCGCCCCGGGTTGGCGCAGATGGCTTGAGAAGTGCCATTACTCGAAGTCCTCCGATCGCATCAGCCAGTCGTCCAGCAGCAGTGCGCGTTCCGCAGCGGTATCCCGCCTGCATTGGGACTCCCATTCAGCCGATGCCGAGCCTGAATACTGTGCGAAGAACGTGCCCGTGGCTGCGCAGTGTGCTTCGCGATATTGCTCCCAAGCGGACTGGGACACACGCACAGCTTCGGCGACTTCGGGCTTGGAGCGGGCGAGCAAACCGTCGAGCCGCTGGCGGCCAACCGTTATCCATGCGTCGGCCTCGCGATTGAAGCAGTCTGATGTAGCCGGCGTTCCTGCCTCCGCCGTGCAGGGATCGGCAACCGTGCCAATGCATTCGGCCGGCTTGCCGTCCGCGCTTTCGGCAGCCTTCGCCAGGCAGGCTTCCAGCTTGCCCGCGTCCGCCTCAGCTTGCGCATGAGCCTCATTGCCAGCAAGCGGCATGGCCGCCACCCAGGTGCTCACGGCGAGCAACAGCGCGCGCCGGACCATCACATGGTTTCCTTGAACATCTCGCGCCCGATCAGCATGCGGCGGATTTCGCTGGTGCCTGCGCCGATCTCGTAGAGCTTGGCGTCGCGCAGCAGGCGGCCCGTGGGATACTCGTTGATGTAGCCATTGCCGCCCAGCGCCTGGATGGCCTCCAGCGCGCACCAGGTGGCCTTCTCGGCCGAATAGAGGATGCAGCCGGCCGCATCCTTGCGGGTGGTCTCGCCCCGGTCGCAGGCAGCGGCCACGGCATACACATAGGCCCGGCAGGCGTTCATGGTGGTGTACATGTCGGCCAGCTTGCCCTGCATCAGCTGGAACTCGCCGATCGGCTGGCCGAACTGCTTGCGCTCGTGCACGTAAGGCACCACCACGTCCATGCATGCCGCCATGATGCCGAGCGGGCCGCCCGACAGCACCAAGCGCTCATAGTCGAGGCCGGACATCAGGATGTTCACGCCCTGCCCCTCTTCGCCCAGCACGTTCTCGTAGGGCACCTCGCAATCCTCGAACACCAGCTCGCAGGTGTTGGA
>CAZYKZ010000385.1:0-2216 GCA_964648175.1 uncultured Anderseniella sp.
TCGACCGTTGCCTCGGGCTCAGTGTCGGTGAACGTGGCAATACGGGCGTAGGTCCAACCGGCTGCGGTGCCGTAGTTGATGGGCAGGCGTTTCTTGGCCTGGTCCTCGTACCAGGCCGAAACCGGCAGCACGCCCGACTCCAACTCCAGCATGGTCGTCACACCCTGCATGGCCTGCATGCGGTAGTCGCCGAGATTCTGGCCGTGGGCATGGAGATCGATGAAGCCAGGCGCAACAACATGACCCGTCGCATCGATCATCCGGGTCCCTTCAATCGCTTCCTCGGTTATTTCGGCGATTTGGTTGTCCCGGATGCCCACATTGCGGATGGCGTCGAGGCCGGTCTCCGGATCGATCACACGACCACCATTGACCACGAGATCAAATGCGGCCTGCGCCAAGGCCGAGCCTGGCAAAATAATAGCCAGGAAGAAAAGCACGATTCTGTACATGGTGTGCACGCTCAATTGGATCTAGAAGAGGACCGCGTTGCCGTTGTTCCTTTCGCATGGGACAGGCGGCATCCCAAGAATTGTCTCAGGCACTGAAGCATCCGAATTCGCGGCATCAAGATCGAAAAACTGGCCGGCTCCAACTTCCTCCGCGGACGGGAAAGCCAAAATCAGCCTCCAGCCAAGCGTTTCGCCGTCGCCCGGAGATAACCCGGGGAGTGATCGATGCCGGCGGCCTTCTCGTCGTTGGTCGCCAAGCCGAAGTACATGCCACAGAAGTCGCGGGCCGGATCGACGTAGATCCCCTGGCCCATGTTGCCGTGCTTGAACATGGCGCCATCGGCGAAGGCATGGTCTCACTGCGCGGTATTCATCAGCGGCGTTTCGCCGAACCATCTGGTTCCGTATTCCAGTTCCGTGGACACCTTGTAGGCGGCGGTATTGCCCATGCCCTGAATCAGCTTCAGCAGCCTGTCGGAGATCACCTGCTCCTTGGCGACCACGTTCCAACTCGGGGTGTAGAGTAGCGCGTAGCGCAGCATGTCCTCGGTCGGGCGTCGTGTTGTTGAGGCCGCCGGCTACCGGCGTACCGTCCGGTGTGAGGCCGATGATGAAGGGGCTGCGGGCGCCGATTTTTGACCAGACGCGCTCATTCCAGAATGGCTGCCACGGCATCTGTGTCACCTGCTCGGTGATCAGCACCGGCACCCGGGTGTTCGAGGTGGAATACCGGAAGCGGTCACCCGGCTTCTCATCCGGTCGGAGTGTTGCCGTCTTCAGCAGCTTGCGCCACTCGTTCGGCTCGACGTCCCCGACGCCGAAGATCGCCGTGAAAAAGGATGTGATCCATGACTTCGGATTGGAGAGACTGTCGAAGGTCTCCTCGGTATCCAATGCCACGGCCATGTTCATCGTCTGCTTGACGGTGATGTTGTCCCACGCCGATCCCTTCAACTCCGGCGCATAGTTCGACACGGGTTTTTCCAGGTCGACCTTGCCCTCATCCGCCAGTATCGAGATCATCAGACCCGCCGTCGTTTTTGAGGCCGACATCCACACGTGGGAGTCCTCGGGGTTCCTTCCCGGATAGGTCTCGAAGACGACTTTGCCCTTGTGGGCCATCATCATCGCCTGCACCTGGCGCGGGCCGACCAGATACTCTTTCAGCGTCGGCGTGGTCGTGCCGTCATGGGCGGTGAAGGTCAGGTTCAATAAATCCGGATTGATCGCCCGCTGCAGCACACTGAACTCAGGGGCCTGCCTTACAACGCGGGATTTGAAGAAAGACGGGATGTTGAGGTTGTAGTAAACGGAGTCCTCATTCCCGGACTGCCAGTTCGGAAAAGTGAACCGCTCGGTGGCGCCGGTCACGAATTCGAGGCTCTGCGGTTTTTTCCACCGCGCCATCGGGCTGTCGACCTCAAGAGGTTGAAGGCCGGCAGCGCCGGCTCTTGTGGGTTCGCCAGTGGCGGCGAAGCCCGTCGCTGGACCGATGCCGAGACTCAGCCCCCCGGCAGCAGCGCCGAGGGCCGCGCCATGGACCACGAACCTCCGCCGGCGCATATCGGCGGGCGACCCCGAGGCTTCGATGTCCGCAGAGGTTTGGGTCTGATTCTTTGCCATCGCTTCATTCCTCAAAAGGGTGTCGACAGAGCGGCTAGGAGCGATACTCCGCTGACCCAGGTGTGGGATGCTTCAATGCGCACGCCCCCGGTGCGGCGGCTTTGATGGCCGTCGGCCTCATAGAAGCCGGGTGTCCCGGCT
>CAZYKZ010000386.1:0-2211 GCA_964648175.1 uncultured Anderseniella sp.
AAGTTCGGCAATGTGATCATCCATCTCGCAAGTGAGGATTGCTCCTAGTTCAGGTTCACCGAGTTGCAGGAAAAAGTCTGCATAACGACAACCCGTAACATTCGCCTCGAGCCGATCTTCGTCTGCCCTAAGCACGTCCATATCAACATCGCCCTCGAAAGAGGCCAGATGCAATTCCGAAGTCTTTCGGAAGTTTTCAATTGGGTCTGCTGATTCTGATGACGCAATCTCCGCGATCCAGTCCCTGGTCATACGCCGGAGCACCGGATAGACAAGATCATTCGCGTTCTCCTCACCAAGCTCGGCGCGCAGATGGCGTAACAATGGCAGCAGCAATTCGGTTTGCAGTTTCACACGCTGCATCAGAGGAGTCGTTTTTGCGTCCTGTTCCATAGAGAACCCAACCTTTGTTATTTCCCACAGGTCGATCTGGCCCTTATTGGTTTCCTGCCTGTCTGGCGGCCACGCGCTCCTGAAACTCCTTGGTGCTGTTGGTCAACGGATAGGGCTCATCGGGTACTGCCACGCCGAGGAAACTGCACAGGGGAGCCCAGCCGCTACCGGTCTGGTACACGAGGAGCCGTTCACGGGGAATTGCAGCCGTGACTTCGTCTGTATGGGCCTTGAAGACGGACACCGCGTGGTCCCTGTCGTTCATCTGGCCATCGAAGATATCCTGGGCGATGAATTTTCCGCACATCTCCGAGATGGCGTTCAGGTGATCATTGCCGTGCTGCCCCCGCTTCGTGGTCATGAAGGGGCCTATGGTGGACTGAACGCTGTCAAACCATTCATTCGGATCGCGGACGCTCAGGATCACCTTGGCTTTGGGGTAATGCTCAGAAAGCTGCCGCCAGTATGCGGCACCCGGCCAATCCACTTGCGAACGGTAGCCGTCGAACACGACATTCCAATCAACTGCTTCGCCGCGTGCGGCGGTTTCCCAGGCGGGCAGTTGTTCTGGGTTGTCTCGAACCTCGAACATGTGATGGCAAGGCCCGAAGCCAAGTTGCTCAAGCGCCAGCTTCAGTGAATTAGTTCCGGTGCGGCCGAACCCGGCTCCGATAACCTCCAGCGCCATGATCTGTCCTCCAGTCTTGCAGCATTCCGTGTAACCCTACATGTTCAAGGACCTCGTAGAGAGATAAATCTATGGCCACAAGTGGAGTCAGATCTGCCCACTAGTGTGCACCCGCCCCCAATGTCAGTAGTGGGTCGACTCCGGACGGTTTTGGCCCTCACTGAGAATGTCTGCTGTTGCTCCGAAGGCGGACTATCTGCCTGACCGCCCAAACCCGCCGCCTTGTGCCAGCAACAGCCTTCGGGGCCCTTGGCTTATGGTTGGTATTGCGATGGCTATCTGGGATCTCGCCGCATTGCATACATTGGCGGAGCATCTCCTGCCTGAATTTCTCCGAGCATCTCGAAGCCGTGTCGCTCATAGAAGCTCGTGTTGGCTGGATTGGTATTCTCCAGATAGGCCGGTTTCTGATCAGCGTCACAGCGAGACAGCATGAAATCGATCAACGCAGAGCCAAAGCCCTTGCCCCGGCACGCCGGGTCAGTCGCAACGAACGCCAGATGCCAACACGGTTCGTCGGGATGGATTGCATCCATGATCTCAAAGACCTTGTAAGCGTCCTCGAGAACCTCTTTGGATAGAACCGATTCAAACAGCTTCATCAGGCCATCGCCATCGGGATGAGTATCAGGCGGCAGCCAGAGCGCAGCTGCAGCACCGTTGCCCGCACTCAGGGCCGTCTTGTTGCTGAATGCGGACCCGCCAAAAAGCTTCAGGGTCTCAGGGAAATGCTCAAGATATGAGCTGGGTGACGGGTACAGCCAGCGCATGACTGGATCGCTGCTGAACCCAAGTGTCAGCGTATCCAAAATAAAGTCTTGAGCTTCATCGGTCGTAATCGTCGCCATGATCCAACTTCCGATTACAGTAAGGTGGCTAATCGACACCCTTTGTAGATTGTAGGCGCCAAACTCCTTAACGGCAACGCACTAAGTACAACTCTGCAGCTGCCGTGGAGGGCTAATGCTGGCCGACCGTCGCTCGGCATGCCCGCAACAGATGCCCCAAAGCTGCCTGCTGCCAAACCGATCCTGCAAAGTCAACGGCAACAGTCTGGAAGCCCCGGCAGCGCGCCGGCCAGTAGATTCCGGATACTTGCGTCGCTAAGCTGGCTCCACGGAGGGCAGGCA
>CAZYKZ010000387.1:0-2207 GCA_964648175.1 uncultured Anderseniella sp.
CCATGCGGGCGGGCTTCCAGGGTGTGCAGATGCGCATCAACAAGGTCATGGACGTACAGATCCAGAAGGAGATGTCGCAGCTTGAACAGAGGCTGCTCATCCTGGCAACGGTGGGATCGACGGCTCCGTTCATCGGTCTGTTCGGCACCGTGTGGGGCATCATGAATTCGTTCCGCGCCATCGGCATTTCCAAGAACACCAACCTGGCCGTGGTGGCGCCGGGCCTTGCCGAGGCGCTGTTCGCCACCGCACTCGGGCTGATCGCGGCCATTCCGGCGGTGATGTTCTACAACAAGTTCTCGTCCGATATCGGCAAGGTTGCCGCCCGGCTCGAGAATTTCGCCGACGAATTCAGCTCCATCATTTCTCGCCAGCTCGATGAGCGGGTCTAGGCGGAGGCAGCCGGCATGGGTGCAGGTGTAGCAGGCGGGGGAGCGCAGGGCCGCAGACGCGGCGGGCGGCGGCGCGCCTCGGGCTTTGCCCCGATGAGCGAGATCAACGTCACCCCCTTTGTCGACGTGATGCTGGTGCTGCTGATCGTGTTCATGGTGGCGGCGCCGTTGCTCAATGTCTCGGTGCCGATCGACCTGCCGGATACCAAGGCAGAGCAGACGCCGGGCGAGAAGGAAGACCCGATCACCATTACCGTGGACGGGGAAGGCAAGGTCTATATCGGCGATGGCGAGGTGACGCTGGACACACTGGCGTCAAAATTGACCGCCATTGCACAGTCACGGCAATCTGAATCCGATACAAAGGACCAGCGCGTTCGGGTGCGCGGCGACAGGGGTGTCAACTATGGCCTGGTCATGCAGGTGATTGGCGAACTGAACTCTGCCGGGTACCGGCGCATCGATCTGTTGAGTAACCCGAAGAACTAGACCTGGATTGGGCAGGAGTCCCTTTTCGACGTGAAGATCAACTGGAGCTTGCTGGTTTCGTTCGTGGTGCATGCCGCGATCTTCCTGTTTGCCGTGGTTGCGCTTCCCAATCCGGATGAGCACAAGATTGCCGAGCCGCCGCCGATCGCGGTCAATATCGAGGACTTCCAGGACGTGGCCAAACGGGCCAACCAGACCACTGAACAGGTGGAAAAGAAGCTCGAGCCCGAAGAAATGCCCAAGGTCCAGAAGGTCGAGAAGAAGATCGACAAGCCTCTGCCGAAGCCGGCCAAGGAAATCAAGCAGGCTGCGCGCGAGCCTCAGGCCCAGCCTGAACCGAAGCCCGAGCCCAAGGAAGAGCCGAAGCCTGCCGAAACGCAGCCTGATCCCAAGCCGCTCGAGGAACTGATCAAGAAGACCGAGGAACTGTCGCCCGATCCCAAGCCTCAGGAAGAGCAGAAGCAACAGCAGGCCAAAGCCGTGCCGAAGCCCCGGGTCAAGCCTGAGCCGCCCAAGAAGGTCGAAAAGCCGAAGAAGAAGGAAGAAGAGTTCAAGCTCGACGACATTGCAGCACTTCTGAACAAGACCGACGACGACAGGGCTTCGCCAACCGACCAGACCGAAACCGGCACGCCGCTGGTGGGCAACCAGAACCTGACCGGCAATGACGAGCAGGTGACGGCAACTGCGCTGGACTGGCTGCGTCAGCGCGTCGGCCAGTGCTGGTCAATTCCGGCCGGCGCACGCGACGCAGGCAAGCTGATCGTGACGTTGCGTTTCCAGCTCGATGTCGATGGACGCATTGTCGGCCAGCCCTATGTCGAGAGCACTACGAATCATCCGGCGGCTGCCGCTGCGGCCAGTTCGGCCATGGCTGCACTGATCCAGTGCCAGCCCTACGACAAGATGCCCAGGGAGACCCATCACCTATGGGCAGACATCAGAATGCATTTTGATCCGAGCATCATGGTCGGTCTGAATTGAGCAGGGGGATTTCCATGGCATTTGCGATAGTTCGTGCGGGCACGCCGGTGGCGGTGCTGAAGCGGCTGGTGGCAGGCGTGCTGATCTGGCTGGCGCTGGCGGCGCCTGCCCACGCGGTGCTCGAGGTGGACATCAACAAGGGCCAGGTTGACCCGATCCCGATCGCGCTGCCCAATTTCACCGGTGCTGACGAGAAGTCGCAACAGTACGGCGTCGACATCACCACCATCATCGGCACCAACCTGGAGCGCTCCGGGCTGTTCCGCCCGCTGCCGCAGAATTCCTATCTGGAGCAGGTGTCGGACTTCAACGCCGCGCCCAACTTCGTCAACTGGCAGACCA
>CAZYKZ010000388.1:0-2203 GCA_964648175.1 uncultured Anderseniella sp.
GCGTTCAGTCATCAACCTCTTCGGGCAGTCCTTCAAGCGACGTGGAGGCAAAATCTTCAAGTTCCTCCTCGCTCATCGACTCGTACATCTGTTTCGAGGCGCCCTGGAGCTTGGACACGTTCAGCTCTCCGCGCTTTGCGGCAAGGGCAGCACCGGCCGCCCTCTGCTGGGATTTGGATTTGGCTGGCATGGCAAAACCTCCTTGGGTCTACAGGAGTAAAACGGCCCGGATGACCTCAAAGTTGCGGCCCCGCCAACTATTTATCTATTCACCAGCGGCCTTTTGGCCGCTAGAACAACCCGCAACCAACCGGAATGAAGCAGGATTTGCGGGGCGCTCTTACATGTTCAAGAAGATACTGATTGCCAACCGTGGCGAGATTGCCTGCCGCGTCATCAAGACGGCCCGGCGCATGGGCATCAAGACGGTTGCTGTCTATTCGGATGCCGATGCCCGCGCCCTGCACGTGGAGATGGCCGACGAGGCCGTTCACATCGGACCACCGGCAGCGTCCGAGAGCTACCTGGTCATCGACAAGATCATCGACGCCTGCAAGCAGACCGGTGCCGAGGCCGTACATCCCGGCTACGGCTTCCTGTCCGAGAACGCAAAGTTCGCCCATGCGCTGAAGAAGGCCGGCATAACCTTCATCGGCCCGAACCCCCGCGCCATCGAGGCCATGGGCGACAAGATCGAATCGAAAAAGTTCGCCAACGCGGCCAAGGTCAACACCGTGCCCGGTTACCTGGGCGAGATTGCCGACCCGAAAGAAGCCGTGAAGATCGCCGACGAGATCGGGTATCCGGTGATGATCAAGGCATCGGCCGGCGGTGGCGGCAAGGGCATGCGCATCGCACATTCGGCGGCTGAGGTTGAAGAAGGCTTCCGGTCGGCCAAATCCGAGGCGAAGTCGTCGTTCGGTGACGACCGGGTATTCATCGAGAAGTTCATCGTCAATCCGCGTCACATCGAAATTCAGGTGCTGGGCGACAAGCATGGCAACGTGATCCATCTGGGCGAGCGCGAATGTTCGATCCAGCGGCGCAACCAGAAGGTCATCGAGGAGGCGCCGTCACCGCTGCTCGACGCCAAGACGCGTGCCGCCATGGGCGCACAGGCCGTGGCCCTGGCCAAGGCGGTGGACTATGACACCGCGGGCACGGTGGAGTTCGTCGCGGGCCAAGATAAATCGTTCTATTTCCTGGAGATGAACACGCGTCTTCAAGTGGAGCACCCGGTTACCGAGCTGATCACCGGCATTGACCTCGTGGAGCACATGATCCGCTCGGCTTATGGCGAGAAGCTGTCGCTGACGCAGGACGACGTGAAGCTGAACGGCTGGGCCATCGAAAGCCGTGTCTATGCCGAGGACCCGTACCGGAACTTCCTGCCGTCCACGGGCCGGCTGACCAAGTACCGGCCGCCGGCAGAAATGAAGGACGATGAGACCGGCATCACCGTGCGCAATGACACCGGCGTGTTCGAGGGCGGGGAAATCTCGATCTATTACGACCCGATGATCGCCAAGCTGTGCACCCACGCCGCCGACCGCGCCACGGCCATCTCCGCCATGTCGCGGGCGCTGGACGATTTCTACGTCGATGGCATCCAGCACAACATTCCGTTCGTTGCCGCCATCATGGCGCATCCGCGTTGGAAGTCTGGCGCGCTGGCAACCAGCTTCATTGCTGACGAGTTTCCCGAAGGCTTCCAGGGCGCCGAGCTGACCGGCACGGCGCGCGCCGACATGGCCACAGTGGCGCTGGTGTGCGACCACATGCTGAACATGCGCAAGCGCGAGATTTCGGGTCAGATGGGCGGGCGTCCGGTCAAGTTCGCATCCGCCCGCGTGGTCAGGCTTGGCGATGACTGGATCGACGCCGAGATGCTGGGTTGTGAAGGCCGCATGCATCGCTGCGTCGTGGATGGCAAGGAAGCCGTCGCCGAGACGTCATGGGTGCCGGGCCAGCCGGTGTGGCAGGGCCGCATCAATGGCCGCGCGGTCTCGGTTCAGGTGCGTCCGATCATGAACGGGTTCCGGCTCACCCATGCGGGTTGCGAGGCGGCTGCCACCGTCTACAACGCCCGCGAGGCGGAACTGGCAAAACTCATGCCGGTGAAGCTGCCGCCGGATACGTCCAAGCAGTTGCTTTGCCCGATGCCGGGGCTGGTCGTGTCCATCGACGTGGCCGAGGGGCAGGA
>CAZYKZ010000389.1:0-2203 GCA_964648175.1 uncultured Anderseniella sp.
TTGTAGGCTGAGACGGTTAATAGCGAAATTGTCAGGTTGATCTACATATCGAAGGTCTGCTGCGGGTCAACTCCGGACGGTTTCCGCCATTCCAGAGGTTGTCTGCAGTTGCCCTGAAAGCGGACCTAACCGCCCGCTTCAAAACAATGTGGCTACAAGGGCAATTTCGTGCCGAACCTGATTGGTAGGTAGTCCACCACTCGACATGCCCTGTCCTCGAAAATTTGTCGTGTTGGAGGGGCTGATCTGAGCCAAATGTATCGCGTGAACGCCACTGTCCACAAATCCTCCAGAGCCTGCCTCAGCCGCTTGACCTGTGCAACTTGATGTCAGCCGCCATTCCGGCTCAGAGCGCGATGTGACGTTCCTCACGTCTGCCACCTTGCAGGCCGTGTAGACCTCTTCCCAACAAGACGCCGGGACACTCCGGCACCTGGTCAAACAAAAGGAACAAGAACATGATGACCAAGACCAACCTGATCGCCGCAGCCATGGTCGCTGCCGCAACCTTTGCCGCCGCTCCGGCTTCGAACGCAACCGTCGCTGCTGGCCAGATGGCCGCTACCGCTGCAACGGCTGCTCAGACGACAACTGCCGTGGCCCAGCTCGCCACCGTTAATGGCCCTGTCGAAACCGTCGCCGGAAACGTCCACCTGGCAGGTGGCAAGTTCAAGAAGCATCACCACCGGCATGGCCACTTCGGCCACCGCTTCTACGGGTATGGCTTCTACGATCCCGTCTATTTTGATGACAGCTGCCATTGGCTGAAGCGCAAGTGGCATCGCACGGGCCGCTATTACTGGAAGAAGCGGTACTTCCGCTGCATCAACGGCTACTACTGAGCCACCACATGACCTGATAGTTGGCAGTCGGAGCGATCCGGCTGCCAGTTGCATTTGAGAATCGGTATCAGATCCCTTTTGTGCGCAAGGCAATCACTGCTGCATCTGTGATAGTATCGCTGCGTCGAATTGGAGAACGCAAAGGTGTGGCATCACCGGTTGCTACGGTTTCTTGAAGGCTCTGGCCCGGATGGAGATGGCCGGTTCATCGATGAGGTCCTGGCCTTCGATGATACACAGATCGAACACGTCCATACGTTCATCCAGTGGCTGTTCCCATTGGACGAGCCGAGCAGGGCACAACCCCATTCACCGGTCCTTGCAGAAGGAGAGGCAGATCTGGTTCGACAGAGCAATCTGGCCCAGCAAAACCTCTTGATGGCAACAGAACGGATGCTCGCCTTCTATCGCCTGAACCGGCACTGGCTCGGCCGGTTTGATCACAACCACCTGAGGATCAGTCGGATCATCGCGTCACTCAGGCTGTTACGTGGTGAATTTGCAGCCGCCATGTTTCTGCGGGAGATCGAAGCCCTCGTCGACAAAGGGGGCAACTTGGTCAATCCAGAAAGCCGCAAGTATTGGAGGCGAGCGCTTGGCGGGACTAGGTTACCTTTCGAGTAGTCCAGTGCTTCCGCAGAAATGGTCTCACCGGTACTGCAACAGGACGAGCGCAGCGGCCAAAGATACAATCGGATTGCAGAAGCCAATTATTGGTATTTGCTCCGCGTACCAACATTGCCGGATCCTCGATTTGATCGAACGCAACGCACTACATAGTCAGTGTGCGCGATGCTGATGCCAACATCCGGACGGCGGAGAATGCCGCCCCTGTTTCCAGGAGCTGTAGATGACTGAAAGTTTGATCGTCTGCACCAGTTGTGGCGGCGTCAATCGCATACCCGGTGATCGTTCTGCATTGGGCGCAAAGTGCGGCAAGTGCGGATCGAGCCTATTCGATGGTCATCCCAAGGACGTCAACGAAGCTGTTTTTGAGAAGCAGATCAACCGCAGCACTATTCCGGTTCTGGTTGATGTGTGGGCACCATGGTGTGGCCCCTGTAAGATGATGGCGCCTGCCTTCGAAGCTGTTTCCAGGGAACTGGAACCACGGATTCGCCTGATCAAGCTGAATTCAGATGAGCAGCAGACTGTGGCAGCGAAACTGGGTATACGGAGCATTCCGACTCTGATCCTGTTTGCGGGTGGACGAGAAATTGCCAGGCAATCTGGGTCGATGTCGCAGCAGCAAATCCTGCAATGGGTCACGGCCGCGAAGACTTAGGAAGGCGTGCAGTCCGAGCCGGGTCAGGAACGGCCGGTTTCGGCTTCCCCATAGAGTGTCTTTTGTTACTCCGATA
>CAZYKZ010000390.1:0-2198 GCA_964648175.1 uncultured Anderseniella sp.
GCGGTGAAGAACGTGTCGAGATCGTCGCGGAAGCGGGCTTCCACGCCGGGCCGCAAAACCTTTACGGCCACCTGCCGGCGCTTGCCGTCCGGGTCGGTGATCTCGCCCTTGTGCACCTGGGCGATCGAGGCGGCAGCGATCGGTTCGGACAGGGTATGGAACACCTCTCCCGCCGGACGCCCCAGACCCTTCTGAATCGTCTCGCGCGCTTCGTTCATGGAAAACGGCGCCATCCTGTCCTGCAGCTGGCGCAAGCCTTTGGCCCGCTCCGGTCCGATCATGTCGGGACGCGTGGCCAGAAACTGACCGAGCTTGATGTAGCTCGGCCCAAGTTCCTCCAGCGCCTTGGCGAGGCCGGTTTCCTCGCCCCGCGCCCGCGGCTTGCCGGCGCCGATCAGCCGCAATGCCGTCTTGGCGATTGCCGGAACCTGCGGATCGTCCAGAGCCACGTCGAACCCGCCATGGCGAGCGATCACGCGGGCCGAACGGGCAAGCTTTGCCATATGCCTGATCTGGCGAAGCATGGGTCGCGGTCGTCCTGTCTCAGACTTTCCAGCCGGAATGAATGGCGACGATTCCGCCCGTCAGCATCCGGTGGCTGGTCCGAACGAAGCCCGCGTCCTTGATCATGTTCTCGAACATCTGCGGGGCTGGGAACTTGCGGATGCTCTCGACGAGATAGCGGTACGGGTCGCCATCCCCGGTCACGATCTTGCCCACCGCGGGAATGACGGTCATCGAGTAGGCTTCGTACACCTGTTCCATGCCGGGTACGTCCACATGGCTGAACTCCAGGCACAGGAACCGCCCGCCGGGTTTCAGTACCCGGTAGGCTTCAGCCAGTGCACGGTCGATATGGGTAACGTTGCGTATGCCGAACGAGATCGTGTAGGCGTCGAACGAGTTGTCATCGAAGGCCAGCGTCTCCGCATTGCCCACCGTGAACCGGCACTTCGGCCCGCTCTTCTCGCTGGCAGACCGGCGTGCGCCCTCGCGCACCATGTTTTCAGAAATGTCGGCAACCGTGACTTGCGTGCCTGAGCCGCCTGCTGCGGCGATCCGGAAGGCGATGTCGCCGGTGCCGCCGGCCACGTCCAGAACCTTGAACGGCCGGTCCGACTTCGGCGGGTTGAGCAGGGCGATGAAGTCGTCCTTCCACAGCCGGTGCAGACCGCCTGACATCAGGTCGTTCATCTGGTCATAGCGGGCCGCCACCTTGGCGAAAACCTCGTTCACCAGGCCCTGGCGGTCTTCCTCCGCGACGGTGCGAAACCCGAATGAGGTCTCGCTCCCCTTCAACTTGTCAGCCGTGCTTCCCATCTTGCGCTGCACCATAGACCAGACCGGCGTTCATGGCTATCTGTTGAGCACCACAGGGTGAACGTGCCGCACACCCCGAACACGGTGAGGAAAGACATGCCCGAACTGCCGGAAGTTGAAACCGTGTGCCGCGGGCTTGAGCCTGCGCTCGCCGGCCGCTGTATCACGGCAGTAAGGCTGAACCGGCCCGATCTCAGGTTTCCGTTTCCCTCCGGTCTCGTGACCCGGCTGCAGGGCCGGAAGGTCTCGCATGTCGAGCGCCGCGCCAAGTACATCCTGATCCACCTCGACAGCGGCGCGATCCTCTTGTCGCATCTCGGCATGACCGGCCGCTTCACCATCTGGCAAGCCAATGGCCGGGCGCAGAATCTTGGCGAGTTCTATTTCGCCGAGGAAGCCGGTCGCCAGGGCGACGGACCGCATGATCACATGGTGCTCGACCTCGATGACGGCGCCCGTGTCGTCTACGCTGACCCGCGCCGCTTCGGCTTTGTCGATCTCATCGCCCCCGGCGAACGCGAGCACAACCGCTTCCTCGCCGGGCTCGGCGTGGAGCCGCTTGGAAACGGCTTCAATGCCGAATACCTCGCTGCAGCTTTTGCCGGCCGCAAGACGCCATTGAAGGCCGCACTTCTCGACCAGCGCATCATTGCAGGGCTCGGCAACATATATGTCTGCGAAGCGCTCTACCGGGCCCGGCTGTCGCCAAGGCGCATGGCGGGCTCCATCGTGCGCAAGCGTGGCGGCAGTCCGCGGGTCGAAGCGCTGGTCTCTGCGGTGCGCTCGGTTCTTGCCGAGGCGATTGCTGCTGGTGGCTCCACCTTGAGGGACTATGCCCACACCGACGGGTCGAGCGGCGAATTCCAGCAGCGCTTCGA
>CAZYKZ010000391.1:0-2197 GCA_964648175.1 uncultured Anderseniella sp.
GTTGAAGGGGCCCAGCAGTTCGGCCAGCTTGTCGAATATGGCTTTGTCTTCAGGTGTCATGTCTGTCGTATCTCTTCACCAGCATTGTGCTGCTTTGTAGGCAGGTCTCAGCGGGCAGGCAACCATCCGTTGGTGCGATACCAGCGAAGCGTATCGGCATAGCCTTCGGCAAACCGGTACCGCGCTTTCCACGGGCCTGCGTGTTCGAATTTCTCTCCCGTACAAACCCAGTCGGCATGATAAAGTTCACGCACCTTTCCCCGGCTGAGAATGACCGGCCGGCCCGTCACGCTCATCACCCCTTCGGCCCCTGCCCCAACCAGCGCCAGCAGTGCGCGCGGCAAATGCGCCACCTTCGAAACGCGGCCTGTCGCCTGTGACGCGGCCTCGGCCATCGCCGCGTGGCTGTAACCGCCCGGCGTACCGTCATCGATCTCGTAGCAGGCCCCGGCGCGGCCTGCACCTTCCGCCGCCGCAACCAGCGCTGTTGCGAGGTCCGCCACATGGATCAGCGACAGCCTCTGGCCGGGCGTACCAGTCATCAGGCAGACCGGGTTCGACAATTGCCTGACCAGCGGCAGCGTCGCCCGGTCGCCCGGTCCATACACCGCCGGAGGCCGGATGATCGTCAGCGCCATGCCGGGCGAAGCATCTGCCGCCGCTCTCACCGCCACCTCGCCCGCCGCCTTGGACGCGCAATACCCCGAAAGCTGCGGTTCTCGTGCGGCCAGGGACGAAACATGCACGAACCGCTTCACGCCTTCCCGCGCCGCGGCTGCGGCCAGCCGGGCCGCTCCGTGTGCGTTGGCGGCCATGAACCTGTCGAGGCTTGCCGCCTTGATGGCCCCCGCCACGTGGATGACCGCATCGACACCTTCGACCAGCCGGGCAAGAGCCGCTGCGTTGTCGAGGTCGCCTTCCATCACCGCACCCTGCCCTGCCAGCGACGGCGCCAGCCTGGACGGATCGCGCACCAGCAGCCGCACGCCGTGACCACTACGGATCAGTTCATGCGCAGTGTGGGCGCCGACGAAGCCGGTCGCCCCGGTCAGGGCAATCTGCATGTGCTGACGGCCGGATTTACCGGTCACTCCGCTGCAATGGCGACAGGCCCGGCCTCATTGCCAGGTTCGCCGGCGATTTCGGCAATGTCGCCGCTGACATAAAGAGCCTTGGCGCCAGCCCGCGACAGCTTGCCGGACGAGGTGAACGGCAGGCACTTGGGCGGCGCCATGACCACATCGGCCTCTATTCCGATGGAGCGAACGATCTGCGCCGAGACCTGCTTGCGCAGCTCCTCGATGGCCTCCGGATCGCGCAGGCGGCACTGCACCAGCACCGTCACCCGGTCCTCGCCATTGGCGCCTTCCATGGCAAACGCGGCAACGTCGCCGTCGCGCACCTGGTCAAGCCGCTCAACCGCCCACTCGATGTCCTGCGGCCAGATGTTGCGGCCATTGTGCAGGATCATGTCCTTGGCGCGCCCGGTGATGACGATTTCGCCGTCAGCCCAGTAGCCCATGTCGCCGGTGTCCATGAAGCCGTCATTGCGCATGATGGCGGCGGTGGCTTCCAGATTCTGGTAATAGCCGCTCATCAGGCTCGGACCTGCAATCTCGATGCGGCCGATCCGGCGTTCACCCAACTCGTTGCCGTATTCGTCCACTACCCGCATGCGGTGGCCCGGCAACGGCTTGCCGCACACCACGAAATGCCGAACCTCATCAGGACACGTGGCCTTGCTCGGAACGGCTTCACCTGCAGACTTCATCGCAGCGCGGTCGATCACGTCGACGCGGATTTCCTCGGTGGTGCTGGCGAATGACACGCCAAGCGTAGCCTCGGCCATGCCATAGCTGGGCAGGAAGGCCGTGGTTCTGAAGCCCGCGACCGACAGCGTCTCGCCGAACAACTTCAGCACGTCGGCGCGCACCATGTCGCCGCCGATGCCGGCAATGCGCCACTGGTCGAGCTTGAGGGAGGGGGCATCGCCGTTGATCCGCCGGGCCGCCAGGTCGTAGCCGAACGACGGACCATAGGCGACGGTGCACTGGTTGTCGGACATCAGCTTGAGCCACAGCGCGGGCCGGCGCGCAAAAGCTGGCGTGGAGAGATAGTCGATCGAGACCTGCCCCATCATCGGCGACAGGCAGAAGCCAACAAGGCCCATGTCGTGATAGAGCGGCAGCCACGAGAA
>CAZYKZ010000392.1:0-2197 GCA_964648175.1 uncultured Anderseniella sp.
CGCTGGTTCGGAGCCCGCTGCATGGTCAGGCGCGGCCACCCAGTCCAGACAGGCTGCGAAGGCCTTGTTTCTGCGGCTGCGGGCTTCGGCGAGATAGCGCCGGAGCAGGCGATGGCGCCGGCCACCGAGTTTAAGATCGTCCTCCACTGACGGATCAATCCTGGAGATGACTTTCACGCCACCACCGTCAGTGCGCGCCGCGGTCTCGGCGCGCTGCAGGATGCGGGTCATCATATCGACCTGCGCCCGGATGTGCTGCATCTGCTCATCGGCGCTCACGGCATCTGCTTCAAATGCCTGCAAGGCACGCTCGGCTGCCGCGTACCTCGCCTCGGCTTCCGCCAGGACGGTGGCGCGGTTGAGCCTCTCGTCCCGATCCAGCAGGTCATCCGGCTGGAGCATGGGCGAATTCAGAATGATCCTCAGCCAGGTGATCACACGCTCGCGGTCCGGCTTGGCCGTGGCGCCGTGACGGCGGGCATTCATCGCCACGATGGCCTTTCCGGCCAGAGTGCGCGGGCCAGTGCTGTGCCTGGCATTGGCCCGGTTGCGCTTCGTGATTTCCTCAGGCGTCATGCTCGATCACCTGCGGCTGGCGGGGCCGCGCCTTCTGCAGCGCGTCGAGATCACGCTTCACCTCGCGTCCGCGACGTTCCAGCTCCTGCAGCTTCTCATCATGCCGCGCGGCGGGTCCGTTGATGGCGGCATACGCCTCGCTCATCACCTCCACCGGCTTGAGGCCCAGGGCGGCAATTTCGCTGTAGGCCTTCAGACAGACATCGCGGTCACTGGAGGTAGCGCGCGCTGCCAGCGCCTTGCCAGTGGCCTCGGCGCCATCGCGGTCGAACATGCCTCCAGCGCCGTATTCATCCCAGTCATCCTCGCTGCGCCCGGCTTCAACATGTGCCTCCCAGGCCTTCTCCAACATGGCGTCATGGGCTGCATCGAGCTTGCGCACCACTGCAGCGCAGATGGACTTGCGCATGGCCTGCTGCAGGCTGACTTCGCGCATGTGCCGGCGCTGCACGATTTCCCATTCGATCGCAATCAGGTTTTCGGCAATGACGCATTCATAGGCCGTGGCAGGGGCGAACGTTTGCATCATGGCGGCGTGAAAGTCGTCGAAGGCACCCGGATCTTCGCCGATCAATGCCTCGCGCCTGGGCAGGATGTCGGCAAAGGAGGCCAGGCCGAACGGCGTGGCATCGGGCTGAGACTGGATATTGGTCATCGATATACTCCTCTCTGTTACGAACTGACCTGCTCACGGTGAGAGGATAGTTACGCATCCCCAACACGGTGAACTCAACGACCAACACACTACATGTTGTTTTTTAGCACCTTCAATAGCTATATGTTGTGTATATCCACAGACCCCATTTTGCCCGCCTGACAGCTCGAACATTCCACGAGCTTAGGCGTCGGTAGCTACCCCAGGCAGCCGTTGCGCTGCCGGAATCGAGGAAGGATTTGCAGGCGCAGGGGTGGCCAAGCAGGTTGACGGCTAACCATAAGTCTCCTACGAACTTGCTGTTGCGGCTCGCCGCCCCTAAATCTCACTTACAGCATTAAGAGCAGGGCTTTGCCCTCACCAACCTGCCCGACCCGGGCAAGGTGGTTCCCGATCAAAAGGGGATGCGGCCTTTGGGCAACCAAGCGGGTCGTAGGAGACAAGCCCTCCTCGGTGCATGAACCGATGGAGGATTTTTTTATGTCTGCACGTCCCAATGCCTCCGGCATCACCCGGCGCCAGCTGCTCCTGGGGGCACTTGGCGGGGTCACCGGCATGGTGATCCCTGGTCCTTTTGGTCCTTTCGACGGGCAACGGCGACAGCGACTTTTCGTGAGTACCGCGCGTGGGCGGCTTTTGTCGCTCGGCGCTCCTGTGGGACATGACCGGCCGCGGCCCTGGACCTGGCGCATGGTGCTCAGCGACAGCCTGACAGGTGATCCTGATGCCGACCTTGATGGCGAGGCAGTCGAGAGTATCCGGCGCTATGCAGCGGATCGGATCGCAGCTGAGCGCGGTACAGACGCTGTCAGCTCGCAGTCTGTCACCGATTGGCTGGAGGCGCTGCATCCCTCAAGTGGCTGCATGAGCCTGTCACGGCAATGGCACGAGTACCTCACACAGACGTCTGGCGCGGCACGCGCCCACCTGCTGCTCGAGGACATACTGAGCCGGTGCGATGGTCTC
>CAZYKZ010000393.1:0-2193 GCA_964648175.1 uncultured Anderseniella sp.
CTGCGGGCGGCGTCACAAACAACTCCGATTTCACCAACCGCAATTTCACCATCACCCTCAACCAGCCGGTCTTCGACGGGTTTCGCACCGAGAATGCGGTCCGTGAGGCGGAAGCGTCCGTAGCTGCCGGCAACCAGAACCTTCTGGCGGTCGAACAGGAAGTGCTGCTGAACGCCGCCACCGCCTACATGAACGTCCTGCGTGACCGTGAGATCGTCAATTACCGCCGACGGTCGCTCGACTTCTTCAACGAGGAAGTGCGGGCCAGTCAGGCGCGTTTCAACGTGGGCGAGATCACCAAGACCGATGTGGCTCAGGCCCGGGCACGTGCGTCCGAAGCGCAGGGCAACCTCGCTGTTGCCATAGGCAACCTTGAATCTTCGGTTGCCAACTACGTCCGCGTTATTGGTGATGCCCCGGGCAAGCTGAAGTACCCCGGCTTGTCTCCGCGCGTGCCGAAAACATTGCGCGAGGCCATCGACATTTCCTCCGAGACCAATCCGCAGATTCTCGCCGCGGCCTATAACGAGGAAGCGGCCATTGCCAATATTGGTGTGCGCAAGGCCGATCTGTTGCCGCAACTCGGTTTCCAGGCGCAGTACTCGGTGGCTGCCGAGCCTACTTCACAGTTCACCGATTCAGAATCCGGCAGCGTGGGTGGCGTCCTGTCCATCCCGATCTATGACGGCGGCGGAACCTATTCGCGCATTCGCGAGGCCAAGCAGACCGCAAGCCAGCGCCGATTGCAGGTGCTGGATGCGCGCCGCCAGGTGCGTGAGGCAGTCGTGCGGGCATGGCATCAGTTGAAGGCTGCAACGGCGACCATCAAGGCAGCCGAGGATGCAGTAAGCGCGCAGAGGATCGCACTCGAGGGCGTGCGGGAAGAAGCCCGCGTCGGCACCCGAACCACGCTTGATGTGCTGAATGCGGCAAATGAGCTGGTGTTTGCATCCATCGCGCTGGCCAACGCCCGGCGTGATCGCATCGTCGCCGGCTATCAGCTGGTTGCCGCCACGGGGCGCATGACGGCTGAGGACCTGCGCCTTTCGGTGGCCGTGTACGATCCGTCGGTGAATTACGACGAGGTTGAAGACAAGGCTTTTGGCGCGCGCATCTACAACCCTGAATGATGTCCGGCAGCAACAAGCTGTCGACAAAGCCACGAATCATCACCAACTAAGCTTGTAAGCAGACGGGTCGTGCCCCGATACTGGCAATCGGGGAGTGGTGTCCTGTCTTGGGCAAGGTGCGTGGGGTCGATGGGTAAACCGGAAAGCAGTCCGCCGGGCGGACAAAGCGTAGAGCAGCTGCTGTCCTCGATCCGCAAGGCGATCGAGGCGGACAGCAGGCTTGACGCTCAGCCCACGGCGCCGGCGCCGCCCCCCGGCGCTGCACCAGCCGCGCCGCCTGTGCGGCCCGTGATGACCACTGCTGCCGCCCAGTCCCCGGCAAAGCCAACGCCACCACGCATCAGCGTCCAGACAATGGTGCGGCCGCAACCGCAGCCCGTCGCGGTCCAGCAGCCTTTGCCGGTAGCCGCGCCACCACAAGCCGAAAGCCGGGATGACGAACCGGCTCGCGATCACTATCATGCCGCCAATCCGTACCGTTTCCGCTATTCGCTGGAAGGCTCGCAAACCTACATGGCTTTGAGAAACAGGCTGTCCTCGCTGAGTTCGCGCACCCGGGCCGATACCGGCCGCTCCATGGCGTCTCTGCTCGGCGGCGATGCACGGCGCGAAGAGGCCCGTTCCCGCGGTCATCATCCGCAGCAGCAAGCCTGGCAGCCGGAAGAACAGGCGCTTGAGCTGCGCAGTTCGCTGCCACCGGAGGAAGCGCATGTCGGGGAGTATGCCGCAAGCGAACTGGTATCCGGTTCGGTCAGCTATTCGCCCGACTATCACGAGTGGTCGCTGGAACAGAGCCTGGATGGTTATGGCATGCAGCCTGCACCAGTAGCGCTGCCGGGCACGCAGCCTGCATATGCAGAACCTGTCGATGCAGCGGACTACGTGCAGGCCGATGACGCGTACGCGGCGCCGGCTGAGGCTGGTGAACACGAGGCAGAGGCATATGAGGCAGAGGCAGCGCCGGAACCTGTGCCGGAGGCAGCTGAAGGCGGACACATCCAGCTCGAAGCGATGATCCGCGGCATCATCGAGCCGGAGCTCGCCAACTGGTTCGACGAGCACC
>CAZYKZ010000394.1:0-2186 GCA_964648175.1 uncultured Anderseniella sp.
TTCCACAAGGGCGACGAGGCGGCGACCGACAAGGCCATTGCCGGGGCGGCGCACGTCACCACGCTGACGTTCGTCAACAACCGGGTGGCGCCGTCGGCCATCGAGCCGCGCGGCAGCCTGGGCGACTATGACGCCGGCAAGGACCAGATGATCCTGTACGTGTCCGGCCAGGCGGTGCACGCACAGAAGGGCCAGATGGCGGCGGCGATCTTCAAGTGCCCACCCGAGAAGGTGCGCGTTGTGATGCCTGATGTGGGGGGCGGCTTCGGGGCGAAGAACTTCGTCTATCCGGAAAACGTCATGGTGATGTTTGCCGCCAAGCTGCTGGGCCGGCCGGTGAAATGGATCGCCAGCCGCACCGAGAACTTCCTCGCAGAAATTCATGGCCGCGACCACCTGACCACGGCCTCGCTGGCGCTGGATGCTGACGGCAAGTTCGTGGCGCTGAAGGTCGAGACCAAGGCCAACATGGGTGCTTATCTGTCGTCGTTCGGGACCATCATTCCGACGTCTGCCAGCTGGGTGTCCATGGGCGGCAACTACACAATTCCGGCGATCTCGATGACGGTGGATGCGGTGTTCACCAACACCGTGCCGGTGGATGCCTATCGCGGCGCCGGGCGGCCCGAGTCTGCCTACGTGATCGAGCGGCTGGTTGACCTTGCCGCGCACGAGACAGGGCGTGACCCTATCGAGCTCAGGCGCAAGAACTTCATCCGCGACTATCCCTTCAAGATGGCGCTGGGCATGGTGATCGACTGTGGCGACTTCGAAGGCACGCTCGACAAGGCGCTCGAGGCCCATGACGCGGCGGGCTTCGAGAAGCGGCGCAAGGCGTCAGCTCGCAAGGGCAAGCTTCGCGGCCTCGGCGTGTCGAGCTATCTTGAAGTGGTGCTGGGCATGCCGGCCGACTTTGCCGAGATCCGTTTCGAGGACGATGGTGGCGTGACGCTGATGACCGGCGGCACGGCTACGGGCCAGGGCCACGAGACCACCTACAAGCAGATCATCGCCACCGAGCTCGGGATCGACCCGAAGAAGGTGCGCTATGTGAGCGGCGATACCGACAAGATCGCCACCGGGGGCGGGCACGGCGGGGCACGCTCGCTGATGATCGTCGGCTCAGCGGTGCTGAACACCTCCCACGAGGTGGTCAACAAGGGCAAGCAGGCGGCAGCGCACGTGCTTGAAGCGGCGGTGCAGGACATCGAGTTCAAGGCCGGCAAGTTCTCGATTGCCGGAACCGACCGTGCCATAGCGCTGCTCGACCTTGAAAAGCAGTTGCGCGCCATGGCGGCTTCGCTGCCCGAGGGCGTTCCAGATACGCTCTCGTCGAGCCAGACCTTCGAGCGCAAGTCGTTCAGCTATCCCAACGGGGCGCACGTTTGCGAGGTCGAGGTTGATCCGGACACGGGCACGATCGACATCACGGCCTATACGGTGGTCGATGATTTCGGCCGCATCATCAACCCGCTGATTGCCGGCGGGCAGGTGATGGGGGGCGCGGTGCAGGGCATCGGCCAGGCCATGCTCGAAGGCGTGGAGTATGACGAGACCGGCCAGCTGCTGACTGGCTCGTTCATGGACTACTGCATGCCGCGCGCCAGCGACATTCCGGACTTCAACCTGCAGTTCAACCAGGATGCGCCGACGGCGTCGAACCCGCTCGGCGTCAAGGGCGCAGGCGAGGCCGGGGCGACCGGCGCACCTCCTGCCGTGGTGAACGCGGTAATGGACGCACTGAAAGATTACGGCATTGCCCACCTGGACATGCCGCTGACGCCGATCAAGGTCTGGACTGCAATTCAACACTCTCAAGCAAAGGCTGCTGCAGAATGACTGGCATTATCGTGATGAGAACATCCGGCCCCGGCATGCCCGAGGCAGAACATGATGTAGTTGACCCGGCGAAGACCCTGGCGGGCGGGCCGGTCAACACCACCACCTGGAACCACTGGACCGGCGAGGACGAGCGCCTCTATTGCGGCATCTGGGAGTGCGAGCCGGGCAAGATGGCGATGGAGTACGAGGAGTGGGAGTTCTGCCACTTCATCGAGGGCGAGGCCATCCTGACCAACGACAAGGGCGAGAGCTGGACGCTTAAGGCGGGCGACGGCTTCATCATCCCGGCAGGCTTCAAGGGCACCTGGGAGACGGTGAAGAAGGTGCGCAAGCACTATGTGATC
>CAZYKZ010000395.1:0-2179 GCA_964648175.1 uncultured Anderseniella sp.
ACGAGAGCGAGCAGCGGGAATACCTGGAAGCCATCGGGCTGGAAGAGCCGGGCCTGAACCGGGTCATCCGGGCAGGATACAAGCTTCTGAAACTGCTCACTTATTTCACCGTCGGGCCGAAGGAAGCGCGCGCCTGGACGATTACCGCAGGCACCCGCGCCCCGGCTGCGGCAGGCGTCATTCATACCGACTTCGAGAAGGGCTTCATCCGCGCCGAGACCATCGCCTACAACGACTATGTTTCGCTCGGCGGCGAGGCAGGTGCGCGCGATGCCGGCAAGATGCGGCTCGAGGGCAAGGAATACGTCGTGGCCGACGGCGACGTGATGCACTTCCGCTTCAACACCTGAGGCATCGGGGGCAGGGCAGCCATGCAGGAAAGTTCGCTTGACCGCCGCGTGAACCTCATTGAAAACCTGATCCCATGACAGGGGATCTCTTGCACTACGAAGACTTTCACGTCGGCGACGTGAAGACCCACGGCCCGTTCGCCATGAGCGCGGACCTTATCCGCGAATACGCGCTTGAATGGGACCCGCAGCCGTTCCACCTCGACGAGGAACTGGCGAAAAATTCCGTGCTTGGCGGCCTGTGCGCCTCGGGCTGGCAGGTATGCGCCATCATGAACCGGCTGATGGTGGACGGCTACGCCAGCAAGGCTGCCGGCATGGGTTCGTTCGGTATCCGCGAGACCAGGTGGATCAAGCCGGTCTATGCGGACGACATGCTGACGCTGCGCTATACGGTGCTGGAGAAGCGGGTGTCGTCCAGCAAGCCTGAAATGGGCATCGTGACCATGCGATGGGAAGCCATCGACCAGCACGGCACAGTCAAGACCGAGATGACCGGCGTCAATCTGTTCAAGGTGCGCAATCCGGCCCGGACAGAGGCGGCGGCGTCATGAGCGGCTATACCTCGATCTGGCTGGAGGACTTCGAGGCCGGGCAGCATGCGGTCTACGGCGAGCATCATTTCACCCGAGAGGCCGTGCTGGCGTTTGCGCGCCAGTATGATCCGCAGGGCTTCCACCTTGATGACGGGGCCGCGGCGAAGACCCATTTCAAGCGGCTGTCAGCATCGGGGTGGCACACGGCGGCTGCCTGCATGAAGCTGCTTGCCGCCTGGCACTTCAAGATCAGGGCGGAGGCTGAGGCGCGGGGCGAACCGCTGCCCGCACTTGGGCCGTCGCCGGGCTACCAGAACCTGCAGTGGCCGCGGCCGGTCTATCCGGGTGACACCATCACGTTTTCGGGCACCATCACCGGCGCGCGCAAGATGAACTCGCGGCCCGGCTGGGGCCTGATAACGTTGACCCCGCAAGGTCACAACCAGAACGGCGAACTGGTTTTTTCGTACGACTCGACAGTCATGATCGCCTGCCGGGGCAACACCGGCACCTGAAGGAAGGAACGTGGAAATGAGCAAGCGGATTGCACTGGTTACCGGCGCGGGGTCCGGCATTGGCAAGGCCTGCGCCATCGCGCTGGCGAAGGACGGCTGGGACGTGGTGCTGACCGGGCGGCGGGCAAGCGCGCTGCACGAAACGGTCACCGAGGCGGGAGAGGCTGGCGGCAACATGCTGGTCGAGCCGTGCGACGTGACGGACCCGGCAAGCGTTGAAAAGCTGTTTGCCGAAATCGCCAAGGTGCATGGCCGCCTCGACATGGTGTTCAACAACGCCGGCAGTTTCGGCAAGGCCGACAACGTGGCCGACATGCCGTTCGACAACTGGCGCATGGTCGTTGGCGTGAACCTGGACGGCGCCTTCCTGGTGGCCAAGCATGCCTTCGCGATGATGCGGGACCAGAAGCCCCAGGGCGGACGCATCATCAACAATGGCTCGATCTCGGCGCATGTGCCGCGGCCCGGCTCTGCCGCCTACACCGCGTCGAAGCACGCCATCACCGGGCTCACCAAGTCGATCTCGCTCGATGGCCGGCCGTTCAACATTGCCTGCTCGCAGATCGACATTGGCAATGCTGCCTCCGCCATGACCGACGCCATGAAGAAGGGCGTGCCGCAGGCCGACGGATCGGTGAAGCCGGAGCCGGTGATGGACGTCTCGAACGTGGCCAGCGCGGTCACCTACATGGCGGGCTTGCCGCTTGAGGCCAACGTGCAGTTCATGACCATCATGGCCACCAACATGCCGTTCATCGGGAGGGGCTAAGCGTCTGGC
>CAZYKZ010000396.1:0-2158 GCA_964648175.1 uncultured Anderseniella sp.
CACTCGAAGACTACCGTAACTTCGGCATCATGGCTCACATCGATGCCGGCAAGACGACGGTGACCGAGCGCATCCTGTTCTACACCGGCAAGAGCCACAAGATGGGCGAAGTGCACGATGGTGCCGCGACCATGGACTGGATGGAGCAGGAGCAGGAGCGTGGCATCACGATCACCTCGGCTGCAACCACCACCCAGTGGCTGGGCAAGCGCCTGAACATCATCGACACCCCCGGCCACGTGGACTTCACCATCGAGGTCGAGCGTTCGCTGCGCGTGCTTGACGGCGCCGTGTGCGTGCTGGACTCCAACGCTGGCGTCGAGCCGCAGACCGAGACCGTGTGGCGCCAGGGCGACAAGTACAAGGTGCCGCGCATCGTCTTCTGCAACAAGATGGACAAGATCGGCGCCGACTTCGACAAGTGCCTGTCGGACATCAAGGAGCGCCTTGGCGCGCGTCCGGTTGCGATCCAGTACCCGATCGGCGCCGAAGACCAGTTCAAGGGCGTCATCGACCTCATCAAGATGAAGGCAATCGTCTGGAAGGACGAGTCGCTGGGTGCTGAATACGTCGAGGAAGAAATCCCGGCTGACCTGCGCGAAAAGGCCGAAACCCTGCGCATGGAAATGATCGAGGCTGCCGTCGAGATGGACGAAGCCGCGATGGAAGCCTACCTCGAAGGCAACGAGCCTGACGCCGCGACCATCCAGTCGCTGCTGCGCAAGGCCGTATGCTCGGTGTCCTTCTTCCCGGTGCTGTGCGGTTCCGCGTTCAAGAACAAGGGCGTGCAGACGCTTCTTGACGCAGTCGTGGCTTACCTGCCGTCGCCGCTGGAAGTGCCGGCCATCAAGGGCATCGACCCCAAGACCGAAGCCGAGACCGTTCGCAAGTCGTCCGACGACGAGCCGCTCTCGCTGCTGGCGTTCAAGATCATGGACGACCCTTATGGCGTTCTGACCTTCGCCCGCATCTACTCGGGCAAGCTGTCGAAGGGTTCCACCGTGCTGAACTCCTCGCGCGGCAAGACCGAGCGCATCGGCCGCATGGTTCTGATGCACTCCAACAGCCGTGAGGAAATCGCTGAGGCCTTCGCTGGCGACATCGTTGCGCTGGTCGGCCTCAAGGAAGCCCGCACCGGTGACACGCTGTGCGACGTCGCCAAGCCGGTGATCCTCGAAAAGATGGAATTCCCCGAGCCCGTGATCGAAATGGCCGTCGAGCCGAAGACCAAGGGCGACCAGGAAAAGATGGGCCTGGCGCTGGCCAAGCTCGCTGCAGAAGATCCGTCCTTCTATGTGTCGACCGACGAAGAGTCCGGCCAGACCATCATCAAGGGCATGGGCGAACTGCACCTCGACATCAAGGTCGACATCCTGCGCCGCCAGCACAAGATCGACGTGAACGTCGGCGCACCGCAGGTGGCCTACCGCGAGACCATCACCAAGTCGACCGAGATCGACTACACGCACAAGAAGCAGACCGGTGGTACCGGCCAGTTCGCCCGCGTGAAGTTCATCGTCGAGCCGGGTGAGGAAAATTCTGGCCTGGTGTTCGAGAGCAAGATCGTTGGCGGCGCTGTTCCGAAGGAATACCTGCCGGGCGTCGAGAAGGGCCTGAACTCGGTCATGACCTCCGGCACCATCATCGGCTTCCCGATGGTGGACGTGAAGGTGACCCTGATCGATGGCGCCTACCACGAAGTGGACTCCTCGGCCATCGCGTTCGAAATCGCCGCCCGCGCTGCCCTGCGTGAAGCGATCCAGAAGGCCGGCCCGGTTCTGCTCGAGCCGATCATGAAGGTTGAAGTGGTGACCCCGGAAGAATATCTGGGCGGCATCATCGGCGACCTGAACTCCCGCCGCGGCCAGATCGCCGGCACCTCCACCCGCGGCAACGCACAGGTGGTGAATGCCATGGTGCCACTGGCCAACATGTTCGGCTACGTGAACAACCTGCGCTCGATGAGCCAGGGCCGCGCTGCCTACACCATGCTGTTCGATCACTATTCCGAAGTGCCGCGTAACGTGGCCGACGAAGTGGTCGCCAAGTACGCCTGACAAGGGCAACTGAAACCAACTGCCAAACCCTGATTGAGGGAGACAAAGAAGATGGCCAAGGAAAAGTTTGCACGCACGAAGCCCCACGTGAACGTTGGCAC
>CAZYKZ010000397.1:0-2144 GCA_964648175.1 uncultured Anderseniella sp.
GTGCCGTCCATCATGGCGGCGCTGACGGCGAGACAGGTTTCTTCTCATCCGGACTTGCGCAGCCGGAACAATACCAGCGCCGATGTTACCGGCTTGCAGTCCGGCACCGTGAGGGATGCGCTCAAGGCCTCGATCGCCCTGACGCTGGTTCAGGGCGGCCACCTGCTCACAACAGCCAGCGAGCAACATGGCTGGCATATCGATCTGGCCGAGGCCGCGCGGGTCTGGCGGCAAGGGTCGATCCTGCGTATGGCCATGCTGGACGAGTTTGCCGATGGCGCTTCGCTCATCAAGACTGCGCAGGAGAATCGGGATGCGCTGGCGCAGTCGGTGATTGCGGCGACGCAAGCCTGCGTGCCTGTTCCGGTGTTCAGCGCAGGCCTGAGCTACCTGGACATGTGCGACGCGGCAACCTTGCCCACTGCGCTGGTGCAGTTGCAGCGCGACCGCTTCGGCGCCCATGGCCTGAAGCGCAAGGATTCCGGCGAGGCCTTTCATGGCCCCTGGCACGAGGGCGGGTCATGATTATCGTCGTCATGGGCGTGTGTGGTTCAGGCAAGACCACCGTGGGTCGCGAGCTTGCCCGCGCGATGGGCGCCGACTTCATCGAGGGCGACGACCTTCACCCCGCGTCCAACCGGGCAAAGATGTCGTCCGGCCAACCGTTGACCGATGCAGACCGCTGGCCCTGGCTGGACGCGATTGCCGCCGAAGCACGGCAGCTGGCCGGTCGAGACCGCGACGTGGTGGTGAGTTGCTCGGCTCTCAGGCGGACCTACCGGGACCGGCTGCGCACCGCCGGTCCGGCCGTCCGTTTCATTCATCTTACGGGTACGCCGGAACTGCTGGCAGATCGGATGGCCCAGCGCACCGGCCACTTCATGCCGCCCGGCCTGCTCGCAAGTCAGCTGGCGACACTTGAAGTCCCGGCGGTGGATGAAGGCACTGCCGTGCTGGACATCGCCGCCGAACCGGCAACCCTCGTGCAGCAGGCAATTGAATACACGGCAAAATGGACCAAGGAGGAATACGTCCCATGAGCAGCAAACCCCGCATCGGCTTTATCGGCGTCGGCCTGATGGGCCACGGCATGGCGAAGAACATCCTGCAGGCTGGCTACCCGCTGACCATCATGGGCCACAAGAACCGCAAGCCTGTGACTGACCTGGTCAAGCGAGGCGCGAAAGAGGCAAAGACCGCGGCGGCGCTCGCCAAGGAGTCAGACGTGATATTCCTGTGTGTCACTTCGTCCGCGCAGGTCGAGGAGCTCGTGCGCGGCAAGACCGGCATCATGGCAGGCGCGGCCAAGGGAACCATCATTGTCGACACTTCGACGTCCGACCCCACCTCGACGCTCGCTCTCGCGAAAGAGCTGAAGGCAATGGGCATCAAGCTGATCGATGCGCCGCTCGGCCGGACGCCGCGCGAGGCCGAGGAAGGCCGGCTCAACACCTTCGTTGGCGCCGATGCAAAGACCTTGAAGGAGGTCCGTCCCATCATCGAAACGTGGGCCGAAAACATCATTCACGTCGGCCCTGTTGGCAACGGCCACAAGATCAAGTTGATCAACAACTTCATCGCCATGTCCTATTCGGCTGTCTGGGCCGAGGCGTACACGGCGTGCCTGATGACGGGCGTGGACCAGAAGACGCTGTACAACGTGGTCAAGGCCGGCGGCATGTACTGCGGCAACTTCGAGAACATGAGCAAATGGGTGATCGGGCGTGATCCGAAAGCCCACGAATTCGCCATCCGCAACTGCCTGAAGGACCAGCGCTACTTCAACAACATGATCGAGGCTGCCGGCATGGCGGCGGTAGTGGCGCCCTCGGTGAAGCAGTCCTACGCGCTCGCGGTTGCCAAGGGTGACGGAGACCGGCACATGCCGATGATGTCCGACGTTATCGGCGAATTGAATGGTCTGAAGTTCAAGTAGGGGTGAGCAAGCCGTTCCCTGCTCAAAGGCGGACAACGGGCCGTGTGGCGTCACGGCTCAGCCGCGTGACGGACTTTCTCACCCGGAGTTCGAACTCGATTAGTTGTGCAATCGGTTCGGGAACTTCGCCGGTGTCGATGAGATTGACCAGGGTATCCACCGCAACATTGCCAATCTGACGGGCTGGCATTCTGACGGTGGTCAATCC
>CAZYKZ010000398.1:0-2128 GCA_964648175.1 uncultured Anderseniella sp.
GACCGCGCCAGCGAGCCGGTCTTGATCTGCCCGCAATTGGTCGCCACGGCGAGGTCGGCAATGGTGGTGTCTTCCGTCTCGCCCGAGCGGTGAGACATCACGGCCGTGTAGCCGGCCCGGTGGGCCATGTCGACGGCGGCCAGCGTCTCGGTCAGGCTGCCGATCTGGTTGACCTTGACGAGGATCGAGTTGGCCACACCCTTGTCGATGCCCATCTTGAGCCGCTTCGGATTGGTCACGAACAGGTCGTCACCCACCAGCTGGCACTTGTTTCCGGCAAGGTCGGTCAGTTCCTTCCAGCCCGCCCAGTCGTCCTCGTGCATGCCGTCCTCGATCGAGATGATCGGGTAATCCTTGACCAGCTTGGCGAGGTACTTCGCCTGCTCGGACGACGAGCGTTTCACCCCCTCGCCCTCATAGACGTACTGCTTGCCCTTGTAGAACTCGGACGCCGCACAATCGAGCGCGAGGTACATGTCCTTGCCCGGCTCGTAGCCCGCCTTGGCGCACGACTCCATGATGAAGTCGAGCGCACTTTCAGCCGACGGCAGGTCCGGCGCGAAGCCGCCTTCATCGCCGACGTTGGTGTTGTGCCCGGCCTTCTTCAGCTCGCCCTTCAGCGTGTGGAACACTTCTGCGCCCATGCGAACGGCGTCGGCGATGGACTTGGCGCCCACCGGCATGATCATGAATTCCTGGAAGTCGATCGGGTTGTCGGCGTGCGCACCGCCATTGATGATGTTCATCATCGGCACGGGAAGCACACGTGCCTGGGTGCCGCCCACATAGCGGTAGAGCGGCAGGCCTGAAGCCTCCGCCGCCGCCTTCGCCACTGCCAGCGACACGCCGAGGATCGCGTTGGCGCCCAGCTTGCCCTTGTTGGCGGTGCCGTCGAGCTTGATCATCGCTTCGTCGATGGCGGTCTGGTCTTCCGCGTCCATACCGATGATGGCGTCGTAGATCTTGCCGTTGACGGCGGCGACCGCCTTGGTCACGCCCTTGCCCATGTAGCGCTTCTTGTTGCCGTCGCGCAGTTCGACAGCCTCATGTGCGCCGGTCGAAGCGCCCGAAGGAACTGCGGCGCGGCCGAACGATCCGTCCTCCAGCGCCACGTCCACCTCGACTGTCGGGTTGCCGCGGGAGTCGAGAATTTCGCGCGCGTGGACGTGGATGATTTCGGTCATGTCGGAAGGCCCCTCAAGCTGTGTGGGTGATGATGGCGCCATATAATGCCAGGCCTGTGACGGTGTAAATCCGCCACAGGCGCGCAGGTTGGCGGTACTGCCTTTGAGAAAAGCGCCTTCCTCGGGCAAGGGCTTCAGCCAGCGACCCGAGGACCCAGCCTTGGGTGGACCCTCGGGTCAAGCCCGAGGGAAGCAGAAATTAGGCTCTGTTGGGATGTCACCCCAACAACCGGTCGAACTCGGCCGTCAGCGCCTTGATCGGCCACGGATCAGCCTCTTCGGCAAGGTCGTGCACAGACAGCGCCATGACCCCCGCAACGCCTGCCGCATAGTCCGCCTCGCCGAGCGCCTTGCAGATGAACTCCTCCACCGCGGCCGTGTAGTCGTCGGCGCGTTCCTCGTCCCACTGGTCGAGGCCCACTGCAATCTCCGCCTTGCCGTCGTGGATTTCCATCACGAACACCGCCTCGCTCATGTCGAGTTCGCCGCCGCCGGGCAGGCCGATGCTGCCGCTCATGTCCTCGCGCTCGCGCAGTGCGCTCAGCGTCCAGCCGTCGAAGGCCGGCGCAATGGCAACCAGGTCGCGCGCCGTCAACATCGCATCCAGTTCCCCGTCCGCCGTCACCACCAGGCGCGGCTTGCCGTGCGCGTCTGCGCCCAGTTCGGCAAACAGCCGGTCGTCGGCCTCGTGCAGGATCGACGACAGTTCATCCAGAACCGGCTCGATTTCGTCCATTGTCATGTCGTCGATATTGGCGGCTACTTTGGCCAGACGGGCCTGGTTGTCATTGAACCATGCCCAGAAGCCGGCAGCTTCCGGCTCAGCTTTAAGCGCAAACATTCGTGGGTCCCCACCTCGATACGCGAACTAACTCGAGGCGCCAGTATCGCGGCGGCAAGGTTAACGCCGGGTTGCGGGGTTGCAGAAAATTTGCAGCGCTCCA
>CAZYKZ010000399.1:0-2107 GCA_964648175.1 uncultured Anderseniella sp.
GCCGCCCTCAGCCCTTCATCATGCCGGGTATCGAGTCCCGGGTGATGGTCTTGCGGCAATGCTCCTCGAAGCTCATCAGCATGCGCGGCTTGACCGTGCCGGCCAGCGTCATCACGCCGATGCAGGTGGGCTTGTGGTCCTCGCTAAGCCTGATGGCCTTCAGTTCGCGCCCGTCCATGGCGACCATGCTCCTCGGGCGCACGTTGAGGATCGTGTAGCCATAGCCGTTGGCGACCATGGTGCGGATGACATCCTGGCTGCGCGACCTGGCAATGACGTTGGGCTTCAGTCCGCGGGTTTCGAACAGCGACAGAAAGTACTGCGCACTGTATGGCAGGTCGAGCAGGACCATAGGCTCGTTTGCCAGCTGTTCGAGGGACAGCGTGTCATGTCTGGCAAGCGGTGAAGCGGCCGAGACCACCACGTGCGGCACAAGCTCCGACAGGGGCTCGAACGCCAGGTTGTCCGGCTTGGCCATGTCATAGGAAAGGGCGATGTCTATCTCCACGTTGGACAGCTTGCGCAGCAGGTCCTCGTGGCTGCCCTCGTACAGCTCGATCCTGACGCCGGGATGCGCGTCCATGAACGACTTGCACAGCTCCGGCGCAATGACCGGCGCAAGCGTCACCATGCAACCGACCGACAGGGTGCCGGTCAGCTCGTGCTGCAGTTCGTGGGCAACGTTGTAGAGATTGTGGGACTGGCGCAGCAGCAGCTTTGCCTCGTTCAGGAAGCGGCGGCCGGCCGGGCTGAGCGACAGGCCGTGCGCCGGCTTGCGCACGAACAGCTGCACGCCGAACTCGGTCTCGAGCTGGCTGATCGCAGCTGAGATCGACGGCGACGACACGTTGAGCCGGTGTGCGGCCTCGGCAATCGAGCCGGCCTCGCCGACGGCAACCAGGTATTCAAGCTGGCGCAGCGTGAAGCGCAGGCGGGGCGGGCGCAGGTCTGCCATCAGCGCTGCCTTCCCGGACCGCTCATGCCGATGCGGCCTTCAGAATGGAAATGCAATGTTCGCGGAAGCGCGAGGTCGCCCGGTCAAGCACACCGCCCCGGCGCTGGCACAGCACCAGCCGGCCTGACGGCACCTCGTCGCGCAGTGGCCGCGTCACTAGCGCCTTGCCGTCATAACTCATCGACGAGGCAGGCCTGGTTGCCAGCAGGGAATATCCCAGCCCGTGGGCAACCATGCCGCGTACCATCTCGAAACTCTGTGCCCGGTATCCGATCCGTGGTTCGCCGACGCCGTTGAACAGGGACAGGAAATAGTCGCGGCTGGGCGGTGCGTCGAGCAGCACCAGCCGCTCGTCCAGCAGGTCCGCCAGCGCAATGCGTTCGTTCGCGGCCAGCGGGTGGCCGTCAGGCAGCAGCACATAGGGCGACAGGGTGGCCAGCGGCGTGGCCTGCAGGTCTTCGGCAATGCCGAAGTCGTAGAGAAAGGCGAGGTCGATGTCGCCCGCCCGCAGAAGCTCGGTCAACCGGCGCTGGTCACCCTCGTGCAGGTCAAGCTGTACCGGCCCGACCGACTGCTCCAGATCCTGCAGGATGGCAGGCAGGACGTAGGGGCCGAACGTGTGCAGCGTGCCGATCCGCAAGGCGTCCGGCATCGGTGTCTGACCCGCCCGCGCGGGTGCAATCTTCACCGGTGATCCATAGGCGCGGTGGGCGAAGATGAGCGGGTGCCCGCCGGTGGCAAGGAAAATCTCCTGCACCTCGCCGATGAACACGTGATGGGTGCCGACGCGCTCCGATGACTTGACCTTGCAGTCGAAGGCGGTGAGCGGATCGACGAAGCGCGGCGCACCGGTGGTCATGGTGGCCCACGACCCGCAGGAGAACTTGTCGCCGTCAGCGGTCTTGGTGCGTCCGGCGAAGGTATCCGAGACGTAGGACTGGTCGTCGCGCAGCACGTTCACGCAGAAGCAGCCGTTCTCGATGATGGTCTTCGAGGCCGGCGACTTTTCGTGCACGCACACCAGCAGCGTCGGTGCATTGCCGTCCGCCGACACCGACGACATCGCCGACACCGTAACGCCGGACCGGCCCGCAGGCCCGTCCGTGGTGACCACGTTCACCGTGGCCGCCGCACAGCTCATGCCCTGCAGGA
>CAZYKZ010000400.1:0-2104 GCA_964648175.1 uncultured Anderseniella sp.
GGACTGCTGAGGAGGCATCTTTGACTGGGATCAGGCACTCAGAGACCTGGACCAGCTGAACGCGCGCGCCGAGGATCCGGACCTGTGGAACGATCCGGAGAAGGCGCAGGCCGTGATGCGCAAGCGGCAGGACCTTGAAACCCGCATTTCCACCGTCAAACGGCTTGAACAGACCATCTCCGACTCGGTCGAACTGATCGAGCTTGGCGAGATGGAGGGCGACAACTCGGTCATCGAGGACGCCGAGGCGCAGATCAAGGGGCTCAGGCCCGAGATCGCGCAGCTGGAAATCGAGACGCTTCTTTCCGGCGAGGCCGACTCCAACGACAGCTTCCTTGAAGTTCATGCAGGTGCGGGCGGCACCGAGAGCCAGGACTGGGCCTCGATGCTGATGCGCATGTATACCCGCTGGGCCGAGCGCCAGGGCTACAAGGTGGAGATCATCGAACTGCACGACGGCGAAGAGGCCGGCATCAAGTCGGCCACGCTCAAGGTCAACGGCCACAATGCCTACGGCCGACTGAAGACCGAAAGTGGCGTGCACCGGCTGGTGCGCATCTCGCCCTACGACTCGAACGCCCGCCGGCACACCTCGTTTGCATCGGTGTGGGCCTATCCGGTGGTGGACGACAATATCGAGATCGAGGTCAACGAAAGCGACTGCCGCATCGATACCTACCGGGCATCGGGCGCGGGCGGCCAGCACGTGAACACCACCGACTCGGCGGTGCGCATCACCCACATTCCGACAAACATCGTCGTGCAGTGCCAGAACGAGCGCTCCCAGCACAAGAACCGCGCCACCGCCTGGAACATGCTGCGCGCAAGGCTCTATGAGCTCGAGCTCCAGAAGCGCGAGGAAGAAGCCAACGCCCAGGAAGCCAACAAGACCGACATCGGCTGGGGTCACCAGATCCGGTCCTACGTCCTGCAGCCCTATCAGCTGGTCAAGGACCTGCGCACCGGTCATGAAAGCACCAATCCTACGGCGGTGCTGGACGGCGACCTGAACCCGTTCATCGAGGCCTCGCTGGCCCAACGGGTGCACGGCGGCGGGCCGGACGAGATCGCCGATATCGATTAAGCGCAATCCGGGGGGATATATGAAGAAACCGGCCAGCATCCAGGCGCTTGAAGAGTTGGGCCGGGTGCGGCTGTCGAAGCACTTCTTCATGCGTGATTTCCTGTACTCGGACATCACCAACCTCGACGGCGTGCCGAACATCCCGGATGATCCGGACTTGGCAATCGCGGCCGGATCGCGCCTGTGCGAGGAGCTGCTGGAGCCGCTCAACGCCACCTTCGGGCGCATCGCCATCCGTTCGGCCTATCGCTCGTGCGAGGTGAACGGGTTCGGCTCGCAGAAGCAGAAGGCCGGCAATGGCGCCTACAAGTGCGGCTCCAACGAATATAACTTCGCTGACCACATCTGGGACCGGCGCGATGCGAAGGGCCGTATGGGCGCAACTGCCTGCATCGTGGTGCCGTGGTTTGCCGACCGCTACGAGCAGGGCGCCGACTGGCGCGCGCTGGCCTGGTGGATCCACGACCACCTTAACTATTCAAGCATGTACTTCTTTCCGAAGCTCGCCGCCTTCAACCTGCAATGGCGCGAAGAGCCCGAGCGGCGCATCGACAGCTACGTTACGCCGAAAGGCTGCCTGACCAGGCCGGGCATGGACAACCACGAGGGCTCCCATGCGCAGTGGTACGAGGGATTTCCGGATTTGCGGGCTGGCTGAGAGCCGGCTTACTCCGCTGCCTTGGGCTTCCTGACCGGGGCAGGCGCGACGGCGGCGTAGTCGTCGTCGTCCGCCGTCTGGCTGCTGCCGGGCAGCGTGTAGACGTTTTCCGCCGGCTGGTAGTGGTCATAGCCGTAGGACTGGTTCCAGGCGCCATAAGCGCCGTGTTCATCCAGCGGTTCGGACAGCGGGTCCTCGACGCGGCGGATCTTGCCATCCACGTGGGCGCCGTTCTCGATCGACAGCGTCTGGTTGATCACGTCGCCCTCGATGTGGGCGCCGGCGAAGATGTGGATGTGGAGCGCGCGGATCGGGCCGATGACGCGGCCGCGGACGATGACTTCCTCGGCGGTGATGTCGCC
>CAZYKZ010000401.1:0-2092 GCA_964648175.1 uncultured Anderseniella sp.
TGTGCCCGTGCCATAGGGCTCGCAAAGTCGTTGATCTGCGTGTCGGCGTAGTAGCGCAGGTCGCCGGCGGAAGCACGCCGGTTGCGCGCCAGAACGTACAGCGCATAGGCAATCTGGCTGCCGTTGTCCTTGACGTTCTGTTCGTAGGCGAGCGCGTTCTGCAGGTTTTCCAACGCTGCCAACATCGCTTCCTCGCGAACCTGGAAGCCCTTTTCCCGGGCACGCGTCAGGAAGTCGGTGACGTAGGCATCGAGCCACAGGTCGCCGTAGCCCGGTCCCCACAGGCCAAAGCTTCCCGATGAGGACTGGTTCGCGAGTACCCGGTCGATTGCCTGCTGGATGCGTTCGCGCACGGCTTGCTCCGGCTCCGCTCCCGGATCAACGGGGAACTCGCTGAGATAGAGCAGCGGCAGGGCCCGGCTTGTCGTCTGCTCGGTGCAGCCATAGGGATAGCGGTCCAGCGCTGTCAGTACCGAAGCGACCGGAAGCCTGGCTGTACGCGAGACATCGACACTGACAGCCGCTGCGCCCGCTTCACTGTCCGCCAGCACGGTTTCATCCACCAGCAATGTGGAGCCGCCATTCGCCGCAAGCGGAATTTCCTTGCGGATGGTGACCGGCAGCCTTGCAGGGCGCACCGGCACTGCCAGCGTCTGTACCAGTTCCAATCCCTCTTCGTTACTGAGCCGGATCGTGACAAGCCCCGTGCCTGCTGCCTCCGCAACCAGCGGAAGCTCGACCGAGGTACGCTCGCCCTGCTTGAGGGCGATGACGGACGGCAGGACGCCTTGCTCGACGCTGAGGCCCTCTTCTCCGGTCACGTCGAGCACATATTCGCCGTCCGGTGCGTCCGTGCTGGTTATGTCGATACGCAGCCGCGATGCATCGCCCGGTGCCATCACCTTCGGCGCAGCTGCCAGCAAGACGACGGGGTCGCGCACGGTCACGTCGCTACTAGCGCTCCCGACACCTGCCGCCGACCACGCTACCGCCATCAGCCGCACCGTGCCGTTGAACTGCGGCAGGTCGAAGCTGACGACAGCCTTGCCGTCATTGCCAACGCGAAGCGGGCCGGAGAACAGCGCCAGCAGCTTCTGCGTCGGGGGACTGCCGTCTGCCGCCATGCCGCCTTCATCGCCGCCGCTACGAACCAGTCCTTCGGCCCCGAGAGAGCCGTCGATCAACCGGCCATACAGGTCGCGGACCTCCAGCCCCATGCGCCGCTGGCCATAGTACCAGCCGGCAGGATCCGGCGCCTCGTAGCGCGTCAGGTTGAGAATGCCGACGTCCACCGCCGCCATGGTGATGTAGGCTTCCTCGCCGGCGGCAAGGCCGCCAACCATAACCGGCACCTCAAGCGCCTGGCGTGGACTTGCCGTGGCAGGCGCCTCGATGGATATGGAAAGCGTCCGGGCATTGTTGTCGACCTTCAGCCACTGAACGCCGATGGCGCGCGATGGCAACCGCGACTCGACTGCATCGCCGGGACGGAATGTGGTGGCCGTGACGTAGGCCCCCGCACCCCAGTCCGCACCGACGGGGATCTGGATCATGTTGTCGCCCTTCACGACATGCGCCGTGTGCACCGCCAGCAGTCGGTCCGACCCCACCGTTACCAGCACCTCGCCGTCATGGCGCGCCGATATGGTCAGTTTCGCCGTGTCGCCAGCGGCGTAGGCTTCCCTGTCCAACGCCATTTCCAGCCCATCCGGCGTTTCCAGCGTGGCCGCATCAACCACCCAGCCTGCGTCGAACTCCACTGAACTGATTGCCCCGGCGCCGCCGGCCTCCGCCACTTCAAGCCGGTACCGGCCCCACGCCACCGGCATGGTAATGCGCGCATCTTCACCGGCATCCGCATCCACGGCGCCGTTCAGCAGTTCCCGGGTGATGTCGACCGGCTCGTACCGCCAGCTGTTGCCATCGCGATACCACTGGTAATTGCGGTCAATACGCATCAACCGCCATTGCAGGCCTTGCATGGCGATCCGGCTGCCGCCGGGGTCGACGGCGATCACGCGAAATGCCGCCGTGGAGTTCTCCGGCACGGTCTCGCTGCCTGCCTCGGGCCTGATGCCAATCATGTTGCCGG
>CAZYKZ010000402.1:0-759 GCA_964648175.1 uncultured Anderseniella sp.
GGTGCTGGCGCGAGACCATCTCGGGCGCAAGCCTCTCCATTACGTGGACAAGCCGAAGGCCTTTTGCTTTGCCTCCGAGGTAAAGGCCTTGCTGCGCACCGGGATCCTGGACTTCGAGGTCGACCCGGAGGCACTGTCACACTTCCTGTCGTTCCGGTTCGTCCCGGCGCCCAGCTGCCTGGTCCGTGGTGCGAGAAAGGTCCCACCCGCCCATTTCCTCGTTGTGACGCGCGACCGGACGACCGCGCAGCGGTTCTGGGCCCCGAGCTATGCGTCCAAGCAACGTCTGTCGATTGAAGACACTCTGGATGCCCTGGAGGCCAAGCTGCGCGAGACCATCCAGGCGCATCTAGCGGGTGATCCGCCGGCCGGTGCCTTCCTCAGCGCCGGCCTGGACTCAGGCTTGATCGTCGCCAATATGGCAGCTGCCCTCAAGCAGCCCTTCCACACTTTCACGCTTGGCGTGGCCAATGCCAGCGACGAGGTGCCCGTTGCTGATCTTGTCGCTGATCGTTATGGCACGATCCCTCATCACTTGTACCCCCGTGACGACATCGTGCGTACGCTGCCGCAAATGCTCTGGCACGTGGACGAGCCGAGCGACATGGTCGTCGTGAGCAAGTACTTCGGTGCCTTCCTGGCTGCTTCTCACGTCTCGACCGTCATGGCCGGAGACGGTGGAGACGAGCTATTCGCAGGTTTCCCCCGGTACCTCGGTGTGCGGGACGCGAAGTACTTGGCGGCGCTGCCAAGCTCTTT
>CAZYKZ010000402.1:769-2084 GCA_964648175.1 uncultured Anderseniella sp.
GAAAATGGCTTGTCAGCCATGCAGCGCAGGTGCTTGGCGGGGACAAGGCACTCGACACGCTTTCCGGTAAGGCGCTCTGGCTGGATGCCGTCGCTGCAGCCGGCCCTCTCCCAGCCCGTTACGTCGAGGCAGTCGAGTATCTGCGGTTCGATGAAATCCGCAAGCGGGACCTGTTCACGACCAGGGCCTGGCGGCAAATGCCGGAGTTGCCCAGCGGGGAGGTGCTGGCCGAACTGGTCCGAAACAGCGACGCGACGCACCCTGTCGAGAAGATACTCCATGCGGACCTGCTCACGCGGCTGCCAGAGCATCTTCTCATGCTGGATGACCGCGCCGGCGCCGCGTTCGGCCTCAACGTGATGTGCCCGCTGGCCGATCACGAACTCGTGGAACACGTTGCCGGGATTCCCGCGAACCTCAAGATCCGTGGCCGGCAGTCCAAGTACATCGAACGTCGGCTGGCCGAACGGTACCTCCCTGCGGATGTGCTCAGGTACGGCAAGACGGGCTGGAGCTTCCCGTTCCGCGACCTGTGTGCCAACGAGCTGCAGCCCTTCCTCTATGGGCTTCTCCGCGAATCACATCTGGCGGCCGATGGCTGGTTTCGCAGCAAAGCCATGCTGCGCCTGCTGGCAGAGCACCGCCGCGGTACCGCAGATCATCACATCAGGCTCTGGATGCTGCTGAGCCTCGAGATCTGGTATCGCATGATGCGCGAGGGAATTGAAAGATCCGACATACGCGCCTGGGCCACGGCACTTCTCGCATCCGTCGGTGGCACGTCGCACTGAGCCCCGGCGCCGGCACTGTGCGGCCGCGCCACCTCGATCAACGCCAGCGTAGCTCCCGCATGATCCGGAACACCGGATGCAGGTAACCCGATGCCGCCAGCACCATCAGGAGCAGAATGGACGAAAGAAGCGCCGAGATGACGAAGTGGCCAGGCCAGAGCACGGAGGCCAGGACGCCGACGGCGATACCGACGACCGGTCCCCACACGATCCTGCCCAGTCCCGGCTCCGGAAGGTAACGGGCTGCCCGCGTTAGCATCGCGCCTGCCCAGATCAGGTCGGCCGCCGCGACGGCGATTGCTGCGCCGACCGCCCCCTGCCAGATGATCAGCGGCACCGCGATGGCGAAACCCGCCGCGGTTGTCACCATGTCGGCGCCGGTTCTATAGCGGTGCTCGTCCGCCGTCGACAACACCATTTGGGCGACGAGTGCAACCGACTTGAACGCAAGCGCCAGGCCGATAATCCGGGCCGGTAGCGCAGCCGCCGCGAAGGCGGTCCCGAATATCATCCGGACAAGGTCG
>CAZYKZ010000403.1:0-2079 GCA_964648175.1 uncultured Anderseniella sp.
GAACATCTGGAGCGCTTCCTGACAGCTCTACGTGAGCTGGGGCTGCCAGAGTAGAGTTTGTTCCTGAAAAAACTCGTTCAGAAACACAGATCATGTCCGCTTGGGGTAAACACGGGCCGATGCTGCACTTGACCGACAGATTCTGCTGCTGCTCCAATAACGGACTATGCACCCGAAAACCCAAGGTGATCAGTCCGGCAGGCCGGCCTCACGTAGCGCATAAAGTAGGTTCTGGCGGTCGGATTCCCTGCGGAATGATTTCCACAGGCGCACGTCGGAGAGCCGGAATGTGGGGTAAACTTCCAGCACAAAACGGGACTGATCTAACGCGTCGTCCAGCTGGCCGAGCCGAGCGAGACAGGCTGCAAGCAATTCAGCCTTGATGAAATCGTGGCCCGAAACATTGCGAAGCACGGTGACGGCGGCGGCATAGTCCATGGCGGTAAAGAGAGCCAGCGCCTTCCAGTATTGCATGATATCTACCGTCTGCGGCGTATCGGCATGCAGCTCCAGAACCTTGTCCAGCCATTCCACCGCTTCATCGGGTTCGCCATTGAAGATATGGAATACGCCCCGGTTGCCAATGATGTCCCCGTCGTTGGGGTCAAGTGATAGTGCGCGACGCACACAGGACCAGGCTTCGTCCCATTGACCCAATCCGGAGTATGTTCTGCTCAGCAGCCGCCAGGTTTGTGCCGAGTCCGGCGCAATCTGGGCCAATCTGAGCCCATGGCGATGGGCCTTGGCCAGAAGTGCATTGTCTGGATCGCTCCAGAAGGATTGCGTCGCAAAGCAGAACCCCATTCCCAGATTACCCAGAACCAGGTTGGGGTCGATGTCCAGTGCGGCTTGAAAGAACTCCTCTGCCTCAACCATCGCAACCGGGTCCAGCTGATGCAGCAGCTCAAGCCCCCTGAAGATGTGATCGTAGACGCTGTAATCCTGCCGGCGCTTCTTGGTGATGTTGCGGGCAATGTCCTGCCATATGCGTTCCATCAGGATCGACGAGACTCTCTGGGCAATTTCGTCCTGCACGGCGAATTCATCGTCCAGCGGCCGGTCGTAACGTTCGGCCCAGACGTGGTTTCCCGACGCCGCCTCGATCAGCTGTACGGTGATGCGGGCTCGGCCGCTCCCTTGCCGGACGCTGCCTTCCAGCACGTAGTTGACGCCCAGCGCCCGCGCCACCTCGCGGATGTCGGGCGACTTGCCCTTGTAAGCGAAGGTGGAATTGCGCGCCGTGACATCGAAGCCATACGAGCGCGACAGCGCCGTGATGATGTCCTCGGTTAGACCGTCTGCGAAGCCATCATCACCAGATGACATGTTGTTGAGAGGCAGTACAGCGATTGCAGGCTTGTTGCTGTTTGCCGTCGCCGTCTGGGATTTCTCCGGCCGCTTGGCACTGTGGAGAACAACCCGGAACGTGCGCACCGGCATGTCGATATTCTTGACGGTCTGCGCTCCCATGTCCTCAACGGCAATGTCCAGCTTGCCCCGCACCTCGTCATACACGTTTCCCGAAAGGCAAATACTGCCGGGATCAGCAATTGCCTCGAGGCGAGCGGCGACGTTCACTCCATTGCCGTAAATGTCGCCGTCCTCGACCATCACGTCTCCGAGGTTCACTCCGATACGGAACAGCAGGTCTTCACCGGTCAAGCTGCTCTGCCAGGCAATCGCGCAACTCACCGCATCGACCACGCTCGCAAACTCGACGAGTATCCCGTCCCCCATCAACTTGAACACGCGGCCGCGATGTCTTTCGATCAGCGGCTCCAGCTGCTCCTTACGCAACTGGCTTACTCGCGCAAGAGTACCGGCTTCATCTGCGGCCATCAGACGGCTATAGCCCACGATATCGGCGGCCAATATTGCGGCGAGGCGTCGTTCCAAGCGCGTCTCCTCTCGTGGGAAACTATATGCAGTAGACCTACAGGGTCATAGCATTTCTGACGCCTTTGCGATGTCCTATCTTCACTGTGAACGCGAAGTTCCAGTATCGGTAAGGATGTCTGAAGTGGGTCAACATCGGCCGGTTTTGGTTGTCTGCTGGAATGTCCGCTATGCCCCCGAAAG
>CAZYKZ010000404.1:0-2078 GCA_964648175.1 uncultured Anderseniella sp.
TTGAGACCCCGGCCCGCACGATCTATTCCTTTGCTCATGCCGCAACGAGGCGCCGTTGCCCGGACATCAGGCGGTTGCGGCAATGGCTGTTTGATGAAGTGGCCGCGCAAGGACTGTCGAGCGCGAGCTGACCCAGGCCTTGTGCATTCTCCCTTGCCGCCAGCGCACCCTCGCGCTACCAAGGCATCCAATCCAACTCAATCGAGATTCAGGGCCTTCATCCAATGACGTTCTGCGCGCGCGTTGCCGACAAATCCGACTGGATCGAGGGGGGCACCGGCCCCTGGGAAATCATCATCGGGCTGGAAGTCCATGCCCAGGTGTCGTCGAAGTCGAAGCTGTTTTCCGGCGCCTCGGCAGAGTACGGCGGTGCACCGAATGACCATGTTTCGCTGGTCGATGCGGCCATGCCGGGCATGCTGCCGGTCATCAACCGGTTCTGCGTTGAGCAGGCGGTGCGCACCGGCCTCGGTCTCAAGGCGCAGATCAACGAATACTCGGTGTTCGACCGCAAGAACTACTTCTATCCCGACCTGCCGCAGGGCTACCAGATTTCGCAGTACAAGCAGCCCGTGGTGGGCGAGGGCGAGGTGCTGCTCGACATGGGCGAGCGCGGCCAGGTGACCGTCGGCATCGAGCGGCTGCACCTCGAGCAGGACGCCGGCAAGTCGATCCACGACCAGCACCCGACCATGTCTCTCGTCGACCTTAACCGCTCGGGCGTGGCGCTGATGGAAATCGTGTCCAAGCCGGACATGCGTTCCGCCGACGAGGCCAAGGCCTATGTGTCGAAGCTGCGCACCATCATGCGCTATCTCGGCACCTGCGACGGCAACATGGAAGAAGGCTCGCTCCGCGCCGACGTGAACGTATCGGTGCGCAAGCCGGGCGGCGAGCCGGGCACGCGCTGCGAGATCAAGAACGTCAACTCCATGCGCTTCATGGGCCAGGCCATCGAGTACGAGGCCCGCCGCCAGATCGACATTCTGGAGGACGGCGGCAAGATCGACCAGGAAACCCGGCTGTTCGACCCGAGGAAGGGCGAGACGCGCTCCATGCGCTCCAAGGAAGAGGCGCACGACTACCGCTATTTCCCCGACCCGGACCTGCTGCCGCTGGAGATCGAGACGGCGTGGATCGAGGAGATCAAGGCTTCGCTGCCGGAACTGCCGGACGAGAAGAAGGCCCGGCTGGTGAAGGATTTCGGCCTGACGCCCTATGACGCCGAAGTGCTGATCATGGACCGCGAGTCCGCTGCATACTTCGAGCAGGTCGCCAAGGGCCGTGACGGCAAGATGGCCGCCAACTGGGTGATCAACGAACTGTTCGGCCGGCTCAACAAGGAAGGCAAGGACATCGGCGAAAGCCCGATTTCCGCCGGCCAGCTCGGCGGCATCATCGACATGATTTCCGACGGCACCATTTCCGGCAAGATCGCCAAGGACGTGTTCGAGATCGCCTGGACCGAAGGCGGCGACCCGAAGGAAATCGTTGAATCACGCGGCCTGAAGCAGGTAACCGACACCGGCGCCATCGAGGCGGCGGTGGACGAGGTAATCGCGGCCAATCCCGACAAGGTTGCCCAGGCCATCGAGAAGCCGGCGCTGGCTGGCTGGTTCGTCGGTCAGGTGATGAAGGCAACCGGCGGAAAGGCCAACCCGCAGGCCGTGAACGCGCTGATCAAGCAGAAGCTCGGCGTGGAGTAGGGATGTTCTTCATCCGCACGGCTGCCGCCGCGGACGCTGCCCGCATCCGTGACGTGCTGGTGGCAAGCTGGCGCCACACCTATCTGCCCATCCACGGCGCAGACAGGGTGGAACCCGTCATTGCCCGGTGGCACACGCTTGACGCCGTGAAGGCCAACATCTCCGCGCGCCATGGCGAGATGCTGGTGGCCGATGATGGCGCACGGATCGGTGGCATGGCTTTCGCGGTGCTGAGCGACGACCGCAAGACCGTACACCTCAAGCAGCTTTATGTTCATCCGGATCATCTGCGCAGCGGCATCGGGCGGGACCTGTTCGCCGAGATCGAGACCTGTTTTCCAGACGCCGAATCCCTTGAACTCGAAGTAGACA
>CAZYKZ010000405.1:0-2073 GCA_964648175.1 uncultured Anderseniella sp.
TTCAATGCCGGCAACTGGGTGTTCGACCAGACCACCCGCATTCGCGGCGGCATGGAAAAGGCGTTCGTGGGCTGGCTGAAGTCGAAGGAAGAGACCATCGAGGACCTGTCCGAGCGCGACGGCTTCATCCTGCGCGCAACCTCGGCAACGGGCCTTGGCGCACTCTACGTGATGATCCTGCTGACGCTGTACGTGTTCGTGTACTATCTGGAGTAGTCACACCCCGCCGGCTGCTTCGTAGGTCTCGTGCGCTTCCAGCCAGTTGAGCTCGGCCGTCTCCAGATCGTCCGCCAGCCGGGTGCGCAGGCGCGCGAAGTCGGCTGCCTTCTTCGGGTCGGTTGAATAAAGCTGCGGGTCCTCCAGCGCCTTGTCGAGAATGCCGATCTTGTCCTGCAGTTCGCGCATCTGCCGGTCAAAGACCTGGATCTGCTTCTTCAGCTGCACGAGGTTGACCCGCTCAGGCTTCGCCGCAACTTCAGCGGGGGCAGGCGTACCATTCACCTTCGCCTCGCGCGCTTCTGCCTTGGCTTCGCGCCGCGCCGCCCGGGCTTTCTCCAGCACCAGTTGGGCGTATGAGTCGAGGTCGCCGTCATAGGCCTTCACGGTGCCGCCATCCACCAGCCACAGCCGGTCGACGGAGGCCTCGATCAGGTGCCGGTCGTGGCTGATCAGGATCACTGCGCCTTCATACTCATTGAGCGCATGCACCAGCGCCTCGCGCGCGGCAATGTCGAGGTGGTTGGTCGGCTCGTCGAGCACCAGGATGTTGGGTCCGTGGAAGGCGGCAAGGGCGAACAGCAGCCGCGCCTTCTCGCCGCCAGACAGGGTTTCCACCTTGTTGTTGGCAAGCTGCGCGCCGAAGCCATATGCGCCGAGCTTCGCCCGCCGCTCTGCCTCGGTCGCCTCCGGCATCAGTTCGAGGAAATGGTCGTACGGCGTCTTGCCGGGCGAGAGCTCGTCCATCTGGTGCTGGGCGAAATAGGCCACGTCCAGCTTCTTGTGATGGCGCATGTGACCATCCATCACCGACAGCCTGCCGCACAGCAGCTTGGCGAAGGTGGACTTGCCGTTGCCGTTGGCGCCGAGCAGCGCAATGCGGTCATCGCCGTCAATGCGCAGGTCGATGTTCTTCAGGATCGGCTTGCCGGCCTCGTAACCGACGGCGGCTTTCTCGAAGCGCACCAGCGGCGGGTTGATGGGCCGCGCCGGGGCAGGGAACATGAACGGCGCCACCCGGTCTTCCAGCACGTCGGCGATTGGTTGCATCTTCTCCAGCGCCTTGAGCCGCGACTGGGCCTGGCGCGCCTTCGATGCCTTGGCGCGGAACCGGTCGACGAACGCCTGCATGTGGGCGCGGGCGTCTTCCTGCTTCTTCTTCATCTTCAGCTGCAGGGCAGCCTTCTCGCGCCGGATACGGTCGAAGGTGTCATAGTTGCCCTGGTAGAGCGTCAGCTTCAGCTGGTCGAGATGCAGGATCGAGTTGACCGCCTCGTTGAGCAGGTCCTTGTCGTGGCTGACGATGAGAACCGTATGCCGGTAGGTGCGGATGTAGCTTTTCAGCCAGATCACGCCTTCCAGGTCGAGATAGTTGGTGGGCTCGTCGAGCAGCAGCACATCCGGCTCGGCGAACAGCGCCGCGGCAAGTGCCACGCGCATCCGCCAGCCGCCGGAAAATGCGGAGCAGGGCTCGTTCTGCGCCGCCTCGTTGAAGCCGAGACCGGCAAGGATGGTGGCCGCGCGGGCAGGGGCGGAGTGCGCGTCAATATCGGCCAGCCGCGTCTGTATCTCGGCGATGCGGTGCGGGTCGTGCGCGGTCTCGGCTTCCGCCAGCAGGCTTGCCCGCTCGGTGTCGGCGGCCAGCACCACCTCGATCAGCGTTTCGGAACCGCCCGGCGCTTCCTGCGCCACGGTGCCGATGCGGGCGTTTTTCGGCACCGAGCAGGAGCCGGTCTCGGGCTGCAATTCGCCGAGGATCAGCTTGAGCAGGGTGGACTTGCCGGTACCATTGCGCCCGACGAAGCCGACCTTGTGCCCGGCAGGCAGCGCCACCGTGGCATGGTCGATCAGCAGGCG
>CAZYKZ010000406.1:0-2068 GCA_964648175.1 uncultured Anderseniella sp.
TTCTCATCGGAGAACGAGCTATGACCATCGAAACACTTTCACTGACGCCGCGCGACACCCAGAAGATGGCGGAAGAAACGACCATGCTGTCGCCGCGCTTCTACACCACCGACTTCAAGGCGCTGGACAGCATCGACGTGTCTTCGGTGCGCCGCGAGTGGGACGAACTCATCAACGAGATGAAGTCCGATCCGAACAAGGGTCACTTCAAGCGCACGGAGGAATGGAAGGACGTCGACTTCGAAGGCATGCCGGAAGGCCTGCGCAAGGAGTTCATCGACTTCCTGGTGAGCTCGCTGACCGCCGAGTTTTCCGGCTGCATCCTCTACAAGGAAATGAAGAAGCGCGGCAGCAACCCGGACATGTGCGAACTTTTCGCACTGATGAGCCGCGACGAGGCCCGCCACGCCGGCTTCATCAATGATGCCCTGAAGGACGCCAATATCGGCGTCAACCTCGGCTTCCTGACGAAGGCCAAGAAGTACACCTACTTCAAGCCGAAGTTCATCTTCTACGCCACCTATCTGTCGGAGAAGATCGGCTACGCCCGCTACATCACCATCTTCCGCCAGCTGGAGCGGCATCCGGAGTTTCGCATCCACCCGATCTTCAAGTGGTTCGAGCAGTGGTGCAACGACGAGTTCCGCCACGGCGAAGCGTTTGCGCTGCTGATGCGCGCCAACCCGGAACTCCTGCAGGGCCGCAACAAGCTGTGGATCCGCTTCTTCCTGATTGCGGTGTTCGCAACGATGTACGTGCGCGATCATGCCCGGCCAGAGTTCCACAAGGCGCTCGGGGTCAACATCGACGAATACGACATGAAGGTCTTCCGCATCACCTCGGAGATCTCGAAGCAGGTGTTTCCGTTCACGCTGGACCTCGACAATCCCGCCTTCACGGCCGGGCTGAAGAAGCTGCTGAAGGTCAACAAGGCCATCGCCGAAGCCAAAGCCTCGGGCGGGGTGGTTGGCAAGATGCGGCAGGCGATGCTGGGTGCGCAGGCGGGCCTGGCCTTCCTGCAGCTCTACATGGTGCCGGTCAAGGACAACGAACTGCCCAACTCCAGCCGGCTGCAACCGGCCTGGTAATGCAAGGGGAAACGGGCACAACCCAATGAGCAGCGCGGTCTGGCCAGTCCTGGTTACGATGTTCACCTGGTGGTTCACCACCGGGGCCATCCTCTATCTCGACGGGCTGGACCGCGCTTCCTACAAGTGGACCATGGGCGCATTCACGCTGGTACTGGCGGGCGCCTTGTGGGGCGTCCACGCCATCGGCTGGACGATGGGCGAGACTGGCGCCTATGCCGGCTTCTTCCTCGGCATCGCGGCCTGGGCGTGGCACGAGATGAGCTTCCTCACCGGTTTCGTCACCGGCCCGCGCAAGACCCCCTGCCCAGCCAGGATCAGCCCTGCCGGCCGATTCATGGCGGCTTTATCCACCATCCTTTGGCACGAGCTCGCCATTCTGGCGGTCGGCGTGCTGCTGGCCTGGGCCACCTGGGACATGCCGAACAAGGCAGCGCTGTGGACCTACTGTATCCTTTGGGCGATGCGCACATCGGCCAAGCTCAACCTGTTCCTCGGCGCACGCAACCTGTCGGAAGAGTTCCTGCCAGATCACATGCGCTACCTTGCGACCTACTTCCGCAAGGCCAACATCAACATGCTGTTCCCGTTCGCGGTAACGATCGCCAGCGCCATCGTGGTCATGCTGGCCGAAGCAGCCTTTGCGGACGGCGCCAGCGCATTCACCCGTACCAGCAACATCATTCTGGCCACGCTGCTTGCACTCGCCGTGCTGGAGCACTGGCTGATGATGCTGCCGATTCCGGCCAACCGGCTTTGGAGCTGGGGCCTCGCCTCGCACAACCAACAACAGACTTCGAACCTCCCCGGCCTGGGGAAAACCATAACACCGGCCGAATAGACACGCGCCGCCCTTACCCGAGCTGGAGGACCAGACATGGACTACGAAACCCACTTCAAGACAGCACTCGACGGGCTGCGCAAGGCCGGCAACTACCGGGTGTTTGCCGAGCTTGAGCGGCGGATGGGTCAGTTTCCGA
>CAZYKZ010000407.1:0-2068 GCA_964648175.1 uncultured Anderseniella sp.
ACCTACCAGTCCTATTGCGGCGCGCAGATCTTCGACGCGGTCGGCCTGAAGCAGTCCTTCGTCGACCGCTACTTCACCGGCACCGCAACGCAGGTCGAAGGCGTCGGCCTTGGGGAAATCGCCACCGAGACGGTGGCCCGCCACCAGCTCGCGTTCTCCGACGCACCGGTCTATCGCAACGCGCTCGACGTTGGCGGCGAATATGCCTTCCGCTTCCGCGGCGAGAGCCACGTCTGGCGCCCCGGCGTCGTGGCGGACCTGCAGCACGCGGTGCGCGGCAACATTCCGGAGAAGTACCGGGAGTTCGCCAAGCAGATCAACGACCAGTCGGCCCAGCTGATGACGCTGCGCGGCATGTTCCGCATCCGCTCGGCCGAGGAAATGGGCCGCACGCCCGTTCCGCTGGACGAGGTCGAACCGGCGTCAGAAATCGTGAAGCGCTTCGCCACGGGTGCAATGTCCTTCGGCTCGATCAGCCGCGAGGCCCACACCACGCTGGCGATGGCCATGAACCGCATCGGCGGCAAGTCGAACACCGGCGAAGGCGGCGAGGAACCGGACCGCTTCAAGCCGCTGCCCAACGGCGACTCCATGCGCTCGGCCATCAAGCAGGTGGCTTCTGGCCGCTTCGGCGTGACCACCGAATACCTGGTCAACGCCGACATGATACAGATCAAGATGGCGCAGGGCGCAAAGCCCGGCGAAGGCGGCCAGTTGCCTGGCCACAAGGTCGACAAGACCATTGCCGCGGTACGCTACTCGACCCCGGGCGTCGGCCTCATCTCGCCGCCGCCGCACCACGACATCTACTCGATCGAGGATCTGGCCCAGCTCATTTACGACCTGAAGAACGCCAACGAGAAGGCCGACATTTCGGTCAAGCTGGTGTCGGAAGTGGGCGTGGGCACCGTGGCGGCGGGCGTGTCCAAGGCGCGCGCCGACCACGTCACCATCTCTGGCTTCGAGGGCGGCACCGGTGCCTCGCCGCTGACCTCCATCAAGCACGCCGGTTCACCCTGGGAAATCGGCCTTGCCGAAACCCAGCAGACGCTGGTGCTGAACGAACTGCGCGGACGCATTGCCGTGCAGGTGGACGGCGGCCTGCGTACTGGCCGAGACGTGGTTGTGGGCGCGCTGCTCGGTGCCGACGAGTTCGGCTTCGCCACCGCGCCGCTGATTGCAGCCGGCTGCATCATGATGCGCAAGTGCCACCTGAACACCTGCCCCGTAGGCGTCGCCACCCAGGATCCGGAACTGCGCAAGCGCTTCACCGGCAAGCCCGAGCACGTCATCAACTACTTCTTCTTCGTCGCCGAGGAAGTGCGCGAGATGATGGCCGCCATGGGCTTCCGCTCGCTTGACGATATGGTTGGCCGCACCGACTTCCTCGACAAGGAGCACGCCATCGAGCACTGGAAGGCGCGCGGTCTGGACTTCTCGAAGATCTTCGCCATGCCGCAGGTTTCCAAGGACGTGGCGATCCATCATTGCGAGCGTCAGGACCACAATCTCGGCTCCATCCTCGACCGCACCCTGATCGAAAAGGCAGCGCCCGCGCTGGAAAACAAGAAGCCGGTGAAGATCGATCTGCCGGTGCGCAACGTGGACCGCTCCGTCGGCGCCATGCTGTCGGGTGAAGTCGCCAAGCGATACGGCCACGCCGGCCTGCCGGACGACACCATTTCGATCACCCTTCGCGGCACCGCCGGCCAGAGCTTCGGCGCATTCGTCGCCAAGGGCATCACGCTCGACCTGATCGGCGAAGGCAACGACTATGTCGGCAAGGGCCTGTCGGGTGGCCGCCTCGTGGTGCGCCCGCCGGAAAACTCCGGCATCGTGCCGGAAGAGTCGATCATCGTCGGCAACACCGTTCTTTATGGCGCGATCTCGGGCGAATGCTATTTCCGCGGCGTGGCCGGCGAGCGCTTTGCCGTTCGCAACTCCGGCGCCATCGCGGTTGTTGAAGGCACCGGCGACCACGGCTGCGAGTACATGACCGGCGGTATCGTGGTGGTGCTGGGCCAGACCGGACGCAACTTCGCGGCCGGCATGTCGGGCGGCATCGCCT
>CAZYKZ010000408.1:0-2066 GCA_964648175.1 uncultured Anderseniella sp.
GTGCCCGCCACCGAGCGTTCCTGCCGGTCCGTCTTGACGATCAGCCGGATGTAGTTGTCGTACACCCCGCGCTTGGTCTGCCGCACCTCGTCCACCTTGATCGAGCGCTCCTTCGCCATCACTGGCGCCGACACCATGTTGACGTCGCCCAGCATCGGCCGCATCAGCCCCGCCAGCAGCGCCGAGGTAAGCGCCTTGACGTTCATCTCGCCCACTTCGCCGGCGTACTCGATGGTCACCGCCTTGATGGAGCTTTCCGTGAGCTGGCCGGCGAACGAACCGAGTAGTTCCGCCAGTGCCACGAAGGGCTTCAGCCGCGGGGCTTCCTCGGCCGTGATCGACGGCATGTTCAGTGCGTTCGACACCGCGCCCTGCAGCAGATAGTCCGACATCTGCTCGGCCACCTGTAGCGCCACGTTCTCCTGGGCTTCCGACGTGGCTGCGCCCAGGTGCGGCGTGCAAACCACGTTCTCATAGCCGAACAGCGGGTGCTCGGTTGCCGGTTCCACCTCGAACACGTCGAGCGCGGCTCCCGCCACATGGCCGGAATCAAGCGCATCCTTCAGCGCATCTTCGACGATCAGCCCGCCGCGCGCGCAGTTGATGATGCGCACACCCTTTCTTGTCTTGGCCAGCGCCTTGGCATCGAGAATGTGCTTGGTCTTGTCGGTCAGCGGCGTGTGCAGTGAAATGAAGTCGGCCCGCTTCAAGAGGTCATCGAGCTCGACCTTCTCCACGCCCAGTTCCACCGCGCGCTCTGCCGACAGGAACGGATCATAGGCGATGACGCGCATACGCAGGCCCAAGGCCCGGTCGGCGACGATCGAACCGATATTGCCGCAGCCGATCAAACCCAGCGTCTTGTTGAACAGCTCAACCCCCATGAAGCGGGTCTTTTCCCACTTGCCCGCATGGGTCGAGGCGTTGGCGGCTGGAATCTGCCGGGCCAGCGCCAGCATCATCGAGATGGCGTGCTCGGCAGTGGTGATGGTGTTGCCGAACGGCGTGTTCATCACGATGATGCCGCGCGCGGAAGCGGCGGGAATGTCGACATTGTCGACGCCGATGCCGGCGCGGCCAATCACCTTGAGGTTCTTTGCCGCCTCGATGATCTTGGCCGTCACCTTGGTGGCCGAGCGAATTGCAAGGCCGTCATAATCGGCGATGGCAGCGAGCAGCGCATCCCTGTCCTTGCCGAGGTCCGGCTTGAAATCCACGTCGATGCCGCGCGCCTTGAAAATCTCAACGGCGGCGTCTGAAAGCTTGTCGGAAACGAGTACACGGGGCGCCATGAGGCAATCCTCCAGTCTGGAATTTGCAAGAATGTTCGAGAGAACTCAGGCGGCCTTGGCCGCGGAAACCTGTGACCAGGCCCAGTCGAGCCAGTGGGTCAGGGCTTCCACGTCATGCGCCTCGACCGTTGCGCCGCACCAAACGCGCAGGCCCGCCGGAGCATCGCGGTAGGCGCCAATGTCGAACGCCACACCTTCCGCTTCGAGCAGCTTGACCATCTGCTTTGGCAGCGCAGCCGCCTCGTCCGCATCAAGCCCCGCCGTGGCGGACGCCGACAGCTTTAGACATACCGAGGTGTTCGACCGGGTAGCCGGGTCAACCGCCAGGTTCTCGATCCAGGGCGTGCGGTCCACCCAGGCATTGAGGGCGGCCGCATTGGCATCTGCCCGGTTGATCAGCGCCGGCAACCCGCCAATGCTCTCAGCCCATTCCAGCGCCTTGATATAGTCCTCGACGCACAGCATGGACGGCGTGTTGATGGTCTCGCCCTTGAAGATGCCGTCGATGATCTTGCCGCCCTTGGTGAGCCGGAAGATTTTCGGCATCGGCCAGGCCGGCGTATAGCTCTCAAGCCGCTCGACCGCGCGCGGAGACAGGATAAGCATGCCGTGTGCGCCCTCCCCGCCCAGCACCTTCTGCCAGGAGAACGTCACCACGTCGAGTTTCGCGAAGTCGAGCTTCTGGGCAAACGCGGCAGAGGTCGCATCGCAGATGGTCAGGCCTTCGCGGTCTGCCGGAATGAAATCGCCGTCCGGCACCCGTACGCCGCTGGT
>CAZYKZ010000409.1:0-2063 GCA_964648175.1 uncultured Anderseniella sp.
GCCGGTCAAAGACGATGTGGCACAGGACCAGCAAGACGATGAGGGCGAGAACGCCTGCTCTGGAGCCCAGATGTGCAATCATCTTTCAGCCCATGGCCCGCCGCGACTCCTAGTAGTTGTAAGACCCGTTCGTCCGGTTGATCTCCGGAACATTGCTGCCGTCATGCGGTCCGCTTCCGCCAGGAACCGGCAGCCGGCCATTTCTGGTAATGCATCCTGCAGACAGGAACGAACCTGCGCTCGCGCATCCTGTATCGACACCGAGGCCCGGACCCTGTGCGCCGGGCTGGCCGGTGCCGGCAATCCTGGCCGTGCTGTCCAGAACGCTGAAACTGTTGCTGGTCTTGCTGACATCAAGCGAAGAACCATCGGAAATGCAGGCGAAGCCTGGCTTGGTAATCACGCGGGTGACGCCATTGACTGTGCAGGTCAGCTTCCCGGCGCGCAGAATGCCAGTCGTCCGGCCGTTAGCAACGTTCACCTCGATGATGCCGCCACGCACGCCCAGTATCACGTGCGGCGTCGAAATCTTCATCTGGCCCTTCTTCGAGACCTGGCCGCCGTAAAAGCGCGACACGCCGCGATCCATCGAGATGCCAAGACTGCCGGACCCACCCGGACTGTAGACGAACTCGTCGATGGTCAACCGCGAGTTCGGCCCAAGTTTGGCGCTCGACTCATCCTGGAAAACGATCATGCCAAGGCCGGTCGAATTGCTGCGGAGTTGGTCTCCCATTGAAATCGGCGCACCGATGCCGATGACCCCGGCTCCGGCTTTGCTGACCTGGGTCTGAACGGCTGTCATCTTGCCAACCGTTTCAGCAGACGCGCCCGCAACGAAGATGGCGGTGGCTGCCCCTGCAACTATCGCAATTCCTGCAAATCTCAACTTGTACATGAGTTCTGTCTTTCTGCCGTTCAGAACGACTTGGTGTAACTCAAGCTGACCGAATGCGTGGAGTAGTCGTTGTCAAAAAAGAAGAAGCCGGAGGTGAAGTCGATTCGCTTGAACTCGTATCCCAAGGACACACTGTTGTAGCCGTCGATCTGGAACGTATGCGTCCAGTCCGCTTTCCAGTAATGGCCATCCGACGGCGTTGGCACGAAAAACTGCAGCGAAGAGGCATCACGTGTCTCGAAATCACCAATACCCAAACCGATCTGGTGGGTCCACACCGCATCGAACGGCTGCTGCGGCAGCAGGCCGGAATAGCGCACCTCTGCTTCGCGCTGCCGGGCCACGGTCACGCCATCGTCGCGCATTTCGTAGATGTACCGGCCCGCCAGGCCAACCGAATGCTCGTACGACAGCCGGTGCGTGACCCCGGTCTCGGCCTGGAAACGATGATCGGCAGCGAGGTTCTTGGACGGAGCCAGCGAGCCATACCGGCCTTCCACGTAAGCCGATGTGTCAACTGATGGCTGGATGATGAACCGCAGCATCGTTCCGAGGGAAGCATCGTCAACCGATGGATTGTAGGTCCGCCAGTTGCCGAACACGCCGAACTGGAAGCGCAAGGCATCCAGTTCAGTGGTCTCGATGCCCTTGTCCAGCGTGATGGCCGCGTAGCCCCGGTTGTGAAGATATATGCCGCCATCGGAAAAATCGGGGAATGGATTTCCCGCACCCTGATTTATGTCTTCATACCGGCGCTCGGCCAGAAAACCGCCGGATATGATCAGCGCGTCATCAAGTGGGCTGTCGAGGTCGATTCGCAGCGAAGCATTGGAAGCGATGAATGGATTCCAGTCCTGCCGGTCGCGCCAGCCTGTACCTGGATCGAAGGGGTACCGTTCATCTGTCTCGAGCCACGTCGACCTGATGCCCACGGTCGCATCCAGCGCCCACTCGAACCCGGCGAGCGAATTGTTGGCACGTGCCAGCAACCGCTGCGCGTCGGCGGCTTCATCCGCTGTCAGGTCGCCAATTTCCAGCGCATCCTCGGCATTTCGCTTGGCAAGCTCCCAGCTGCCGGTATTGGCGTAGACCTTGGCCAGCGAGTACTTTGCCCGCGCATCCCGCGGGTACTTCACCAGATGCTGCTCGAGCGTGGAAATAGCCT
>CAZYKZ010000410.1:0-2051 GCA_964648175.1 uncultured Anderseniella sp.
ACCAGCGCGGCATGTCCACCTTGTGGCAGCGGCTGCATGACGCCGTTGCAGCAGGCAGGCCGTACGCGCAGGCGCTGGCAAGGCTTGAGGCCTGGCGGGCCGAGGCAGGCCGCACCGGCGTCTATCGCTTCTATTCCGGCGTGCTGTCGCGCGACCGCGGGCGGGCCGCCTTCCTCAAGGCCATCGGTCACGAGGCCGGCGAGCCGGTCGACGCCTTCCTGCAGCAGTGCCTCGACTATGAGCGCGAGGGCCTGTCCACCATGGCGGGCTTTCTCGCCTGGCTCGAGGCAACTGCCACCAGCCTCAAGCGCGACATGGAGCAGGGCTCGGGCGAAGTTCGCGTCATGACCGTGCATGGCGCCAAGGGCCTTGAAGCCCCCATCGTGTTCCTGCCGGACACCTGCTCGAAGCCTGACGGCAAGAAGGTCGCGGGTCTTTTGTTTGACGAGGGCGTGGACGATCTGCCGGTCTGGCGGCTGAAGAAGGACTTTGAGGTCGAGTACACGAAAGACCTCAAGGACGCCGCGCAAGAGAAGCTGATGGAGGAATACAACCGGCTTCTCTACGTGGCCATGACCCGCGCCCGCGACCGGCTCTATGTCTGCGGCTTCAAGAAATCGAGAAAGACGGACGGCTGGGAGACCGACGAGCCGGACGAGGGCACCTGGTATCACTCGATCCGCCGGGCGCTGGTGGACAGTGGCGTAGCGGCCACCGGAGACGCGGGCTCGCGGATCTGGCGCCTCGGCTCCGGCCGGATCGGCGACATGGAGCGCAAAGGCATCACCCTGGCCGATGCGCCCGTCGAGCTTCCCGATTGGGCGATGAGGCCTGCGCCGCCGGTCGCCCGGCCTGAGCGCTGGCTGGCTCCGTCGAAGTTGGCGGAGATTGCCGAAACCGATGACGGTTGGTCCGGCGAGGTGGCGCTGTCTCCTCTCGCGCCGCGGGAAGATCGCAAGTTCCGGCGCGGCGAACTGGTGCACCGCCTGCTGCAATCATTGCCGGATCTGCCTATGGAGAAACGCGAGGCTGCCGCCCGCCGTTATCTTGCGCGCAATGGCGTGGAAGGGACCGCACTTGAGGAAACAGTCGGCGAAATCATGCAGCTGTTCGCTGACGCCCGCTTCGCCGATGTGTTTTCGCCCCACGCTCAGGCCGAGGTTTCCGTAGCCGGCCTGGTGGAACCGCCCGAAGCGGAGCGCTTTGGCCTGTCCGGCCAGATCGACCGGCTGCTGGTGACGGATTCGCGTGTGCTGGTGGTCGATTTCAAAACCAATCGGCCGCCGCCATCCAGCCTTGATGCGGTTCCCGAAGGGTACCTGCGCCAGCTGGCTGCCTATGCCCATCTCCTGTCGCGCCTCTATCCGGGACGCCAAGTTGAATGTGCGTTGCTCTGGACCGATGCGCCGTCGCTGATGGCCGTGCCGCAGGACATGCTCGACCGGGCCTGGCGCGCAGCACTGTTCAAAAGCGCGTAACCGGGGCGTCAACCGGCTTGACCGCCACGAGGGCAATTCCTACTTATCAGGTAACAGAGCAGACACTCACCAATGAAAGGTTCTCGACATGGCCACAAGCCCTGTAACCGACTCCTCCTTCGAAGACGACGTGCTCAAGTCCGATACTCCCGTGGTGGTGGACTTTTGGGCTGAATGGTGCGGCCCCTGCAAGATGATCGGCCCGTCGCTGGAAGAGCTCTCCAACGAGTTCGGCGGCGACGTGAAGATCGTCAAGATCAACATCGACGAGAACCCCTCCACCCCGTCCAAGTACGGCGTACGCGGCATCCCGACGCTGATGGTGTTCAAGGGCGGACAGGTCGCGGCGACCCAGGTTGGCGCCAATCCGAAGGGCAAGATCGCTGACTGGATCAAGTCCTCCATCTGACGGACCGCCATACGGATTGAACAAGGCCCGGAACACGTTTCCGGGCCTTTTTGCGTTCAGCGCCGCGCGGTGCCGCTGACCTGGCTGGGCGTTTCGCCGCGGTGGAGCGCCAGCACGTTGCCGGCGAGGTAGAGCGACCCGCCGATCACCACGCGCGCCGGATT
>CAZYKZ010000411.1:0-2045 GCA_964648175.1 uncultured Anderseniella sp.
CGCGCGGCTACGGGCCGGGCCGGTTTTCGTTCAACGTCAAGGGCGGGCGCTGCGAAGCCTGCCAGGGCGACGGCGTCATCAAGATCGAGATGCACTTCCTGCCCGATGTGTACGTGACCTGCGATGCCTGCCACGGCAAGCGCTACAACCGCGAAACGCTCGACATCCAGTTCAAGGGCAAGTCCATCGCCGACGTGCTCGACATGACGGTGGCGGAGGCGGCTGATTTCTTCCGCGCCGTTCCGGCAGTGCGCGACAAGCTGGTGACGCTGGAGCGTGTTGGCCTCGGCTACATTCACGTCGGCCAGCAGGCCACCACCCTGTCGGGCGGCGAGGCGCAGCGCGTCAAGCTGGCCAAGGAACTGTCGAAGCGGGCGACGGGCCGCACGCTTTACCTGCTGGACGAGCCGACAACCGGCCTGCACTTCCATGACGTCGCCAAGCTGCTGGAAGTGCTGCACGAACTGGTTGAGCACGGCAACACCGTGGTGGTCATCGAGCACAACCTCGAAGTTATCAAGACGGCCGACTGGATCATCGACCTCGGCCCCGAAGGCGGCGACGGCGGCGGCGAGATCGTCGCCACCGGAACCCCGGAAGACGTGGCCAAGGTTGCCCGCTCCTACACCGGCCAATACCTCGCCCCGATCCTCGCACGCGGCAAGCAGGCGGCGGCGGAGTAGCCTTCGCCATCTTGCGGAATTGCTGCCTGTCATGATTGCAGCTCATGGCAGAGGCTGATATTTTCCAGTTCAACAACATAAAAACCGATCTGGAGAGGGCCTCAAACTCATGGCCGTGGCATTGCGCAAACACCTGCCGCCGACCAATGCGCTCGTCGTGTTCGAGGCGGCGGGCCGTCACATGAACTTCACCCGCGCAGCGAAGGAACTGGACGTCACGCAATCTGCCGTGTCGCGGCAGATCCAGCTGTTGGAGGAATTCCTCGGTTTCTCGGTATTTCAACGCCAGTCTCGCGGGCTCTCGCTTACGCCTGAGGGCGAACGTCTGCACCGCGCCGTCACCATGGGGCTGGAGCACGTGGCCAACGTGTCCGCCGACCTGCGCCGCCAGCGCGGGCCGGGAGAACTCACCGTCGCCACGTCCGTTGCGTTCGCCTCCTACTGGCTGATGGCGCGCATCGCCAAGTTTCGCGGCCTGCACCCGGAAATCGACATCCGGCTGGTTGCCGCCTCACCGGTCTATGACCTGGCCAGCGAAGGCATCGACATCGCCGTGCGCTATGGTCCCGGCGAATGGCCCGGCGTGGAGGCAACGCGGCTGTTCGACAACGAAATCTGGCCCGTTTGCTCGCCGCGCTATCTGGAAAAGGCAGGAATGCTGAGCAAGCCCTCGGACTTTCTGCACCATTCGCTGCTGCACCTCGCCAAGTTCGACCGCAACTGGGTGACCTGGGACAGCTTCCTCGAAGCCATTGGCGTTGAGGGCGAGCCGCAGGGCCGCGGCTTCACCTTCGACAACTACATGGTGCTCATCCAGTCGGCCTTGCGCGGCGAAGGCATCGCCCTGTGCGGCCGGCGGCTGGCGGAAGACTTCATCGAACAGGGCGACCTGGTGCGGCCGATCCCGGTCGCGCAAGAGTCCGACCGGGGCTTCTGGCTGCTGCGCCCGCGCGAGGGCCAGATGTCTGAACAGGCGCGGCTGTTCCACAACTGGCTGCTGAACGAAGCCCGGCAGCCAAGCTGACCGGGTCTTGCCCCTGCCCGGCAACGGCGCTAAGGCATGCGCCATGACTGACAAGACATTGCACATCATCGGCGGCGGCATGGCCGGTTCGGAAGCCGCCTGGGCCGCAGCGCAGGCCGGCGTCAAGGTCGTCATCCACGAGATGCGCCCGGTTCGCGGCACTGATGCGCACCAGACGGACGGCCTCGCCGAACTGGTCTGTTCAAACTCGTTCCGTTCGGACGACGACGAGCACAACGCCGTTGGCCTGCTTCACTGGGAAATGCGCCAGGCCGGTTCGCTGATCATGGCCAAGGGCGATGAGCACAAGCTGCCGGCTGGTGGCGCGCTGGCGGTGG
>CAZYKZ010000412.1:0-2039 GCA_964648175.1 uncultured Anderseniella sp.
ACCTCCCCTCTGGCTCGGCTGCTGGCGCCAAAGACCGTTGCCTTCATCGGCGGGTGGGAAGCCGAGACGGCTCTTCGCGTCACGCAGGAACTGGGCTTCGACGGCACCATCCATGCCATCCACCCCAAGCGCGACCACCTGAACGGCGTGCCCTGTCTTCGAGCCGTTTCGGAGTTGCCGGAAGCCCCCGACTGCGCCTTCATCGCCGTGAAGCGGGAACTCGCCGTCGAGATGATCGCGGAACTCTCAGCAATGGGCTGCGGCGGCGTGGTGCTGTACTCCTCAGGCTTTGCCGAAGTCGACGACACCGGCAAGGCGCTGGAGGCTGAAATGCTGAAGGCCGCCAACGGCATGCCGGTGATGGGCCCCAACTGCTACGGCTACGTGAACGCGCTCGACAAGTGCTCGCCCTGGCCCGACGAACACGGCATGAAGCCGGTGGAGAGCGGCGTGGTCTTCGTCACCCAGTCGGGCAACATCGCCTGCAACTTCGCCATGATGAAGCGCCACGTGCCGGTGGCCGGCCTGTTCACGCTTGGCAACCAGGCGGACGTCGGCATGTCCGCCATGATCTCCCACCTGAGCGCCGACCCCCGCGTGACGGCAATCGGCCTGCACATCGAGGGCCTCAAGGACGTCGCCGCCTTCTCGCGCGCAGCACTTGCCGCCCGCGCCGCGCGAAAGCCCATCGTCGTGCTCAAGACCGGCAAGTCCGAACAGGGCGCCAAGGTCACCATGAGCCACACCAACTCGCTCTCCGGCGCCGACGACCTCTATGACGCAATGTTTGCACGCTACGGCATCGCCCGCGTGAACTCTGTCAGCGCGCTGTGCGAGACGCTGAAGTTCCTGCACTATGGTGGCCCCATAGAAGATACGCGGCTTGTTTCGATGTCCTGCTCAGGCGGCGAGGCGGCGCTGGTCTCCGACATGGGCGAAGCATACCCGGTGTCATTCCCGCCATTCGACCCCGCCACGCGGGAGCGGGTTTCGGCGACGCTGAGCGAGTATGTCGTGGTGGACAACCCGCTCGACTATCACACCTTCATCTGGAACCAGCGGGACAAGCTTGCCGCCACCTTCACCGCCGTCCTGTCGGGCGGCTTTGACGTTGGCATGCTGGTCATCGACGTGCCCGACAAGCCACCCATGAACCCGGCCACCTGGATCGTCACGGTGGATGGATACATTGATGCCCACAAGGCCACGGCTGCGCGCGCCGTCACCGTGACGTCACTGCACGAGTCCATGCCGGCCGTTGTCGCCGCGCGGCTAACCAGCGCCGGCATCGCCCCGATGCTGGGGCTGGACGACGCCTTCACCGCCTTTGCCGCCGCCGCCGCCATTGGCCGCAACTGGGCGCAAGGCGCAGCGCCCGCCCCGCTGGCGCCTGTCATGGCGAAGGAAGGCGAGATCGCATCCCTGACCGAACGCGATGCCAAGGCGCTTCTGGCGGAACACGGGCTGCGCACGCCTGCCGCCATGACCTGCCCGATTGCAGAAGCAGGCAGGACGGCACAGGCCATCGGCTTTCCCGTCGTCGTCAAGGCATCGTCAGCCGATCTCGCCCACAAGACCGAGGCAGGCGGCGTGGCGTTGAACCTATCCAGCCCGGAAGCCGCTCAGGCCGCCGCGGACCGCATGGCCCAGATCTGCGACGAGGTGCTGGTGGAGCAGATGATCACCGGCACCGCGGCCGAACTGATCATCGGCGTGAAGCGCGATCCGCAATTCGGCCTGGCGCTGGTCATCGGCGCTGGCGGTATATTGACGGAACTTCTGGCCGACAGCGCCACGCTTCTGCTGCCCACGACCCGCGTCGAAATCGAAGCCGCATTGCGCCGCCTCAAGGTGTTCCGCCTGATCGAAGGCTATCGCGGCAAGGCTGGCGACCTCAACGCCACGCTCGACTCCATCGAAGCCGTGGCGAGGTTCGCAGCCGCACATGAATCAGAACTTGAAGAACTGGACGTCAACCCGTTGATGGTGCTTGAAAACGGCAAGGGCGCCATTGCCGCCGATGCGCTGGTACGGATGCG
>CAZYKZ010000413.1:0-2037 GCA_964648175.1 uncultured Anderseniella sp.
AAGATCACCGGTTCCGCCGGGATCGGCAGGCCCACTTCCTCGGCATGGTCGGTGTAGTTGAGCCCGATACACACGAAGTTGCCCACGCCGGCTACCGGCGGCCCCAGCCGCGGCTTGCCCTTGACCAGCGGCAGCTTCGCCGGGTTGATCTTGGCCAGCTTGTCCAGCGCCTTCGGTGACAGCTGGTCCGGCGTGAAGTCTGCGATCTTGCCCGACAGGTCGCGGATGTTGCCGTCCGCGTCGAGCATGCCCGGCTTTTCCTTGCCGGGTTTTCCATAGCGAAGAAGTTTCATGATGTTTGCCCCAGTTTCATCGTGGTGAGTGATTGCCCGCTTGCCGCGCACCATGCGCTGACACGGCATTCATGTAAAGATGACAGGCCTTGCCCGTGGCTTCAGCCGTGGCCGTTCCCGCCAGCCGGTTTGCCCGCGCGCAGCCTGCTCAGCCGCTTGGCTGCGGTCAGTTCGCGTTGCGCCTCGGCATCGCTGTCCCGCCACGCCCGTCCCACATAGTCGATGTGGCGGCGCACCGCAGCCTCGGCCGCGTCGGGATCGCGCGCCATCACCGCATCGTGGATGGCCCGGTGCTGGGCCAGCAGCTCGTCGCGGCCGTTCCTGAAACCATAGAGCAGGTGACGGTTGTAGAACACGCCGTGCTGCAGGAGGTTGTAGATCGAGCGCAGCGACTGGATCAGCACGATGTTGTGGGATGCATCGCTGATCGCGATGTGCAGCTCCACGTCGAGCCGTGCTTCCTCGTCGGCGTCCTCCAGGCTGTGCGCCTTCTCCATGTTGCGCATGATGGAGCTGATGATCTCGCGATCCGCCTGCGTTGCCCGCTCCGCCGCCCAGCGCGCTGCCATCGCCTCGATGCCGGCGCGGAATTCCAGATAGTCGGCGGTTGCCTTCTCGTGCTTGCCGAACAGCCCGATGATCGGCTCGGCGAACACCGAGCGCATGACGTCGGCCACATAAGTGCCGCCGCCCTGGCGCGCCACCAGCAGGCCGGACTGTTCGAGTTCCGCCAGCGCCTGCCTCAGCGTTGGCCGCGAAACGCCGAACTGCCCGGCAAGGTCACGTTCGGCCGGCAGCTGGTCGCCGGGGCGCAACACGCCCTCCAGCACCAGCCGCTCGATCTGCTCGACGATCTCGCCGGAAACCTTGTCCTGTCCGACCGGGTGAAACATTGGTGATTTGTTCCTCGGCTCATGCCAACGCCAGGCGCTAGATAAGCAATCGCCGGTCTCAATGGTCAAGCAAGTTATCCAATTTCCAGCGAAGCCGGATGGCTGTGCCTGAAACAGAAAAGCCGGCAGGTTGCCCTGCCGGCTTCGCGGTAATTGCTGTTCGCGCGGGGCTTAGTTGCCCAGCGACTTCAGATAGGCGATGACGTCGGCGCGATCTTCGGCCTTGCCCAGCTTGAAGGCCATCTTGGTCTTGCCGCCCACAAAGGCCTTGGGATCTGTAAGGTAGGCATCCAGCTCGGCTTCGTCCCAGGTGTCGATCTCGGGGGCCTTGGCGGTGATGCCTTCGCCGTACTTGTAACCTTCGACCGATGCAGCCTTGCGGCCAACAATGCCAACGAGGTGCGGGCCGACCTTGTTCTTCTCGGTCGTTGCATCGTGGCAAGCCTGGCACTTCTTGAATACCTTCTCACCCTTGGCTGCGTCGCCTTCGGCGAGGGCCGGGCTGGCGGCCAGGATCACGGCAGCGGAAGCTGCAAGTACAATGGAATTCAGTTTACGCATTCTTTCCTCCGGTTACTCAGGCAATTCTCGCTGAGATGTCAGCGCCCCTCGCGCTATCAACGGGGAAAATGGAGATAAGTTGCGGAGCTTTCAAGTCAAAGGATGTCGCGCCCTGGACGGATGCTTAATGGTACGCCAATCCGGCAGGTGGAATAAATTGTTGAACTGACCGGCTCATTGTGGTCAGAAGCCCCGCAAATCACAAAAAACGACGTCTGATCTGGAGAACGACAATCATGGCGAAGACCGTGACGCGAGGCGGCTTGACCGTTGCAGAAAACCTGGCCCGG
>CAZYKZ010000414.1:0-2023 GCA_964648175.1 uncultured Anderseniella sp.
GCAGAGACAAGGTCGAACCCCAGGCCTGCAAAGCGATTCGCTTCTTCTGCCCCGGTCGCATAGATGCCCGCGATCTTGCCTGCCTTCTTTGCGGCATTGGCAATGGTTGGCAGTGCTGCCTTCACATCAGGATCATTCGCCCCACCGACCTTGCCGCCGGACAGGTTGATGGACAGGTCAAACGGTCCCACGAACACGCCATCTATGCCGTCCACAGCAAGAATGGCATCCAGGTTGCCCAGCGCACGCCGGGTCTCGATCATCGGCAGCAGCGTGGTCAGTTCGTTGGACTGCGAAAGGTACTCCTGCGGCTGCATCTGCCACAGTTCGAGCGCGCCCTTGGGACCCATGGACCGCGAAGCCAGTGGCGGAAACCTTGCCACGTCGACCAGCCGTTTGGCGTCTTCCACCGTGTTGATCATCGGCATGATGATGACCGAGGCGCCCGCGTCCAGCGCGCGCGCCACCATGCCGAAATCATCGAGCGGCGGCCGCACCATCGGAATGCCCCCTGCCCGGCCGACGGCCTGCACGTGGGCAAGCATGTGGCCGTAATCGAACATGCCGTGCTGCATGTCGGCCAGTACGCCGGCGAAACCGGCGCGAACCATGGCCAGCGCCTGCCACTCGCCGGGCCACTGGCACCAGGCGGTGAACACGGCCTGCCCGCCCGCGCTGGACAGACGGGACTTAAGCGACAGGGGATGAGACTGGGTCAAAGCCGTTTCAGCCTTCTTTTTCGATCTGGGTGATGGCTTCGGCCATCAGCTCGTCCATCTGGCGGCGGATCTGGTGATCCGACTGATCGATGCCCTTGGCGTCGAAGTCGCCACGGATCTTGCGGAACACGTCGTCGTCGCCGGCTTCCTCGAAATCAGCCTTGATGACCTGCTTGGCATAGTCGGTGGCAGCGTCGCCCTCCAGCCCCATCAGGCCGGCAGCCCACAGGCCCAGCAGCTTGTTGCGCCGCGCAGACGCCTTGAAGCGCAATTCCTCGTCATGGGCGAACTTGCGTTCGAAACCTTCTTCGCGCTTGTCGAACGTGCTCATATGGGCTCTGGCTCCTTGTCTTTGCCGCAGGTACTTGCCACCCAGACCGGGCAAGGCGTACCGCACATGATTGCTGTTGCTGCAGTCACATAAACAATCACGGCAACTGCTTCAATACACGCTTATGCCGCAACTGCGGCATTGCGCGCGTCAATTCCTGTTTGAATCCGCCCCATTTGCGGCGCAGGCACATTGTAGAGTGCGCACAAACGGTCTATCTGATGGGTTCAGTCGCGAGGCTGAACCCTGATTCACGCCATGCGCGCGGGGGCGAAAACCCATCTCAAGACGGCTCCCCCGCCGCCCGAGGTATCCAGAACATGAACCAGCGCCGCACCCGGATCTACGAAGGCAAGGCCAAGATCCTTTACGAAGGTCCCGAACCGGGCACCATTGTCGTCCACTTCAAGGATGACGCCACCGCGTTCAACGCCCAGAAGAAGGCGGTGATCGAGGGCAAGGGCGTGCTGAACAACCGCATCAGCGAGTTCATCTTCACCCAGCTCAACGACATCGGCCTGCCGACGCACTTCATCCGCCGCCTGAACATGCGCGAGCAGCTGGTGCGCGAGGTCGAGATCATCCCGCTCGAGGTGATCGTGCGCAACGTCGCCGCCGGCTCCATGGCCAAGCGCCTCGGCCTTGAGGAAGGCACGCCGCTGCCGCGCTCCATCATCGAGTTCTGCTACAAGAACGACGAACTGGGCGATCCGCTGGTGGCTGAAGAGCACGTGACCGCATTCGGCTGGGCAACGCCGCAGGAAATCGACGACATCATGTCGATGACGATCCGCATCAACGACTTCATGTCCGGCATGTTCGCCGCCATCGGCATCAAGCTGGTCGACTTCAAGATCGAGTTCGGCCGGCAGTATGAAGGCGACATGGTGCGCACCGTTCTGGCCGACGAGATCAGCCCGGACTCCTGCCGCCTGTGGGACTTCAAGACCCAGGAGAAGCTGGACAAGGACCG
>CAZYKZ010000415.1:0-2022 GCA_964648175.1 uncultured Anderseniella sp.
AGGCTGCGTCCAAGGACAAGTCGGCCCAGCGCAGCCGCCGCATTCAGGAAACCCTGAAGGAATTCGAGGAAGCCGAGAAGAAGCGGCGCAAGAAGGTCACGATCCGCCAGCGCATTCACCAGGCCGGCCTCGAGCTGAGCATGAACGCCTTCATCATGGCATCGGTGATCGTCGGCGTAGTGCTGCTGATCGCAGCATTCATCGGCGGTGCACCGATCTACGTGGCCGCTGTCGCCGGCGTGGTCGGCGCGCTTGGCTTGCCGCGCTGGGTTCTCAACTATCTTGCAAAGCGCCGTCGCGAGACGTTCTTGCATGATTTCGCTGACGCCATCGACGTGATGGTGCGCGGCATCAAGGCGGGTTTGCCGGTTTCGGACGCCTTGAAAGTTATTGCGCGTGAGACACCTGCACCCGTCGGTCCGGAGTTTGCGGAAGTGGTGGAAGGACAGCGTGTCGGCATCACCATCGACCAGGGCTTGGAGCGCATGTACGACCGCATGCCGCTGGCGGAAGTAAACTTCCTGGCCATCGTGATGGCGATCCAGGCTAAGACCGGGGGCAACCTGGCCGAAGCCCTGGGCAACCTGTCCAAGGTGCTGCGTGACCGCAAGAAGATGAAGCAGAAGATCCAGTCCGTGTCGCAGGAAGCAAAGGCTTCGGCGGCGATCATCGGTTCTCTGCCCTTCGTCATCGCCGGCGGCATGATGATCCTGAACCCGACCTACCTGGTCCCGCTCTGGGAGACCAAGATCGGCAACGTCATGCTTATGGGCTCGGCCATCTGGATGGGTATTGGCGTGCTCGTCATGCGCAAGATGATCAACTTCGATATCTGACCGGCGCACGCAGTACGCCAATAGACGAGATAAACTATGATCGACTTTCTCTACATTCTGCTCGAACCACGCAACATGATCACGTTGCTGGTGGCCCTCTCGGCATTTGCAACCGTGGTGACGCTCGCCTCGCCGCTGCTGCAGGGCGACAAGATGCAGACCCGCATGAAGACCCTGGCGGTTGAACGGGACAAGTTGCGCGTGGCCAATCGCGAGGCCTTGCAGAAGAACAAGGAGCAGGGCAATCCGCGTCTGCGCGACAACCAGCCCAAGGGTGTGGCGGCGCAGATCGTGGATGCCCTGAACCTGCGCAAGCTGCTCGAGGCGGACACCTCCCGCACCCGTCTGCGTCAGGCCGGCCTGCGCCTCGAGAAGCATCTTGTGACCTTCCTCGCCGCACGCGCCATCATGCCGATCATCGGCGGCGTGCTGGTCTTCGTCTACTCCTCGACCGTGTTCGCCGACCAGGTGTCGGGATCAATGCGTCTCGCCACCACCGGCATGGGCGTGATTGCCGGCTTCTACCTTCCCAACGTGTTTCTGACCAATATGATCAAGCGCCGTCAGCAGTCCATCCAGCGCGCCTGGTCGGATGCGCTCGACCTTCTGCTGATCTGCGTGGAATCGGGCATGTCGGTCGAGGCCGCCATGGGGCGCGTGGCGCAGGAAATCGGATCCTCGTCAGTGCCCCTGGCAGAAGAAATGACGCTCACAATCGCGGAGCTATCGTTCATCGGCGACCGATCGAAGGCCTTCGAGAACCTGGCCAACCGCGTTGGCCTTCCGACAGTAAAGTCGGTAGTGACCAGCCTTATCCAGTCCGAACGCTACGGTACGCCGATCGGTACCGCGCTGCGCGTGCTTGCCCAGGAAAACCGAGACGACCGCATGGCCGCAGCTGAGAAGAAGGCGGCCGCCCTGCCACCCAAGCTGACTGTGCCGATGGTGGGCTTCTTCCTGCCGGTGATCTTCATCGTGCTGCTGGGCCCTGCAGGCATCATGGCCTTTGGCTAGAACGGCTTTGGAGCGGGCTGAATCGGTAGCGATTCCCAAATTTGCAAGTTTCTGCTTCAGACTTCCTGCCGAAAGCAGGAGGTCTGCATGAATGGGTCAGCTGCTTTCAAAGGTTTTGCGCTGGCAGCTCGTGTCGGCAATTGATGAAGGGATGAGTGGCTGCGCTGCTGCT
>CAZYKZ010000416.1:0-2015 GCA_964648175.1 uncultured Anderseniella sp.
TCCGGCCAGACCCGGCCCTGACACCGCCCGGCATCCGCACCCATCATGGCCATCGTTTCCACCCTCTACTCCGTGCCCCGCATTGCCGGCCGTCGAATCGGCCTGTTCGGTGGTTCCTTCAACCCGGCTCATGCGGGCCATGTCGCGGTTTCCGAAGAGGCGTTGAAGCGGCTGCAGCTCGATGAAGTCTGGTGGATGGTCTCGCCGCAGAATCCGCTGAAGCCTTCCGCTGACACTGCCGATTTCAAGCTACGCCTGGCTCACGCAAGAGCGCTCGCCACCCATCCGCGCATGTGGGTCACCGGCCTCGAAGCAAAACTCGGCACCCGCACCACGGCCCAGACCTTCGAAGCCTTGCGGCCCATGTTCGAGCTAGGCCACTTCGTCTGGATCATGGGGGCTGACAGCTTTGCCGGCCTGCACAAGTGGAACGAGTGGCGCGAGATCCCGGCCACCCTGCCGCTGGCGGTGTTCGCCCGCCCCGGCTGGTCGCTCAAGGCGCTCGGATCGCCTGCCGCTCACCTGCTGGAGCGCCACCGCCTCGACAGTTCCGACGCAGCCCTTCTGGCCGGCATGCGCCCGCCCGCCTGGGTCTTCCTCAACATGCCGCTAAGGTACGAAAGCTCCACCGAGATCCGCAACCGGAAACCTTGAATGGCCGCGCTTTCATCGCCATGTCACATGCGCCGGGTTGAATTGGCGCTGCATTGAGCGTAACGTTTGAGTCGTTCCAGTCCACGTGTAGCGGAAGAAGGCACCAAGCACCCCGTGCAGCCAGACCGTAGACAACACAGACCTGCCAGGCGGCAATGGCGCTCGCCTCGCAGTCATCATGAGGACCAAACCACTGACCACACAAGCCATGACTAGCGGCTCGCGTTCGCCAGCCGCAAAGCCCGCCCCTGCGCGCAGCCGCAGCAAGGCCAAACCCTCTCTCGAAAAGCTCATCATGTCGTCGCTCGACGACGCCAAGGCCGAAGAGATCGTCAAGATCGACCTGAACGGCAAGGCGGCGCTGGCCGACAGCATGATCGTCGCTTCCGGACGCTCCAACCGGCACGTGGCGGCCATCGCCGACCAGTTGCAGGATGCGCTGAAGGAAGGCGGCTACAAGAGCGTCTCGGTGGAGGGGCTGCCCCATTGCGACTGGGTCGTGCTGGATGCGGGCGACGTGATCGTCCACATCTTCCGGCCCGAGGTCCGCAGCTTCTACAACATCGAGAAGCTCTGGTCGCCCAACGCACCGGCAGACACCTCGCTGGCCTGAGCCTGGCGTGAAGATCACGATTGCCGCGATCGGGCGGATGAAATCTGGCCCCGAGGCGGACCTGCTCGCCACCTACCTGGCCCGCGCCCGCCAGCAGGGCCGGACCGCAGGCATCACTGCGGTGTCGGTCGTCGACACCCCTGAAAGCCGCAAGCCCACCGCAACAGCCCGCAAGGACGAGGAAGCCCTATGGCTGACCGGCGCCGCCGCAGATGGCGCCTGCATCATTGCGCTGGATGAAGGCGGCAAGGCCATGTCCAGCGAGGAATTCGCCGGCCTGATGCGTGCCGAACTGGACGGAGGAACGGCCGACATCGCCTTCTGCATCGGTGGGCCGGATGGTCACGGTCAGGCATTGCGCGATGCCGCCCGCCACACCATCAGCTTCGGGCGCATGACCTGGCCGCACAAGCTTGCCCGTGTGCTTTTGGCCGAGCAGATTTACCGGGCGGTCACCATTTTGGTTAATCATCCGTATCACCGGGAATGATGATTCCCCTGACCGCCGGCCATGCCGTGCCTGCTTCGGGCGCAATGGCCACGCCAAGAACCGGATTTACCGCTCGCCGATGCCTGCCACCCTTGTCCGACGCCTGACAGCCGCCGCAGCGATTGCCGCCGTGCTGGCCGCCGCATCGGCGGCAGCGCCGGCAACTGCTGCAGACGACATCGGCAGGCAGACCGAGGAACTGCGCAACGTCGAGCGCCAGATCGGAAACGCCAAGTCACGCACCGCCGCGCTTGATCG
>CAZYKZ010000417.1:0-2012 GCA_964648175.1 uncultured Anderseniella sp.
CGTCGCCCGAGCGCACCACCGCGCAGCCAAACACGTTGCGCACGCCTGCCTCGTCCGGCAGGCCCTTGTCCTTCCAGTACAGGAACGATGCAAAATCGGTCTTCAGCACATTGCCCGCCAGAACGCCCTCACGCACGCCATGCCCGTTCATGACCAGTACGGGACCGTTGAACATGGCCGGCTTTTCAGCATGCGCCTTGCTCCAGAACCGCTTGATGGCGGCGGCGTTCTCATCTGCCCATGCCCATTGGTCCGCACTGAGCGGCAGCTCGTAGCCCGATATCTGAATCACCTCTGTCATGGCGGCTACACTGCGACGGAAGACGTAACCCGTGCAAATGTCAGCGCAAGGTTTTGCGCAACACGATTGCCATCGCGAGCCACGCGGCGAGCAGGAGGCCTGCCACTCCGAGGATTGCCGCACCGGTTGAGGAAATCGCGTTCACCTGAGCAAACATTTCCGGGTAGTCGACATAGCGTCGCGGCATGCCCATAAGGCCCAACCAGTACATCGGGAAGAACGTCACCAGCGTCCCCACGGTGGTCAGCAACAGGCCGACCCATCCGACAATCATTGCACCCAGGCTCGCCGTCATTGACGGATAATGGGCAACGAGCCCTGCCATTGCGGCAAACGGTACTGCCATCCCGGCGAGAAAATGGAGATGGGCGACCACGTAGTAGGTGTCGTGCAGCGCCATGTCCACGCCTGCTCCGCCAATCCCGCCCATGGCGTAAACGCCAGTGCCGACTATCAACGCAAAGCCGATGGACCAGCCAATCTCCAAAAACGGTACGGGCCGGGCCAAAAGCAAGGCAATCAGGCTGGCAAACCCCACCAGGGCCAAGGGTACGGCAAACCGGCTGTCGAGCACCATCTCGGCAATCCACGGATGATCCAGCCACATCTGCTCAAGGTGCAGGCGAGGCAATGCCAGCCCGGCCAGGAGCAGGCTCAGCGACACAATTGAAACGATCCACAAGAACGTGGGCCTGCCGGCAGACCGTGCCGCAATCGCCACAATCAACCCGACACTAAGCAGCAGCAGGGCCACTGAAAGCGCATCCGGCTGGACGAGCTCAAGCGCCGTGACCTCTCCGGCGGAAAGGCCCGTGCCGAAATCCGGTAGCAGTTCGCTGGTACCTGCAAGCATCGAGGCGGCCGTTCGTGCATCGGCAAGCAACTGAACGGCTGCCACCCCCATCCCAGCCACCATCCAGATGCCGCCACCCTGCCTGAACATGTTGACGAAGCTTGACGCCCCGGCTGAAACGGCGGTCCAGACCAATCCCGCCACGGACAACACGAGTGCCGCAATGCAGACAAGCAACGCGCCAGCGATGACTGGAAATGCCATCCCGGCATCGTTGCCGCCAGCCAGTGGCGGATACAGGGTCCAGCCGCTGGCAGCCGGTTCGCGAGCACTGGAAAGAAGGTCCAGCACTGGGGCAAGAACGAACGCAACCGACGCTGCCGCAAACAGGTACACCGCCACACGGGACACCAGCCGTACCTTTGCATCCTCGCGCTCCAGCAAATCTGCAACCACCAGATTGCCAAAGCCGCCCACCAAAAGCGGCAACGCAAAGAAGTAGTTGAGCACCATGCCGTGCATCATCACCACGTCATTATAGCGCGCAGGATTTGAAAACAGCTGGATGCCGGGCTGGGCCAGCTCTGCCCGGATGAGCAATCCAAGGGTTAGCCCGGCCAGCCCCGTAATCGCGGCCAGCACAAGCCATAAAGTGGCCAGGTCACGGCCTGAAACCGGAACCAGCAATCGTTTCCAGCCGGACTGCATTTGTCGACCCCACTCTGCCCGCATTGGATGCCGTGCAGTTGTAACGTCAACCTGTGGTGAGTCGCCTTCCCATTCTTGGCAGCATCCGCCCCCGGATTGATCCGGATGGCGCCTGCCCGGCAATGGTACACCCCATCGCCTCGTAAAACGCCACTGCGGCAGGGTCTGCATCCAGCATCACGGTGACCGCGCCCAGATGCCGGGCGGACG